>CAZRKU010000023.1:0-36259 GCA_964600685.1 uncultured Frigidibacter sp. | reverse complement strand
GCAGGGCGTAGAATTTGCCGGGATGGAGGCGCGAGGGCACGAGGAAGTCGCGCGCCCCTTCGGGCGAGGACGCGGTGATGATCGGCGTCTGGAATTCGTTGAAGCCCGCCGCCCACATCCGGTTGCGCATCGACCGCACCACGTTCGAGCGCAGCATCATGTTGCGGTGCAGCCCCTCGCGGCGCAGGTCGAGGAAACGGTAGGTCAGGCGGGTTTCTTCCGGGTAGTCCTGATCGCCGAAGACCGGCAGCGGCAGTTCCTCGGCCGGTCCAAGGATTTCGACCGCGGCGGCATAGACCTCGATCTCGCCGGTCGGGATCTTGGGGTTCACGAGCGCAGCATCGCGCGCCTTCACCCGCCCGTCGATCCTGACCACGGTTTCGGCGCGCAGCCTCTCGATGTCGGCAAAGGCCGGGCTGTCGCTGTCGGCCAGCACCTGCGTCACCCCGTAATGGTCGCGCAGGTCGACGAACAGCACCCCGCCATGGTCGCGCACCCGGTGCACCCAGCCCGACAGGCGGACGTTCGTGCCCGCGTTCGATTTGTTCAGGTCGGCGCAGGTGTGGCTGCGGTAGGCGTGCATTGCGAACCTCGGACAGGACGAAATTTGATCGCGCCGATAGAACGCCCGAGGCGCGCGAAGTCAAGGGCGGCTGGCGGGAAGGGCGGGTGGACTTTGGTTCTTTCGGCGCAGGTTCGGGCCAAATTCGTTCCCGGCTGCCGTTGATGCGGATAAAACACGTCAAGAGTGCAGTCCTGAAAAGATTTATTCAGAGCTTGCCGTATCGTAAATTTCGTAGTTTCATCCCGGCAGGCGGCACTCAACGACCGCCCAAGACAATTTCAACAGGAAGAACCACGGTTCGGAGGGGTAAGAACCATGTCGGACAAATACTCGGACAACGAACACCATGAGGACATCAAGGTCCTGCATGGCATGGGCTACGCGCAGGAACTGTCGCGAAGCATGTCGAAATTCTCGAACTTCGCCATTTCCTTCTCGATCATCAACATCCTGTCGGGCGGGATCAACTCCTACGGCCAGGCCATCGGCTCGATCGGCGGTGCCGGGGCCGGCATCGGCTGGATCGTCGGCTGCATCATCTCGGGCATGTTTGCCCTGTCGATGGCGCAGATCGCCAGCGCCTTCCCGACGGCGGGTGGGCTTTACCACTGGGGCTCGATCCTCGGCAACCGCTTCTGGGGCTGGTTGACCGCCTGGCTGAACCTGCTCGGGCTGATCACGGTTCTGGGCGCGATCAACCTCGGCACCGCCTTCTTCTTCCAGGGCACCTTCGGCGCGACGATCGGGATGACCACCGGTGCCGGCTGGATCGTCGGCTTCGTGATCGTCATCACCGTCGCGCAGGCGATCTTCAACCATGTGGGCATCCGCGTCACGACGTTCCTGACCGACATTTCGGGCTACATCATCTTTGCCACGACCGCCGTTCTGATCCTCGCCGCGCTCTACTTCGCGCCGTCGATCGACATCACCCGGCTCTGGACCTTCACCAACTATTCCGGCGATGCCGGCGGCGGGGTGTTCCCGCAGTCGGACAGCATCGGCTATCTCTTCCTGCTCAGCCTGTTGCTGCCGGTCTACACGATCACCGGCTATGACGCCTCGGCCCATACCTCCGAGGAAACCAAGGGCGCCGCGCTGTCGGTGCCGAACGGGATCATCACCTCGGTGTTCTGGTCCTCGCTGATCGGCTGGATCATGGTCAGCGCCATCGCGCTGGCGATCCCGGACATGCCGAGCTATGCCGCGAAGGGCGTCAACGTCTTCTTCGAGACGATGAACGCGATCATGCCGCCCGGCCTGAAGGCGGTGCTCTACCTCGGCATCCTCGTGACGCAGTTCCTCTGTGGCCTGGCCACCGTCACCTCGGCCAGCCGGATGCTCTTCGCCTTCAGCCGCGACGGCGGGATGCCTGTCGGATCGAAGATGCTGGCCACCGTGTCGCCACGCTTCCGCACCCCGGTCAGCGCCATCTGGACCGCAACGGCGATCTGCCTGCTCTATGTGATCGCGGTCAGCTTCATCCCGGTGAAGGGCGGCTCGTCCTTCAGCCTCTACTTCATGGTGGTGAACTCGACCCTCGTGTTCCTGTTCCTCTCGTTCACCATTCCGCTGGTGGCCGGAATGCTGGCCTTTGGCGGGCCGAAATGGCCGACTCCCGGTCCATGGGCCATGTCTGCGGGTGTCTACAAGCTCGTCACCGTGCTTTCGGTCGTCGGCATGGGCATCATCTTCTACATCGCCATCCAGCCGCCGAACGACAGCGTGCAGTGGATTGTTCTGGGCTTCATCATCCTGGCGCTGATCCTCTGGGTCACCGTCGAGAACCGCCGTTTCGAAGGCCCGCCCACCGGCGAACGGATCGCAGCCCGCAAGGCCGCGATTGCGGCGGCGGAGGCGGCCGTAGGCGAACGCGGCTGATCCATCCGCAAGTAAGCTCGAGAACGGCCGGGGCAACCCGGCCGTTTTTTCTCGCCGACGGTGGTCGGCGTGCTGCATCGGTTGGAAGTGACAGACCTTTCAGACCTGCCCGGCCGGTAGCCGAGTTCAATGTGCGCGTGACCCCAAAGCATCGCGGGCGCGGATCGAAATCGAAGGGCCGTTGATCCGTGTCTATGTGACGGTTGCGCCATGTGACGGGTTTGGCTTCGCTGTGATAGTGGGTGTCGATGAAGGTGGTGTTGGCAGTTTCGAGGTCTTTGACGGATCGGAAGACGCCGTGTTTCAGCCTGCGGCGGGTGAATTTGGCGAAGAAGCCTTCGACGGCGTTCAGCCATGGGCTTGATGTCGGCGCGAAGTGGAAGGTCCAGCGTTTGTGGCGGGCCACCCTTGACCATGAACCGCTCCTGCCATCGCCAGACGCAGGTCTTCGACTTGCCTGTCCGCCCCATGATCGCACTCCTGCCGATTCCGTCGGCAGGCCATAGGAAGATTCGCGCCCGCCAGACATGCTTTTGCGGCGAAGCCGGGGCCGAGATGATCGTCTCAAGCCGATCGTGATCAGCCGGCGTGACGGTGAACTGAGTTCCCGTGCGCATACCCCTCAATCGCACAGTCAACAGAACAAGGGAATCCATTTCCGGACTCCTTCGTTGCGATCAATCCACTAATGCAGCAGCCGTGACAGCAGGCCCCGCGACAGCAGGCGGCGGGAAAGCAGGATTGCCGCTGCCCCTATTGCCCAGACGACCACGATGGCAGGCTTGGCGATCCAGCCGAGAACGTCCAGCAGCCATTGTGCGATCCCTTCGGCGCGCGAGGCCTCGATCACCGCACCCACTTCGTTGCCAAGACCGACCGTGCCACCCACAGCCGTCCCAACCTTCAGCACCGGTGCCACCATGCCGCCTGCCCAGGCCAGCAGCGGATCGGTCACGGCCCAGATCCCCCAGGCCAGCAAGGTCCAGACCACCAGCGCGCCGAGAATGACGATCAGGGGAATGCGCGGCGGCGGGCCATAGTCCCGCGGATCATAGCCGCGGCCGTCCGGCGCGTCATAGCCGCCGTCATAGGGCGGGCGCGACGGCGGGCGATGGCGGCTCTTGTGATGACCCATGCTGTGTTCCTTCCTCTCAGAGTTTCGTCTCGCCCTCGGCCAGCCGCAGCGCCGCGTCCTCGATCTGGATCGTGCAATGGCTGATGCCGAAGCCATCGCGCATCACCGCCTGCGCCGCGAGCAGCGCATCGCGTCCCGCGGCCATGTCCGCCACCACCAGATGACAGCTCATCGCGTCCAGCCCCGAGGTGATGGTCCAGACATGCAGGTCGTGCACCGCCGCCACCCCCGGCACTGCCAGCAGTTTCTCTTCCAGCAGCTTGATGTCGACCTCGGGCGGCGTGCCCTCCATCAGGATGTGCACCGCCTGGCTGAGCAGGATCCAGGTGCGCGGGATGATGAAGAGGCCGATCCCGGCGCCGATGATCGGATCGGCCAGCGTCCAGCCGGTGGTCAGCACGACCACCGCCGCCACGATCACGCCAAGCGAGCCCAGCATGTCGCTGAGGACCTCGAAATAGGCGCCCTTGAGGTTCAGGCTTTCCTCGGATCCCGCCGACAGGAGCCGCATCGAGATCAGGTTCACCGTCAGTCCGACCACCGCCACCGCCAGCATCGGCCCGCCGATGATCTCGGGCGGATCCTGGAACCGCCGGTAAGCCTCGTACAGGATGTAGACGGTCAAAAGCAGCAGCACGACCGCGTTGGTCAGGGCCGCCAGCACCTCGAAGCGCACATAGCCAAAGGTGCGCTCGGGCGTGGCCGGGCGTTCGGCAAAGCGGATCGCCACCAGCGCCAGCGCCAGGCCGCCGACATCCGTGGCCATGTGCGCGGCATCGGCCAGAAGCGCCAGGCTGCCGGTGACCAGGCCGCCGATCACCTCTACCAGCAGGAAACTGCCGGTCAGCGCTAGCGCCAGCGTCAGGCTGCGCCGGTGCCGGCCCGCCGCCGTTCCCGTCGGCGCGATCGCCACGCCATGTCCTGTGCCCATCATCCGCCCCTCTGTTGCCGCCGGCGTCTGGCTCAGTCGAACAGCCGCCCGAGGAAGGAGCGATGATGCCCCGAGCCATAGGACCGGCCGTGGCTGCCACCATGCTTGCTAGCATGACTGCCCCCATGACCGCCACCATGGTGGCCCCCGCCATGGCTGTCGCCATGGCCGCCGGGATAGCCGGGCGCATAGCCCGAAGGTTGCATTGGCGGCGGAGCGGGCTGCAAGGGCCGGGCCGCGGCCATCGGCGCCTCGGTCAGGCTGCGCTCGATGATCTTGTCCAGTTCGCCCCGGTCCAGCCAGACGCCCCGGCATTTCGGACAATAGTCGATCTCGATCCCCATCCGGTCGGACATCACCAGATTGACCTGGCAGACCGGGCAGAGCATCCCCTGTGCAGTAGGCGTTGGAAGTGCGGTTGGCGGTGTCATGATCATTTCCTCGTCAGTGTATTTGAAGGTTGATTGCTCTAGTGGCTACAGGGTCAAGGTTTTTCTGCTCACATTTTCGCGTCAGGCCGGACGCCAGGCGACCCAGCGGGTCTGGAACGTCGCGAAGGCTCGGTTGATGGCGTGGATGCCCCTCCTGACGGCATCGCAATGTGCCAATGTGATGTTTGTTGAAGCCATCACAGAAAGAGAGGACATTCACGCCATCAACAGAGCCGTGCGTCGCGGAAAACGACGACCAGTCGGGCCCCGTTTTCGCCCCTGGAGACGATCAATCTTTGCGCCTCAAAACCCCTTGACCTTCCAGTGTTGGAACCCTTTAGCACCGTTTGGCATCCTCAAACGAAGGAGTTACACAGATGTGCGATTGCGGCAAACCATCCGCCACAGAGGCCAAGACCGGCCATGATTCGCAGGGCGCCGACGCGAAGGTCGCCGCAAAGGCCCATGCCCATGCCGCGCCTGCGGTAGCGGATGATGCGACGGACGCGGCCTGCACCTGCGCCCCGTCCGGGACGGGTCATCATGCCACCCATGCAGGGACTGCGACCCAAGCATGACGGCGGGCACGGCGCAGCCTGTCCTGGACGTGCGCGGGCTGAAGGCCGTGTTCAAGCTCGGAAGTTCCGAGGTTCACGCCGTCAACGACGTGAGCTTCCGCGTGATGCGGGGCGAGCTTCTGGGCGTGGTCGGCGAGAGCGGATCGGGCAAGTCGGTAACGATGCTGTCGCTCTTGGGCCTTCTGCCCTCGCCGCCCGCCGACGTGCGCGGCGGCGAGGTGCTGCTGGACGGGCAGGACCTGCTGAAGCTCTCGCCGCGCGCACTGGCCGACATCCGCGGCGCTCGGGTCGGCTTTGTCTTTCAGGATCCGATGACCAGCCTGAACCCGGTGCTGACGGTCGGCGACCAGATCGCCGAACCGCTGATCCGGCATAAGGGGCTGCGGCGCGACGCGGCAATGGACCGGGCGGTCGAGCTGCTGGAACTGGTCGGCATCCCCGACGCGCGCGCCCGGCTGAAATCCTATCCGCACCAGTTTTCCGGCGGCATGCGGCAGCGGGTGATGATCGCCATCGCCCTGTCCTGTGACCCCGACCTCTTGATCGCCGACGAACCGACGACCGCGCTCGACGTGACGGTGCAGGCGCAGATCATCGAACTGATCGGCGAGTTGCGCCAGAAACTCGGCATGGCGATCATCTGGATTTCGCATGACCTCGGCGTGATCGCCGAGATCGCCGACCGGGTCATGGTGATGTATGGTGGTCAGGTGGTCGAGGAGGCGCCGGTTGCCGAACTGTTCGGCAACCCGCGCCATCCCTACACGCGCGCGCTGTTGCGCACCGTGCCCTCGCTTGACGGCGCACGGCCGGCGCAGCTTTTCACCATCGAGGGCCAGCCGCCGATCCTGACCGCGGCACCGACCGCCTGCCCGTTCCGCCACCGCTGCACCGAGGCGCATGACCGATGCGACTGTGCCAATCCCGCCTGTTGCGCGGTCGGGGCCGGCGACACCGCTGCGGGTGGGACAGCCCATGTCGTCGCCTGCCACCGGGTCGCAGCGGACAGATCGCTCGAGGTGACGCATGGATGAGGTGCCGGTCGGTCGCAGGCTCGTCGAGGTCGAGGGGCTGAAGATGCATTTCCCGGTCCTCGCCGGCCTGTTTCGTCGCCGCGTCGGCGCCGTGCGGGCGGTCGACGGGGTCAGCTTCGGCATCGACCGGGGCGAGACACTGGGCCTAGTGGGCGAATCCGGCTGCGGCAAGTCCACCGTCGGGCGGGCGCTGCTCAGGCTCTGCGAGCCGACGGCGGGCAGCGTCACCATCGACGGCGAGGATGTGCTGCGGCTTGGCCCGGCGGCGCTGCGCCGCAAGCGTCCGGCGATGCAGATGGTATTCCAGGACCCGCAAGCCAGCCTCAACCCGCGGCTTACGCTCTCGGCCATTATTGCCGAGCCGCTGAATGTGCATACCGACTGGTCCGCCGAACGCAAGGCCGAGCGGGTGCGCGAACTGATGGATGCGGTCGGGCTGGACCGGCGTTTTGTCAACCGCTTTCCGCACGAATTCTCGGGCGGCCAGCGCCAGCGGGTCGGCATCGCGCGCGCGCTGGCGCTGAACCCGAAATTCATTGTCTGCGACGAGCCGATTGCGGCCCTTGACGTGTCGATCCAGGCCCAGGTCGTCAACCTGCTGGAAAGATTGCAGCGCGAGTTTGGCCTGACCTACCTGTTCATCAGCCATGACCTGTCGATGGTGCGCCACATCGCCGACCGGGTGGCGGTGATGTATCTTGGCCGCATTGCCGAACTCAGTCCGCGCGACGCGCTTTATGCCCGCCCGCTGCATCCCTATGCCGAGGCGCTCTTGTCGGCGCTGCCGCGCGTGGACCGGGCCGGGACCGGCGGCAGGGCGGGCGGTCGCGGGCGGATCATCCTGAAGGGCGATGTGCCCTCGCCGGCGCGGATGCCGCCGGGCTGCAATTTCCACACCCGCTGCCCGAAGGTTTTCGACCGCTGCCGCACCGACCCGCCCGACCTGCGCGAGGTCGAGCCGGGCCGGTTCGTGGCCTGCCATCTTTTTTCGCCCGACAAGCCTGCCGCCGGACCAACCGGCGTAACCATAAAAAATGTGACACTTCAACAAGGAGACTGACGATGAAGACGAAAACGATGCTTTGGATGGGCACCGCCCTGGCCCTGGCGGGCCTGCCCGCCTTCGCCGGGGGCCGCGGCACCGATGGCGAACTGCGCATCACTTTCCCGCAGGCCACCTCGACACTGAACCCCTATCTGTCGAGCGGCACCAAGGATGTCTATGCCGCGAGCATGGTGCTGGAACCGCTGGCAGGCTTCGACGAGAACGGCGCGGTCTATCCTCGTCTTGTCAGCGAAATCCCCAGCGTCGAGAACGGCGGCATCTCGGCTGACTTCAAGTCGATCACCTGGAAGCTCTTGCCCGGCGTCAAATGGTCGGATGGCACGGCGTTCACGGCTGCCGACGTGGTGTTCACCGGCGCCTATTGCACCGAGACCGACAGCGGTTGCGCCCAGGCCTTCAAGTTCGACGGCATCGAGAAGATCGAGGCGGTGGACGACCTGACCGTGAAGATCACCTTCACGGCCCCGAAGGCCAACCCGTTCAACGCCTTCGTCGGTTCGCAGACCCCGATCCTGCAGAAGGCGCAGTTCGAGAACTGCATGGGCGCGGCGGCGGCCGCCTGCACCGAGCAGAACTTCGCCCCGATCGGCACCGGACCGTTCCGTGTCACCGGCTTTGTGGTCAACGACACCGTGCAGTATGAGGCCAACCCGGAATACCGCGATGCGGCCAAGCCGGAATTTGCGACCGCGATGATCAAGGGCGGCGGCGATTCCATCGCCTCGGCGCGGGGCGTGATGGAGACCGGCGAATTCGACTATGCCTGGAATGCCCAGATCAACCCCGAATTGCAGGCGCAGATGGTCGCCGCCGGCAAGGGCAGCTTCATCATGGGTTTCGGCACCAACATCGAGCGGCTGGAGCTGAACCTGACCGATCCCTCGCCCGATCTGGCCGAAGGCGAGCGGTCGACCGCCAAGTTCCCCAACCCCCGGCTGTCGGACGTGCGGGTGCGCCGCGCGCTGTCGATGGCGCTGGACCGCCAGGCGCTGAACGACATCGGCTATGGCGCGGGCGGCTCGCCCAACTGCAACATCGTGCCGGCCCCGGCCTTCTATGCCTCGGACAACACCGGCTGCCTGACCCAGGACATCGAGGGCGCCAAGAAACTGCTGGACGAGGCGGGCTGGACCGACACCGACGGCGACGGCGTGCGCGACAAGGACGGCCTGCCGCTGAAGCTCTTGTACCAGACCACGGTGAACCCGGTGCGGCAGGACTTCCAGGCGCTGATCAAGGGCTGGTGGGCCGAGATCGGCGTCGAGACCGAGCTGAAGAGCATCGACCCCGGCGTGTTCTTCGGCGGCGATCCGGCTTCGCCGGACACGGCGGAAAAGTTCTATGCCGATGTCGAGATGCACGCCAACAACTTCGACGGCACCGATCCCGAGGCCTATCTTGCCGCGCTGACCACCGACAAGGCGCCGCGCCCGGATACCCAGTGGATCGGCACCAACTACAACCGCTTCGCCAGCCCGGACTATGACGCCCTGTCGGCCAAGCTGAGCCAGACCTTCGACATGAACGAGCGGGCCACCATCGCCAAGCAGATGAACGACATGCTGACCAAGGATGGCATGGTGATCCTGCCCTTGATCCTGCGCGGCAACCTGTCGGCGATGTCGAACACGCTGGGCGGCGTCAAGGTCAACGCCTGGGACAGCGAGATGTGGAACGTGGCCGACTGGAACCGGGTGAAGTAAACACCCATCGCGGCGGGCGGGGCGCACGTTGCCCCGCCCGCTTTCCTTTTCTGCATCCCCCGGGAAAGTCCGACGCTCATGCTCACCTACGCGCTTCGCAGGCTGCTGCTGGCGATACCGACGCTGTTGCTGATCAGCCTCGTCATCTTCCTGATGGTCGATCTGGCCCCCGGATCGCCGATGTCGGAGATTCCCCGTTCGATCCCGCCCGAAACGCGCGCCAAGATGATCGCCGCGCTGGGCGCGGACCAGCCGGTGTTCTTCCGCTATCTGCTTTGGCTGAAACAGTTTTTCATCGTCGAACCCGCCTATCTGATCGACGGATGGTTCGGCACCACGCTCGGCGGCGACCAGCAGCGCATCCTGTCCTGGCAAAGCCGCGCCCCGGTCTTTGACGTGATCGGCGACCGGCTGGCGCGCACCATGACCGTGGTGGGCGCGGGCTATCTGATCGCCGCCGCCATCGCCCTGCCGATCGGCATCTATTCCGCCTATCGCCAGTATTCCTGGTTCGACCAGTTCGGCACCTTCGTGGCGATGATCGGCTATTCGGTGCCGACCTTCTTCACCGGCGTCCTGCTGATCGTGATCTTTGCGGTCAACCTCGGCTGGTTCCCGTCCTACTACGACGCCTCGCTGAAGGTGACCGATTTCGCCAGCCTGTCGCGGCAGGTCTGGCAGATGGCGCTGCCGGTCACGGTGATCGCGCTGTTCCATGCCGCCGAGATCAGCCGCTACACCCGCTCTGCCATGCTCGACACGCTGGGACAGGATTACGTGCGCACGGCGCGCGCCAAGGGGGCGCTGGAACACACGGTGGTGCTGAAACACGCGCTGCGCAATGCGATGATCCCGGTGATCACGGTGCTGGCGCTGGGGATGCCGTCGATCTTCGGCGGTTCGATCATCGTGGAACAGGTGTTCAAGATCAACGGCATCGGCGGCGCGCTGATCGGCGCGATCATCGCCAGCGACCTGCCGATGGTGCAGACGCTGACCTTCATCTTCGCGGCGCTGATCGTCTTTTTCAATCTGATTGCCGACCTGCTCTACGGCATGATGGACCCGAGGATCCGCTATGACTGAGACAAGCTCCGGCGCCTTTTCCGAACGTGCACGCAGCCCCTGGGCGGGGGTCTGGCGCCAGTTTCGCCATCACAGCGGGGCAATGGTGGGAGCGGCGGTGCTGATCATGCTGGTCCTTGCGGTGTTGATCGGACCGTGGCTCTGGCGGATCGACCCGGCCTTCATCGAGCCGAAGGCGGCCGACATGATGCGCGCGCGCAACCTGTCCCCCAGCCTGGCGCATCCCCTGGGCACCGACCAGCTTGGCCGCGACACGCTGGCGCGGATGCTGGCCGGGGGCAAGGTGTCGCTGGCGGTGGGGCTGGTGGCGATGGCCATCGCGGTGCTGGTCGGCACCACCGTGGGGGTGCTTGCCGGTTTCGTGCGCTGGCTGGACGGGCCGCTGATGCGCCTGACCGACCTGTTCCTTGCGCTGCCGCTGCTGCCCTTGCTGCTGGTGATGGTGATGCTGTTTCGCGACGCGCTGGCCGGGGTGTTCGGGATCGAGATCGGCACCTTCCTGCTGATCGTCAGCGCGATCGGCCTGACTTCGTGGATGCAGGCCGCCCGCGTCGTGCGCGGCGAGGTGCTGGCGCTGAAGGAACGCGAATTCGTGCTGGCCGCGCGCTCGATCGGCACCCCGCCCCTGCGGATCATCCTGACCCATATCCTGCCCAACGTGCTGTCGCCGGTGATGGTGGCCGCGACGCTTGGCTTCGCCTCGGCGATCATCACCGAAAGCGCGCTGTCGTTCCTTGGCCTCGGCTTTCCGCCCGACTTCCCGACCTGGGGGCGGCTTCTGTTCGAGGGGGTGGAATACATGCAGATGGACCCCAACCGCGTGCTGTTCCCCGGCCTTGCCATCTCGTTGACGGTGCTGAGCATCAACTACATCGGCGACGGCTTGCGCGACGCGCTCGACCCGCGCCAGCGCTGAATGCGGCAGGTTGCGGCGGAACCGATGCCGATGGGGCCGTTTCGGTGCTGCGATCGCGCCATGCGGCACCGCAGCCGCCATCCCGAAAGTCCGCGGCGCGCCCGATCGTGGTAACTTCGCCCATAGACGCCTCCCATCGTGGATTACAGCAAACCCACCATAGCACACCGATGCCGCCGGGGGGCGTCTACAGCATCAGAGCCACTGGTCGCGCGTCAGCGCCTTTTCCAGCAGACGCTGGAATACCAGGAAAAGCTGGTGCGACAGGATGACGGCGCGCTCAGCCCATCGCACTTCGGCCGTTCCCGTCCGAACCTGAAGCGATACGGGACCACGGGCTGGGCATAGGGATGCGGGAACAATGACGACACCGAAACCATTGGAAGCGGGCAGCATCACTGACAGGGTTTCAACCAGATGAATGCCCCCATCACGAAACCGGATGTCCACTTCTGGGGGCAGCGCTGGGGCGATGATCGTTATGTCTTGCACCTGCGCGCCTGCCTCGGCGTCGCCATGATGGACCCGTTCGACAGGGTAACTGTGTCATGCTTGGGGCATGAGACGCGATGACATGTGCCTGTACCTTGGCCCCGCCGACCGTGCGCAACTGGAAGCTTTGTGCGCCGACCGTAACACGCCGCGCAAGGTTGTCTGGCGCGCCGAGATCGTGCTGGCGACGGCGGAAGGTTGCGGCACCAGCGAGATCATGCGGCGCGCGAACACGTCCAAGCCGGCGGTCTGGCGCTGGCAGCAGCGCTATCTCGACGAGGGCGTGCCCGGGCTCTTGCGCGACAAGACCCGGCCGTCTCGGGTGCCGCCGCTGCCGCGCGAGGTGCGCCTGAAGGTGATCGCCAGGACGGTGCGGGAGACGCCGCCCGATGCCACCCACTGGAGCCCTCGACGATGGCCGAGGCGGTGGGCATCTCGCCATCGAGCGTCGGCCGCATCTGGGCGGAAGCCGGTCTCAAGCCGCACCTGGTGCGCGGCTTCAAGGTCACGAACGACCCGCTGTTCGAGGAGAAGGCCCCCGAGATCGTCGGGCTGTACCTCGACCCGCCGGAGCGGGCGGCCGTTCTGTGCGTGGATGAAAAGTCGCAGGTTCAGGCGCTTGACCGAATCCAGCCGGGGCTGCCGCTGTCGTGGTGGCGCTCCCATGAAGAATCTGGCCCATAATGCCTCCTTCCATTCCATGGAGAAGATTGCACCATCAAAGTCCGGGATCAAACAGATCGGGGATGGGGCAGGGCAAGCTTTGTCCCCGCCTGGGGTGCTTGACAGGGCCTGGACTTAGATTAACATGTTAATTAACTGGAGGGCAACATGCCGCATCTGACCATCGAACATTCGGCCAATCTGGCACCCGAGGCCGAGATGCAGCGCTTTTGCGAGGTGCTGCACCGGACGCTCCTGGAAAGCGGGCTTTTTGAGCTTGGCGCGGTGCGGGTGCGCGCGTTTCCCGCTGTTACTTGCGTGATCGCGGACCGACTGCCGGACAACGCCTTCGCCGATCTGCGCCTGCGGATCGGGCAGGGGCGCAGCGAGATCGAGCGGCGGGCGCTGGGGCAGCGGCTGATGGCGGCGGCGGAGCAGTTCTTTGCCGCCCGGCTCGCGGGTCCGCATTTCGCGCTGTCCCTGTCGATCGAGGAGATCGACGGGCGTTTCAGCTGGAAGACCAACAGCATCCATTCGCGCCTGCGCGGCGCCGGCAAGCAAACGTGAGGGCAGAGGGTTCCATGTCGACCTTGGACAGTAACGTGAGACGGGCGGACGCCTATCTGGAACGGTTCGCCCGTGATGGTGTCCTGAACCACATCGCCGGACAGGCGGTGCCTGCCGCGTCGGGCTGGACCTTCGAGACCATATCGCCCGTCGACCTTCGGCCGCTGGCGCAGGTGGCGCGTGGCGGGGCCGATGATGTGGACCGTGCGGCGAAAGCCGCCAAGGCGGCCTTCGGCGATTGGGCGGCGATGCGGGGCGCCACGCGGAAGAAGCTTTTGCACAAGATCGCCGACGCGATCGTGGCACGGGCCGAGGAGATTGCCTTCGTCGAAGCGATGGACACCGGACAGGCGCTGAAATTCATGTCGAAGGCGGCGCTGCGCGGGGCCGAGAACTTCCGCTTCTTCGCCGACAAGGCGCCGGAGGCGCGGGACGGCAAGAGCCTGCGCGCCGAAGGCCAGGTCAACATGACCACCCGCACGCCGATCGGGCCGGTGGGGATCATCACCCCCTGGAACACGCCCTTCATGCTGTCGACCTGGAAGATCGCCCCCGCCCTGGCGGCGGGCTGCACCATCGTCCACAAGCCCGCGGAATTTTCACCTCTCTCCGCCCGTCTCCTGGTCGAGATTGCCGAGGCTGCCGGACTGCCGCCCGGCGTCTGGAATCTGGTGAACGGGCTGGGGGAGGAGGCGGGCAAGGCCCTGACCGAACATCCGCTGATCAAGGCCATCGGTTTTGTCGGCGAAAGCCGCACCGGGTCGATGATCATGGCGCAGGGCGCGCCGACGCTGAAGCGGGTGCATTTCGAACTGGGCGGCAAGAACCCGGTGGTGGTCTTTGCCGACGCCGATCTGGAACGCGCCGCCGATGCCGCCGTCTTCATGATCTATTCGCTGAACGGCGAACGCTGCACCTCCTCCTCGCGGCTGCTGGTGGAGGCTTCGGTCTATGACCGCTTCACGGCGCTGGTGGCGGAAAAGGCCAGGCGCATCAAGGTCGGCCACCCGCTCGACCCCGATACGGTGATCGGGCCGCTGATCCATCCGGTCCATGAGCAAAAGGTGCTGGACTATATCGCCCTCGGCAAAGGCGAGGGCGCGATCATTGCGGCAGGCGGGGCGAAGGTCGAAGGACCGGGGGGCGGCTGTTATGTCGCGCCCACGCTCTTCACCGGCGCCCATAATGGGATGCGCATCGCGCAAGAAGAAATCTTCGGCCCGGTCCTGACCGCGATCCCGTTCAAGGACGAGGCCGAGGCGCTCGCGCTGGCCAATGACGTGCAGTACGGGTTGACCGGCTATCTCTGGACCGCGGATGTCACCCGCGCCTTCCGCTTTTCCGACGCGCTGGAGGCGGGCATGATCTGGGTGAATTCCGAAAATGTCCGCCATCTGCCGACGCCTTTCGGTGGCGTGAAGAATTCGGGGATCGGCCGCGACGGCGGCGAATGGTCCTTCGATTTCTACATGGAAACCAAGAACATAGCCTTCGCGACCACAGCGCACACCATTCCGAAGCTTGGAGGCTGACCCATGCCCGTTCCCGCCCCGAACCTTTACCCGGACTTCAATACGGTCCGCCTCAGCCATGTCGAGTTCGCCGTCACCGATCTGGCGGCAAGCCGGACCTTCTACGTCGATACGCTGGGTCTTCAGGTCACGGAAGAAACCAGGGAGGAGATCTATCTGCGCGCCCTCGAAGAACGCGGCCATCATTGCATCGTGCTGAAGAAGGCCGGCGCGGCCAGTGCCGACGTGCTGGGCTTCAAGGTCTATGACGAAGGCGATCTTGACCGGGCGGAGGCCTTTTTCAAGCGCAAGGGTCGGCCCGTGGGCTGGATCGAGCGTCCCTATCAGGGCCGGACCTTGCGCACGACCGACCTCTTTGGTGTGCCGCTGGAGTTCTATGCGCGCATGGACCGGCTGCCGCCGATCCATCAGAAATATGCGCTTTACAAGGGGGTGAAGCCGCTCCGCATCGACCATTTCAACACGTTCAGCCCGGATGTCGACGCCTCGGTCGGCTTCTGGAACGAGATGGGCTTCCGCGTCACCGAATATACCGAGGATGAGGAAAGCGGGCGGCTCTGGGCGGCCTGGATGCACCGCAAGGGGGGCGTGCATGACATGGCCTTCACCAACGGGCTGGGGCCGCGCCTGCATCACACCGCCTTCTGGGTGCCGACGCCGCTCAACATCATCGACCTGCTCGATCTGATGGCGACAACCGGCTATCTGGCCAATATCGAGCGCGGACCGGGCCGCCACGGGATTTCCAACGCCTTCTTCCTCTACATCCGCGACCCGGACGGCCACCGGATCGAGATCTATTGTTCGGACTATCAGACGGTCGACCCCGACCTGGAGCCGATCAGGTGGGATCTGAAAGACCCGCAGCGCCAGACGCTCTGGGGGGCGCCCGCGCCGCGCAGCTGGTTCGAGGAAGGATCGGCCTTCGCCGGTCTGAGCCCCCGTGCCCCGGTCCTGAAAGCCCAGCCGATCGTCGCACCATGACCCGGTTTTTGTCCTTCACCCGCAGCGGGCGCCCCGGCTGGGGTGTCGAAACCGACGCCGGCATCGTCGATCTGTCGGCCCGCGAGGCCTTCCCGACCCTGCGCGAAGTGGTCGAGGCGGGCGCGCTGGCGCCCCTCGCCGATCGCGCCGCGGGGTTGGCGGCGGATTTCGGGGCAGCGGAGGTAGCCTATGAAATTCCGATCCCCGCGCCGGAAAAGATCATCTGCGTCGGCGTGAACTTCCCCGACCGCAACGCCGAATACAGGGACGGGCAGGAGGCTCCGCCCAACCCCTCGCTGTTCATCCGGTTCCCGCGCTCCTTCACCGGGCACGACCGGCCGCTGATCCGCCCGCCGGAATCGCACCAGCTCGACTACGAAGGCGAAGTCACCATCGTCATCGGCAAGGGCGGGCGGCGGATCAGCGAGGCCGACGCGCTGTTGCACATTGCGGGCCTGACGCTGTGTAACGAGGGCACGCTGCGCGACTGGGTGCGGCACGCGAAATTCAACGTGACGCAGGGCAAGAACTTCGACCGCTCCGGCGCCCTCGGCCCCTGGCTGGTCCCGTTCACGGACGAGGCACAACTGGCTGATATCCGCCTGACCACGCGCGTCAACGGCGAAGTCCGCCAGGAGGACCGCACCAGCCGGATGATTTTTTCTTTCATGAAAATAATATCTTACATCTCGACATTCACAACGCTCGTGCCCGGCGATGTGATCATATGCGGCACACCGACCGGCGCCGGCGCGCGGTTTGATCCGCCGATCTGGCTGAAACCCGGCGATGTGGTCGAGGTCGAGGCCGAAGGGATCGGCCTGCTGCGCAACACCATCGCCGACGAGGTTCCGTGATGTTGAGCGATGCCCAGGTGGCCGAGGCGGCTGAGGCGCTTTACCGGGCGGAAAAGACGCGGATACAGACCGGCCTGCTGTCGCGGCGCTTCCCCGAGGCGGACATGGACGACGCCTATCGCATCCAAGCGGCGCTGGTGGCGCGGAAGCTGGCCGAACCCGGCCGCCGGGTGATCGGCTGGAAGATCGGCCTCACTTCCCGCGCGATGCAGCAGGCGCTGGACATCACGACCCCCGACAGCGGCGTGTTGCTGGATGACATGGAGTTCGCCGACGGCGCGACCATCCCGGCCGGTCGCTTCATCCAGCCACGGATCGAGGCAGAGATCGCCTTTGTGATGAAGGCCCCGCTTCACGGCAAGGTCAGCCGGGACCAGGTTCTGGCCGCGACCGAATCCGTGGCCCCGGCGCTCGAAATCCTCGACACGCGCATCGTCCGCCGCGACGCCGCGACCGGCAGATCGCGCACCCTGGTCGACACGGTTTCCGACAATGCCGCCAATGCCGGGATCGTCCTTGGCACCGAGCGGCACAGGCCTGATGCGGTCGATCTGCGCTGGACCGGCGCCATCGTCAGCCTGGACGGCATGGTCGAGGAAACCGGCCTTGGCGCGGGTGTTCTGGATGACCCGGTCACCGGCATCGTCTGGCTCGCCGAGCGCATGGGCCGCTATGGTCAACGGATCGAACCGGGGCAGGTGATCCTCTCCGGCTCTTTCATTCGCCCGGTCGAATGCCCTAATGGTTCGGTCATCGACGCCGACTTCGGCCGCTTCGGGCGGGTCGGCTGCACATTCGCCTGAAAGGATCGCCGATGCCCGCGCCGCAGAATTCCTTCAAAGCCGCGCTGAAGGCCGGCCAGCCGCAGATCGGGCTTTGGCTGGGCCTGGCCGATCCCTACGCGGCGGGCCTGTGCGCCGGGGCCGGGTTCGACTGGCTGGTGGTGGACGGCGAGCATGCGCCGAACGATATCCGCTCCACGCTTGCCGCGCTGACGGCGATCGGCGGGCGGTCCCACGCCGTGGTGCGGCCGCCGGTTGGCGAGGTCTGGATGATCAAGCAGATCCTCGATATCGGCGCGCAGACGATCCTTGTGCCGATGATCGAAAGCGAGCGCCAAGCGCGCGAGATGGTGGCCGCCGTCCAGTATCCGCCGAAGGGCAAGCGCGGCGTCGGGGCGGCGCTGGCCCGTGCCTCCGGGTTCGGGGCGGTTGCGGATTATGTTGCGACGGCCGACGCGCAGATCTGCCTTTTGCTGCAGGTCGAAAGCCGGGCGGGGCTGGCGGCCCTGCCCGCGATCCTGCAGATGGAAGGGGTGGATGGCGTCTTCATCGGCCCTGCTGATCTGGCCGCCGACATGGGCTTTCCCGGAAATTCGGGGGCAGCACCGGTGCGGGCCGCGATAGAGGCCGCGATAACAACCATCGTCGCTTCCGAAAAAGCCGCGGGGATCCTGACCTTCGATCAGGCGCTGGCGGAGAGTTACCTGGCACTTGGCGCAACCTTCGTGGCGGTGGGCAGCGATGTGGGGCTGCTTGGCGCCGCCTGCCGGGCGCTCAGGCAGCGCTTCTCCGATCGGGCCCTTTGACAGTCGGGGCGCGCCGCCCCATGGTCTGACGGCAAGGACCGGGAGGATCGGATGTTTCGCGCGCTTGTGGTGGAAAAGGACGAAGCCGGGGCAACTTCGGCCCGCGTTCAGACCCTGTCCGAGGATCAGCTGCCCGAAGGCGATGTGATCGTCGCGGTCGACTATTCGACACTCAACTACAAGGACGGGCTGTGCCTGGGCAATGGCGGCGGGCTGGTGAAGGTCTGGCCGCATGTGCCCGGCATCGACTTCGCGGGCCGGGTCGAGGAAAGCCGCGATCCGCGTTACCAGCCGGGCGACAGGGTGGTGCTGACCGGCTGGCGGGTGGGCGAGATTCACTGGGGTGGATATGCCGAAAAGGCGCGGGTCAGGGCGGACTGGCTGGTGCCGCTGCCGGAGCGGCTGACGACGTGGCAGGCGATGGCGGTCGGCACGGCGGGCCTGACCGCGATGCTGGCGATCATGGCGCTGGAGGATCATGGGCTTCAGCCGGGGCAGGGGCCGGTTCTGGTGACCGGGGCGGCGGGCGGCGTGGGGTCGGTTGCGACCGCGATCCTCGGTCACCTGGGCCATGAGGTTGCCGCCGTGACCGGGCGGCCCGACACGGAAGCCTATCTGAGGTCGCTTGGTGCCGCCCGCATCGTCGCGCGGGAGGAACTGGCCGAGCCATCCAGGCGCCCGCTGGAAAGCGAAACCTGGGCCGGGGCGATCGACAATGTGGGGGGCGTGATGCTGGCCCGGCTGCTGGGCCAGATGAAATACAACGGCGCGGTTGCCTCGGTCGGGCTGGCGGGCGGGACGGCGCTGCCGGCGACGGTCATACCCTTCATCATCCGCGGGGTGAACCTGCTGGGGATCGATTCCGTCACCCAGCCCCTTGCCAGACGTCAACGCGCCTGGGCGCGCATCGCCCGCGACCTGCCGATGGAAAAGCTCGCGGCGATGGCGCAGCCAGCCAGCCTTGCCGACCTGCCGGCGCTGGGGCAGGCGATCCTGAAGGGGCAGGTGCGGGGGCGGGTCGTGGTGGACGTGCGCGCCTGAGCGCACGCGCCGCTCAATAGCTGCGGATCAGGCCGACAAGGCGGCCCTGCACCTTCACATGGCCTTCGGGCAGGACACGCGTTTCATAGGCGGGATTGGCGGCCTCCAGCGCGATCATGTTGCCCTTGCGGCGGTAGCGTTTCAGCGTCGCCTCCAGCCCCTCGACCAGTGCCACGACGATATCGCCGTTGTCGGCGGTCGCCTGTTCGCGGATCACCACGATGTCGCCGTCATTGATCCCGGCCTCGATCATCGAATCGCCCTTGACCTCCAGCGCGTAGTGGTTGCCGCGCCCCGACAGCATGCTGCCCGGCACCGCGACATGGTGCGACACTTCGGAGATTGCCTCGATCGGCACCCCGGCGGCGATGCGGCCCATGACCGGCAGTTCCAGCGCATGAACCGCCTCGACCGGGATCGCGCCTTTCGGCGGATCGGCGCGGTCGCCCTTGATAAGCCTGGGCGTGAAGCCGGGCTTGCTCATCGCATCTGGCAGTTTCACGATCTCGATGGCGCGGGCACGGTGGGCGAGGCGGCGGATGAAGCCGCGTTCCTCCAGGGCGGTGATCAGCCGGTGGATCCCGGACTTGGACCTCAGATCGAGCGCTTCCTTCATTTCGTCGAATGAAGGCGGAACGCCGTCCCGGTCCATGCGTTTCTGGATGAAGTCGAGGAGTTCCAGCTGCTTGCGCGTCAGCATTCTGCCAGCATTCCTTCTGTGGTCGATGCTTGTTCTGCGCCCGTTCTAGGACTGTTCTCTGTTTGTGTCAAGAAAATCGGCAAGGGTCAGATCGGCAGATAGTCGACCGTGGTTCCCGCCGGAAGCGCCGGACCGCCAACCGGACGGATCAGCAATGCATCCGCCGCGCTCAGGATGGTCAGAAGCGCGGAATCCTGGCTGGCCATCGGTGTGATCTCCGGCAGGCCGTCGCCGGGCAAAAGCCGGGCGCGCATGTAGTGCGCGCGGGGGCCGTTCGCGTCGACCGGGACGGCAAGACTGGCCTTTCGCAGGTCGTGACCGGCGGGCAGACCCTGCAGACGGGCCAGAAGCGGCAGAAGGAAAAGCTGCGCGGTCACGAAGGCGGAGACGGGGTTGCCAGGCAGGCCGAGCATCACCGCCTTGCCCAGCCGGCCCGCCATCAGGGGCTTGCCCGGCCGTATGGCGATCTTCCAGAAATTCTGTGTCAGGCCAAGGTCTTGTGCGACACGGCCCACATGATCATGATCGCCCACCGACGCGCCGCCAATGGTGACGATCACGTCCGCGCCCGCGGTCAGGCCGAAGGCATGGCGCAGGCTTGCCTCGCTGTCGCGGGCGATCGGCAGCATCCGCGCTTCGGCCCCCGCCGCCTCGGCCATGGCGGCGATGGCAAAATTGTTCGATGCGATGATCTGATCCGGGCGCGGGGTTTCGCCCGGCATCACCAGCTCGTCCCCCGTGGCCAGAATGGCGACGATCGGGCGGCGTGCCACCGGCACTTCGGGCAGGTTCATCGATGCCAGCAGGGCCAGATCGGCGGGGCGCAGGCGGCGCGGGGCGGAAAGTTGGTCGCCGACCTTAAAGTCCTGCCCCAGGGGCCTGATATGAATGGATTGTTCCAGACGGTCGCCAAGGGTGATCCAGTCCCCGTCGCGGTTGACGTCTTCCTGCAGCACCACCCGGTCGGCGCCATCCGGCACGGGCGCGCCGGTGAAGATGCGCGCGGCCTGCCCCGGCGGGACATGGCCCGGAAAGGCATGACCCGCGCCTGCCTCGCCGATCACCCGCAGCCGCTGTCCGGCGCGGTGGTCCGCCCCGCGGATCGCATAACCATCCATGGCCGAGGCGGCGAAGGGCGGCTGGGTCAGACGGGCCGGAACGGCGGCAGCCAGCACCCGCCCGGCGGCCTTGCGCAGCGCGACAGTCTCAGGGTCAAGCGGTGCCGCCATGGCCAGAATGCGGTCGAGCGCTTCCTGAACAGAAATCATCATATCGCCTCGTAGCGCCCTGATTTTCCGCCTTCTTTCAGGACTACGCGCAAGCCGTCGATCACCATGCTCTTCTCCGTCGCCTTCAGCATGTCATAGACGGTCAGGGCGGCGACGGAGGCCGCCGTCAGCGCCTCCATCTCCACGCCGGTCTGGCCGGTGGTCTTGACGGTCGCCGTGATCCGCACGCCGGGGAGGGTCGCGTCGGCGACAAGATCGAGCGATACTTTGGTGATCGGCAAGGGATGGCAGAGCGGGATCAGGTCGGCGGTCCTTTTCGCGGCCATGATCCCCGCCAGCCGCGCCACGCCCAGCACGTCGCCCTTCTTCGCGCGCCCCTCGGTCACGAGCGCCAAGGTCTCGGGCCGCATCCGCACCCGCACCTCGGCTGTCGCCACCCGGTCGGTCACGTCCTTGTCGCCGACATCGACCATGTGCGCGTGGCCGTCCTTGTCGAAATGGGTCAGCGCCATGTCAGCCCCTCACCGGATCGGCCAGCAGCGCGCGCGTCGCGGCGGCGACATCGGCCTGGCGCATCAGGCTTTCGCCGATCAGGAAACTGCGCGCGCCGCAGTCGGCCATGCCGGCAAGGTCGGCCGGGGTGAAAAGCCCGCTTTCGCAGATCAGCATCCGGTCCTGCGGCACCATCGGCGCGAGGCGGCGGGTGGTTTCGAGCGTCACCTCGAACGTCTTCAGGTTGCGGTTGTTCACCCCGATCATCGGCGATTTCAGCCGCAGGGCGCGTTCGGTTTCCGCCTCGTCATGCACCTCGATCAGCGCGTCCATGCCCCAGTGCCGCGCCGCGTCTTCCAGTTCGGCGGCCAGTGTGTCGGACACGGAGGCCATGATGATCAGGATGCAGTCCGCCCCCCAGGCGCGGGCCTCGGCCACCTGATAGGTGTCGTAAAGGAAATCCTTGCGCAAAGCGGGCAGGGCGACGGCGGCGCGGGCCGCGGTCAGATAATCCGGCGCGCCCTGGAAGGAGGGCGCATCGGTCAGGACCGACAGGCAGGTCGCCCCCCCGGCCTCATAGGCACGGGCGAGGGCGGGCGGGTCAAAGTCGGCGCGGATCAGGCCCTTCGATGGCGAGGCTTTCTTGATTTCGGCGATCAGGCCATAGCCGGTCCTTTCCGCTGCAAGAAGCGCGCGGTGAAAGCCACGCACCGCGCCTGCCGCGCGTGCGGCCTGTTCCACCTCGGCCAGCGGACGGGCCCGTCTGGCCACCGCCACTTCCTCAAGCTTGTAGGCTTTGATCTTGTCGAGAATATCCATGCACCTGTTCTAAGGCCGGATCGGATCAATGAAAAGCCAGCTTCAGGCGGGTGCGACGAAAGGGCTGCGAGATCGGGCGGAACGCTTCCGCGCCTCAAGCCGTGCCGACAGGGCGGCGGGGCGGCGGGGCGGGGCAAGCGCGCGCGGCCGAGCAGAAGCAGGGGGGCCCCTCGCAGGCTGATCCTATTCGACCGGGGCGACGATCTGCAGATAGGCGGCGATGGCCGCGCGATCCTCGGCTGGCAGCTGCGCCATGTTTTCAACGACGAGGGCCATCTGACCTCCGGCGCTGTCGAAGTCGGGCGTGAAGCCCGATTGCAGATACTCGACCACATCGGCCTCGGACCATTTGAGTTTCGCGGGGGTGATGTTGGGGTAGCTGCCCTTGCCGCCGGGCACCGGCCCGCCTGCCAGCCAGCGGTCCCGCTCCAGTCCGCCGAGCGCATTGCGCGGCGTATGGCATTCGGCGCAGTGACCCAGACCTTCGACCAGGTAGCGGCCGCGTCGCTGCTGATCGGTCAGATCGCCGCCAACCACCCAGTCCTGGCTGAGAAACAACGCTTTCCAGACGCCGAGCGTGCGGCGGATGTTGAAGGGGAAGCCGAGCTGGTGCGGCAGACTGGGGGTGGCAACCGGCGGCAGGGTCATCAGGAAGGCATGCAGGTCGGCAATGTCCTGAAGTTCCGCGCGGCGGTAGCTCGCGTAGGGAAAGACCGGGTAATAGTGCGTGCCCTCCGGCGAAACGCCACGCAGCATCGCATTGGCGAGATCAAGCGCGCTCCATCCGCCGATGCCGTTTTGCGGGTCGGGGGATATGTTCGGCGCGATGAAAATGCCGAAGGGCGAGGGGAAACGCTGTCCGCCCGCAAGCACCAGCTTCGCTTCGCCTGCCGCGTCGGGTGCGGCGTGGCAGGCGGCGCAGCCACCCGCGTAGAAGATGCGGGTGCCGCGTTCCGGGTTTCCGGTGGTTCCGGCAAGGGCATCTCCGGGCAGCCGACGGGGTTGGGTCAGCACGACAAACGCCGCCAGCCCCAAGAACGTCAGTACGCCCGCAATCTTCAGGCCGCGCCACGGCATGCCCGTCCTCCGCAGAGTAAGCAAAAGGAGGCCGCCGCCCGCCTCCTTCAGCCAGACTGATCACCGTTCAGTTCGAGGGAACCCTGAAAGCCTTGTGGCAGCTTGCGCAGGAACCGCCAAGCGCAGCCATCGCGCCCTGCAGAGCGGCCAGATCCGTGCCTGCCGCACCGGCCATCGCCGCGGCTGCCGCCTTGAATTTCGCCGATTCATCGCCGATCGTCGAACCGTCGGCCCAGATCGCAGCCGCAGCGATGGATTTCGGGTTGGCGCTGTTGTCGGAGCCCGCCGGCCAGAGCATCGACATATCGAAACTGGCCGAGGCGAGGAGGGCATCAGCCGCCGTTTTCGCCGTCGCAGCATCATACGCGACTTCGCCCTTGGCCATGCCGGCCAATGTCCCGATGTTGACGGCCCGATAGGCCATGAGGCCCTGACGTGCCTTGATCTCCATGGCGAAGGGGCCTGCATCCTGGGCCTGTGCGACACAGCCGAGTGCAGCTGTGGCCAACGCGATGCCCGCAATCCCTGTTTTCATGACACCGCGCCCATTCTTTCAGTGGATTCGCGAACATGCTGGGCGAGCGTTCACAATGCGACCAGTAGGAATTAGTGCGGTGCGGCTGTGAGAAAACGCAAGGATAGCGGAGTGTGCGCTAGTGACCTGATTTCAGGAGATAAAGTGTCGACGGCATGGCGCGCTTGTCGCTGGGGCCACGAAAAAGTGATCGGATCGCACTCGCCGAAAGCATGATTGTGCGTCTTTGCCGAACCGGTCCGGGTCCGTTACAGATTGCACCGGGGCAGAAAGAGACGAACCAATGGCTCAGGACGACTGGGACGATCTGCGCTTCGTTCTGGCCGTGACCGAGGGGGCACGGTCAGCAGGGCGGCGCGCAGGCTGGGCGTCAATCACGCGGCCGTCCTGCGCCGGATCGCCCGGTTCGAGGCGCGCTGCGGCCCGGTCTTCGACAAGACACCGAGGAGCTATGCCTCGGCCCGGGGACAGGCGGGGCTGATTGCCGCCGCGCCCGGCCGGACAGGATCAGAAGCCGCCGCGCGATTTGTCGAGCCGCAAGGCCTCGGGCCAGAGGCCCAGCCATTCGATGCCGACGAGCGTCAGGCAGAGGGCCAGCACGACGGCCCAGATCAGAACCCGGCGCAGGGGCGGCGGATTGCGCGCCCACTGCGCCATGCGCAGGAGCATCCGTTCAATGGTCATCGGCGCGGGCCTTCTGCCTCCGGCGGATGATTGGTTCTGCGGCGGCGCGCACGGTCAGTCCCCCAGGACCGCACCCGCTCATGTGAAACGCACCTTGCCGATATGGGGCAGGTTGCGGTTTCTCTGGGCAAAGTCGATGCCGTAGCCCACGACGAATTCGTCGGGAATCTCGAAGCCGGTCCAGGTGGCCTTGATGTCGACCTCGCGGCGGGAGGGCTTGTCGAGCAGCGCGCAGACTTCAAGCCGGCGCGGTTCGCGGCTCTTGAGCAGGCGCACGACGTGGGAGAGGGTGAAGCCGGTGTCGACGATGTCTTCGACGACGAGGACGTCGCGGCCCGCGATCTCGCCGCGCAGGTCTTTCAGGATGCGCACTTCGCGCGAGCTTTCCAGCGCATTGCCGTAGGAGGACGCCTCAAGGAAATCCACTTCGACCGGCAGGTCGATCTCGCGCACCAGATCGGCGATGAAGACGAAGGAGCCGCGCAGGAGGCCGACGACGATCAGCTTGTCGGTGCCCGCGAAGGTCTGGGTGATGTCCCGGGCCAGGGTCTCGACCCGCGCGGCGATGGCCTTGGCCGAGATCATTTCGTCGATGACATAGGGTCTGTGCGGCATGTGGCCCCCCTTGATTTCCGCTTCTCCTTAGCGGAAAGGGGCGGGCACTGTCACGCGGATTGGGCAGGGGATCGGGCTGGGGGATCGAGGCCGGAAATGCCGTCACATGCCGAAAAGCGGGTGCTGCCCTGGACGGCCGGTCAGATGTATGTGCTGGTCGCCGATGTGGCGCGCTACCCCGAGTTCCTGCCCTGGACATCGGCCGCGCGCATACGCTCGCGCAGCGTCCGGCCGGATGGCGCGGAAGTGATCGAGGCCGATCTGGTGATCTCCTTCAAGGTCTTCCGCGAAAAGTTCGGCAGCCGGGTGGTCCTGCATGAAACGCAGCACCGGATCGAGACGGATTATCTTGACGGGCCGTTCCGGCATCTGCACTCGCACTGGCAGTTCACCCCGCGCGAGGGCGGCGGCTGCGCGTGCGACTTCTCGGTGGATTTCGAGTTCAGGAATGCAATCCTTCAGGCGGTGATCGGGATTGTCTTCGACGAGGCGATGCGCCGCGTGGTGCGCGCGTTCGAGGCCCGGGCCGAGGCGCTTTACGGCCGTCCGGTCTGATCCGGCGGAGGCGCCCGTTCCGGGCGCCACGCCTTTTGTCCCGGCCCGCGTCCGCGCGGGCCTCGGGGCCTCCGGCGGGGATATTTTTCGACAGGAAATGCGGATCAGCCAAGGGCCTCCAGCAGGAGCGCCAGCGCGTGATCCGTCGTGGCGCGGCGCACGCGGTCGCGGCCGAGGGGGCCGAAGTCCATGGTTTCGGTCTTTGTGGGATGTCCGGTCCGGGCGAGGCCGAAGCAGACCCGGCCTTCGGGTTTGAACTCCGACCCGCCCGGCCCGGCGATGCCGGTGACGGAGACGGCAAGGCTGGCGGCGGAGCGGGTCAGCGCCCCTTCGGCCATTTCGCCGGCCACCTGCTCGCTGACCGCGCCGAAGCGGGTCAGGGTTTCGGGGTGGACGCCCAGCATCGCCTCCTTGGCGGCGTTCGAATAGGTGACGAACCCCCGGTCGAAGATTGTCGACGATCCGGCGATGTCGGTGATGGCGGCGGCGATCATGCCGCCGGTGCAGCTTTCGGCGGTGGCGATCGTGATGCCGGCCGCGCGGGCCTTTTCCAGAAGCGCCGCGGCGGCGGGAGACATCGCTCAGCCCCAGCCGAGCGGGATGTGGTAGAGGGCGGCGGCGAGGAGCGCGGCGGCGCCCGCAAACAGCCCGGCCCAGAGATCGTCGAGCATCACCCCCGCCGCATCGCCCCGCCGGTCGGCCCGGCCGACGAGCCAGGGTTTCCAGATGTCGAAGAGCCGGAAGAACAGGAAGGCCGCAAGGGGCGCGGGCCAGGGCAGGAACCCGTCCCAGCCGCGCATCCAGAGGGCGAAGGCGGGGAAGAGCAGGGCGAGCCATTGGCCCGCGACCTCATCAATCACCACTTCGGACGGGTCGGCGCCGGGGCGGTGGGCAAGCTCCCGCCCGCAGGCCCAGAAGCCCAGCGCCGTCACGAGGATCGTGGCCAGGACGAGGGCCGGAAAACCGGCGTAGCGGTGAATGACAAGGGCCATCAGCACCGCGACCAGCGCACCCCAGGTGCCGGGGGCGGGGCGCAAGAGGCCCGCACCGAACCAGATCGAGAGAAGGCGCGAGGCGCTCATCCCTTCACCAGCGTCGCGGTGGCGAGGGCCGCGATCCCTTCCTCGCGGCCGGTGAAGCCCAGCCGTTCGGACGTCGTGGCCTTCACGCTGATCCGGTCGGGCGCGACGGAGAGGATGCGGGCAAGTTCGGCCTGCATCGCTGCCGCATGCGGGCCGATCTTCGGACGTTCGCAGACGATGGTGATGTCGGCGTTCGACAGGCGGTAGCCGCGCTCTGCCGCGCGCCGCCCGGCATGGGCGAGGAAGATCGCGCTTGCCGCGCCCTTCCACCGCGGGTCGGCGGGCGGGAAATGGCGGCCGATGTCACCCTCGGCCAGCGCGCCATAGAGCGCATCGGTGAGGGCATGCATGGCGACATCGGCGTCGGAATGGCCCAGCAGCGCCTTGCCATGCGGGATCTTGACC
The DNA here is from genome assembly GCA_964600685.1 of uncultured Frigidibacter sp. Classification (GTDB taxonomy): domain Bacteria; phylum Pseudomonadota; class Alphaproteobacteria; order Rhodobacterales; family Rhodobacteraceae; genus TMP-24. The sequence continues at coordinate 9,016 of CAZRKU010000023.1, read as the reverse complement.
CCGCACAGGATCACATGATCGCCCTCGCAAAAGGCGTGAACGTCGTAGCCATTGCCCAAGCGCACATCCATCGCCGCCAGCATCCTTTCGCCCCGCGCGAAATCCTCGGGGTAGGTGAGTTTGATGTTCTCCTCCTCGCCCCCGACGATGGCCACGTCAAGGCCCGCCGCGCGGGCGACCTCCACGTCGTCGGCGGCGCCGCCGGGGTGGGCGCGGTGCGCGGCGAGGATTGCGGGGAAGCGGAAGCCCTGCGGGGTCTGGGCGCGGTACAGCCCGTCACGCGCCTGCATGCCGTTGACCCGTCCGGCGGCGCCGGTCCAGAGCGCGTCGGTGACGGGCAGGGCCGGGGCGGCGCCGTCGCTTTGGTCGAGGGCGGTGAGGACGCGGGCGATCAGGGCGCGGGAGACGAAGGGCCGCGCCCCGTCATGGATCAGCACCCGCCCGACCGCCGATCCGTCGAGGCAGTCGAGCGCGTTCCTGACGCTTTGATCGCGGGTTGGCCCGCCGGCGACCAGCGTGGCCCGGCCCTGGGTCAGGTCCAGCCCGCGGACCATGTCGTCGGGATGCAGGACGAGCAGGATGCGCCCCAGCCCGTCGAAGGCGCGCAGCGTGTGTGCCAGGACCGGCTCGCCCGCCAGAAGGCGCCATTGCTTGGGCAGGTCGCCCCCCGCCCGGGTGCCGCGCCCGGCCGCGACGATGATGAATGCCGTGTCTTCCGTCATCGGGAATGCCTGCCCAGATTGTTGTTTCCGGTCTAGCGGGGCGCGGGCGGTGTGACAATGCCATTGGCGGGTGCAGGGGCCGGCACCTTCCGCATAAAAAATGGGCATTTGGGAAAAGTGGTGTATTTTACGCCGCGTGTGCGTTGTGGCCGGTGGTTGCAGGGGTTAGGGAGAGGTTGTCTTGCACAAGGATTAGGCATTTGCCCGTTCACCTGGCGGATATGCGGCTGGACCCGCCGGTGCTGCTTGCGCCGATGGCGGGGATCACCGATCTGCCGTTCCGGCGGATGGTGGCGCGCTTTGGCGCGGGGCTTCTGGTCAGCGAGATGGTCGCCTCGGGCGAGATGGTGACGGAACGGCCCTCGGTCCGGGCCAGGGCGCGCACCGATCTGGGGTTGGGTGACGGCGGGATTGCCACTTCGGTCCAGCTGGCGGGCCGCGAGGCCCGGCCGATGGCCGAGGCGGCGCGGATCGTGGCCGGCATGGGCGCGCGGATCATCGACATCAACATGGGGTGCCCGGCCAAGCAGGTGACGGGCGGCGCGTCGGGGTCGGCACTGATGCGCAATCTTGACCATGCACTGACGCTGATCGAGGCGGTGGTGGGCGCGGTCGATCTGCCGGTGACGCTGAAATGCCGGCTGGGCTGGGACACGGACTGCCTGAACGCGGCCGAGCTTGCGCGGCGCGCGGAAGCGGCGGGCGTGCGGATGCTGGTCGTCCATGGCCGGACGCGCCAGCAGTTCTACAAGGGGCAGGCCGACTGGGCGGCGATTGCGCCGGTGCGCGCCGCCGTGCGGATGCCGGTGATCGCCAACGGCGACGTGACCTCGCCCGATGCGGCGCGCACCGCGCTTGACCTCTCGGGCGCGGCCGGCGTGATGGTCGGGCGCGGCGCGCAGGGGGCGCCATGGCGCCTGGCGCAGATCGCGCATGCCCTGTGCGGCGCGCCCGCGCCGACGGTGCCGACCGGCGCGGCGCTGGCGCGGTTTGTCGCGGACCATTACGAGGCGATCCTGTCCTTCTACGGATCGGCGCTCGGGCTCAGGATCGCGCGGAAGCATCTGGGCTGGTATGGCGAAGAGGCGGGCATCGACCCCGCATTTCGCGCACGGATGATGGTTGCGTCCGCCCCGGCGGAGGTCTTCGCGCTGATTGCCGAGGCTTTCACCGGCCCGTTGCGGAAGGCCGCCTGATGGCAGGCCCCGCAATCCCCGGTCCCGACCGGCTTTGGCAGTCCCTGCCGGTCCCGGCCTTCCTGATCGGCGCGGACGGGCGGGCGGAGGGGGTCAATCCGGCGGGGGAGGAGTTCATCAATGCCTCGGCCCGGTCTTTGATCGGCCAGCCGCTGTTCGACCGGCTGGCGGTCGACGCGCCGCTCGAAGAGGCTTTCGCGCGGATGCGGGCCGGGCATTCGGCGCTTTTCATCAATGATGTGGAGGTCGGCACCGGGGACCGGCCGCCGGTCCTGTGCAATCTTCAGGCGGCGCCGATGGCCGGACACCCCGGCACCATCCTGCTGCTGGTCGCGCCGCGGGAGTTCGCCGACCGTCTGGGGCGGACGCAGGGCCTGACCAAATCGGCGCGTTCGGCGATCGGCATGGCCGACATGCTGGCGCACGAGATCAAGAACCCGCTGGCCGGGATCACCGGGGCGGCGCAGCTTCTGGCGATGAACCTCGCGCCGGAGGATCAGGAGCTGACCGATCTGATCGTGGCGGAGACCCACCGGATCGTGAAACTTCTGGAACAGGTCGAGCAGTTCGGCCACATGAAGCCGCCGGAACGACGCGCCGTGAACATCCATGACGTGCTGGACCGGGCGCGGCGGTCGGCGGAACTGGGTTTTGCCAGCCACATGGGTTTCGTCGAGGATTTCGATCCCTCCCTGCCCTCCGTCTGGGCCGATGCCGACCAGCTGGTGCAGGTGTTTCTCAACCTGCTGAAAAACGCGTCCGAGGCGGCGGGCGGGCGTGGCGGGCGCATCCGCATCCATACATTCTATGATCTGACCCTGCGGCTCAGGCGCGAGGATGGCAGCCGCACCCTGCCGGTGCAGGTCGAGATCACCGACGACGGACCGGGCATCCCGCCCGCGATCCTCGAAGACATTTTCGACCCGTTCGTTTCAGGCCGCGAGAACGGCACCGGGCTTGGCCTCGCGCTCGTCTCGCGGATCATCGCCGATCACGACGGCTGGATCGGGGTCGAAAGCCTGCCCGGCCGCACCACATTCCGCATCGCGCTGCCGAAAGCGCCCCCGAAGGAGGGTTGAGATGGACGGAACCGTCCTTGTCGCCGACGACGACCGCACGATCCGCACCGTTCTGACCCAGGCGCTGACCCGCGCGGGCTGCAAGGTGCACGCCACGTCGAGCATGGTCACGCTCCTGCGCTGGGTGGAGGAGGGGAAGGGTGATCTGGTCATCTCCGACGTGGTGATGCCCGACGGAAACGGCCTGCAATCGCTGCCGGTCATCGCGCGGCAAAGGCCGGGGCTGCCGGTCATCATCATCTCGGCCCAGAATACGATCGTCACGGCCATTCAGGCGGCCGAGGCGGCGGCCTGGGATTATCTGCCAAAGCCGTTCGACCTGCCGGACCTGATGAAACGCGCCGCCCGCGCGCTGGACGTGCAGCGACGGCGCGGGGCGCCGCCCCCGCCCGTCCAGCCGCTGCGCGAGATCGAAAGCGATCTGCCGCTGGTTGGCCGCACCCCGTCCATGCAGGCGCTTTACCGGCTGGTGGCGCGGGTGATGAATGCCGATCTGCCGGCGCTGATCACCGGCGAAAGCGGCACCGGCAAGACGCTGGTTGCCCATGCGATCCATGATTTTTCCGACCGGCGGGGCCAGCCATTCGTCACCGCCCAGATGGCGGACATGAAGGCGATGGACGGACCATCCTCGCTCCTGTCGCGGGCGCGGGGCGGGGTGCTGGTCTTCGAGGAGATCGCCGATTTCGACGACGAGGCGCAGGGCCGGATCGTGCGGATGCTCGATGCGATGCCCGAACCCGGCCCACGGATCATCGCCACGTCGCAGACTGACCTTGCCGAACGGCTGGCGTCCGGGCAGTTGCGCAAGGACCTGTATTTCCGGTTGGGGGGCGTGACGCTTGCCGTTCCGCCGCTCAGGGAACGGGTCGACGACCTACCGCTTCTGGCCGACCATTTCCTGGCGCGGGCCGCCCGGGACGGGCTGGGCGAGCGGCGTCTGTCGGGGGAGGCGCTCGACCTGATCCGCACCTATCCCTGGCCCGGCAATGTGCGGCAGCTGGAAAACACGCTCCGCCGCCTCGCCGTGACCGCGCTGGGGCCGGAAATCACGCGGGCCGAGACGGAGGCTGCCCTGACCGGCCAGACGGCCGAGCCGCCGCGCGCGGCCGGGGGCGAGAAGCTTTCCGCCTCGGTCGCGCGTCATTTGGCGCGCTACTTCGATCTGCATGGCGGGGTCTTGCCGCCGCCGGGTCTTTACGACCGGATTTTAAGGGAAATCGAGCTGCCGCTGATCGAGATCGCCCTGGATGCGACCGGCGGCAATCAGGCTAGATGTGCCGACCTTCTGGGGATCAATCGCAATACTTTGCGCAAGAAGATCACCGATCTGGATATCCGCGTGACACGGCGCCGCAAGTTGATGTAATAAAGCAACAGAACCTGTGGCGGTTCGGCACCAGCCAGAGACGGGGCCGGGAAAGACCATCAGGCAGAAGGCATCAGCGGTGCCGTGCGTTCGCGCGGGGAAAGAGAAGACCCTTTGCAGGGGATCAGTCGGCATTGGACATGGGAACGGCTCAGCCGCCTGCGCCGCCAAAGGCGGTGGCAGAACGTGGCGACTGTCGGTCTGGTGGTGCTCGGCCCGTTGCTGGCGCTTCTGACCTTCATCGTGCTGGGACCGATGGCGGAAGGCGCGCAGTCCGATGCCCTGCGCCTGACGCTGCTCGCCGATCTGGTCTATTTCCTGTTGCTGGCCGGGCTGGTCCTGTCGCGTCTGGCCGGCATGATCGCGGCGCGGCGGGCGAAGTCGGCCGGGTCACGGCTGCACCTGCGCCTGACCGGCGTATTTGCCGGGATCGCGCTTTTCCCGACGATCCTCGTGGCGGTTTTCGCCGGGCTGACCCTCAACATCGGCCTTGAGGGCTGGTTTTCCGACCGGGTGCGCAGCGTCGTCGGCACCTCGCTGGAAGCCGCCGTTGCCTATCAGGACGAACATCGCCGCGCCCTGACATCGGATGTCCAGGCTCTTGCCGGCTACCTCAACCTCGCGCGGCAAGCCGCCTTCCTGATGTCGGATGCAGATCTCCGTCAGGTGCTGATCAACGGGCAAGGCCAGATCCAGCGTGGCCTGCGCGAGGCCTATGTCATCGACGGCGGCGGGGAGATCAGGGCCCGGGGCGAACGGAGCTACCTTTTCGATTTCGAGAAACCGACAGCGGAAGATCTGACACAGGCCAAAGACGGCGAGACGGTCCTGATCGAGGATTGGGACAACAATGAATTCCGCGCCCTGAAGGTGCTGGAGGCCTTCCCCGACCGCTATCTCTATGTCAGCCGCAACGTCGACGGAAAGATCCTGAACCTGCTCGATACGACCCGCGAAACCGTGGGTCTTTATCAGCAGCTGGAATCGACGCGCGGACGGGTCATCTTCGAGTTCGGCCTCGTCTATCTGGGCTTTGCGCTGATCCTCGTGCTGGCGGCGATCTGGATGGGGCTCTGGTTCGCCGAACGCCTGTCGCGCCCGGTCGGGCGGCTTGCGGGCGCGGCGCAGCGGGTGGGTGCGGGCGATCTGGGCGTACAGGTGATCGAGGAGGAGGGCGACGATGAAATCGCCATGTTGGGCCGGGTCTTCAACCAGATGACGCGCCAACTCTCGGTGCAGCGCGAGGCGTTGGTGCAAAGCCACAAGGTCACCGAAGACCGCCGCCGTCTGTTCGATTCCGTTCTGTCCTCGGTCACGGCCGGCGTGGTCGGGCTTGATGCCGAGCAGCGGGTGGATTTCCTCAATCGCGCGGCGGTCAAGCTTCTGGGGCTGGAAGAGGCGCGCGACCACGGCAAGATCCTGTCCGAGGCCGTGCCGGAGTTTGCGCCCCTGTTTGATCGCCTCCGCGAAGGGCTGGGTGAAGTAGCCCAGGAAGAGATCAAGGTCGGCCGGGGCGGGCGGCTGGAAAGCCTTCTGGTGCGGATGGCGATGCGGCGCAACGAAGACGGCGGGCTGGAAGGGTATGTCGTGGCCTTCGACGATGTGACCGATCTGGTCAGCGCCCAGCGGATGGCGGCCTGGGGCGATGTGGCCCGGCGCATCGCGCATGAGATCAAGAACCCGCTGACCCCGATCCAGCTTTCGGCCGAGCGCATCCGGCGCAAGTTCGCGCCGCTGGTCGGGACAGAGTCCGACGCTCTCCAACAGATGACCGATGTGATCATCCGCCAGACCGGCGACCTGCGGCGCATCGTCGACGAATTCTCCAAGTTCGCGCGCATGCCGGAACCGGACCGGCGCGAGCATGACCTGGCCAGGCTGATGCGCGATGCGGTGGCACTGCAGGAAGGCGCGCTGCATGGCGCGCATCTGGTGCCGGACCTGCCAGAGGGGCCGGTCGTGGTCGAACTCGATGCGACGATGATTTCCCAGGCGGTCACGAACCTGATCAAGAATGCAGGGGAGGCCATTGAATCCCTTCATGAAAAAGGCGTCCCTGATGGTTTTTCGCCCGAAGTCAGGGTGACAATGCGGGTCGCGGACGACCTGATCACCATCCGCGTGCAGGACAATGGGATCGGCCTGCCCCCCGACCGGGCGCGGCTGTTCGAGCCCTATGTCACGACGCGCGAGAAGGGCACGGGTCTGGGCCTGCCGATCGTCAAGAAGATCATCGAGGAACATGGGGGCACCCTGACCCTTCAGGATGCCGAACCGTTCCAGCCGGGCGCCCATCCGGGCGCCATGGCCGAAATTCGGCTGCCGCGCGCCAAGGCCGGCGGCAGGGTCGCAAAAGAACGAGTGGCGGAAGCTGCGGGAGGTGGAAAATGACTGACATTCTGATCGTCGATGACGAACGCGACATTCGCGAACTGATCTCGGACATCCTGAAGGACGAAGGCTTTCCCACCCGCCTCGCGTCCAATTCCGACGAATGTATGGACGAGATAAACAGCGCGCCGCCGGCGCTGATGATCCTCGACATCTGGCTGAAGGACAGCCGGATGGACGGGATCGACATCCTGAAAACCGTCAAGCGCGACAACCCGGACGTGCCGATCATCATCATATCGGGGCATGGCAACATCGAGATCGCCGTCGCGGCAATCAAGCAAGGCGCTTACGATTTCATCGAAAAACCGTTCAACATCGACCAGCTGACGGTCGTGGTGACCCGCGCGATGGAAACCTCGCGCCTGCGCCGCGAAAACGCCACGCTGAAGCGGCGCGATGTTTCTTCGCATGACATGATCGGCCATTCGACGGCTTTCCGCACGCTGAAGGCCAACCTCGACAAGGTCACGAAATCCAACGCCCGCGTGATGCTGACCGGCGAGCCGGGAACCGGCAAGGAAATGGCGGCGCGCTACATCCACCAGAACTCCAATCGCGCCACCGGGGCCTTCGTGACCGTCGCCTCGGCCTCGATCGAGCCGGACCGGATGGAGGAGGTGCTGTTTGGTCGCGAAACGCCCGAACGCGGCGTGGAAAAGGGCCTGCTGGAGCAGGCACACGGCGGTTTTGTCTATTTCGACGAGGTGGCGGACATGCCGCTTGGCACCCAGTCCAAGATCCTGCGGGTTCTGACCGAACAGCAGTTCGTCCGGGTGGGCGGCGCGGACAAGGTGCGGGTCGATCTGCGCGTCATCTCCTCGACCACGCGCGCTCTCGCCACCGAGATCGCTGCGGGCCGGTTCCGGCAGGAACTCTTCGACCGGCTGAATGTGGTGCCGGTCGCGGTGCCCTCGCTCGATGACCGGCGCGAGGACATCCCGCTGCTGACCCGCCATTTCATCGAACATTTCAACAAATCGCAGGGCTTGCCGCTGCGCGCGCTGTCGGACGAGGCCGACGCGGTGATGCAGACGATGGGCTGGCCGGGCAATATCCGCCAGCTGCGCAACGTGATCGAGGGCGCGCTGATCATGGGCGAGGCCAGTGGCCCCATCGAACCCGGCGATCTGCCGGGGCAGGGCAGCACCCTCCCGGAGGAGGGGCGCGTCACCCTGACCGGCGGGCTGGCGACCCTGCCGCTGCGCGAGGCGCGCGAGCTGTTCGAGCGGGAATATCTGCTGACCCAGATCAACCGTTTCGGCGGCAACATCAGCCGCACGGCCAGTTTCGTGGGCATGGAACGGTCGGCGCTGCACCGCAAGCTGAAATCGCTCGGTGTCGTCACCACATCGAAATCCGGCGCGCGCATGGCGCATTTCGAGGACGAGGAAGAGGAAGCCTGACGAAAGCGGCGACAATCGCAACAGCCCCGGCCGTTTCGGTATCTTTTGCACTGGCGCAGGAACAATTCTTGCGCATACTTGTCGCAAGTACCCGGAGAGCCACCGCGGGACGAAAATTGCGCATAAGAAACGAGGCATAAGAAATGGCTGCCGATAAGCAGAATTTACAGGACGCTTTTCTCAATCAGGTGCGAAAGACCAAGGTTTCGGTCACGATCTTCCTGATCAACGGCGTGAAGCTGCAGGGCGTGATCACCTGGTTCGACAATTTCTGCGTGCTGTTGCGTCGCGACGGCCAGTCGCAGCTGGTCTACAAGCACGCCATTTCCACGATCATGCCGGGCCAGGCCATATCGCTGTACGAGGGCGAAGACTGAAACCTGCACCCGACAAAGGTGGCAAGGAAACGGGCGCGCAGATCATGCGCGCCTATGTTTTGCACCCCGACCTGAAATCCGACCGCCGCCGCGCGCCCGAACTGGCGCTTGAGGAGGCGGTTTCCCTTGCCTTGGCCCTGCCCGATCTTGTGGTCGTCGGCGCCGATATCGTGCGCCTGCCCAAGGCGCAGGCCGGGATGTTGTTCGGGTCGGGCAAGATCGCCGAACTGAAGGCGCGGTTCGAGGAAATGGAGGTCGGCCTCGTGTTGGTCGATGGCCCGGTCAGTCCGGTTCAGCAGCGCAATCTGGAAAAGGAATGGGGCGTCAAGCTTCTCGACCGGACCGGTCTGATCCTTGAGATTTTCGCCAACCGCGCCCGGACCCGCGAGGGGGTTTTGCAGGTCGAACTGGCGGCCCTGTCCTATCAGCGCACCCGGCTGGTGCGGGCCTGGACCCACCTTGAACGCCAGCGCGGC
>CAZRKU010000022.1:0-36259 GCA_964600685.1 uncultured Frigidibacter sp. | reverse complement strand
ACCAATAAACTTGGTGACAACAGTAAATTGTGAGAAATAAAGCGTCGGATCAGCCCTTGCTGCTCCGCTCGATATAGGCACGCAACTCCTCCGCCTCCACCCTTGCGTCGTGCAAGCCGTCCATGGCCGCGCGCAGTTCGGCTTCGGTCTGGTTGAGCTGGGTGGTCAGGTCGCGTTCGCGCTGCTCGAAATAGGTCAGCGCCTCGTCGCGGGCTTCCTCGGCGTCGTGCAGGTCACGCGCCATCTGGTCCAGGTCGCTGATCTCGGCCTGGGTGACACGGGTAAAGCGGTGCACCAGCCATGAGGCGAACCAGCCAAGGCCGAAGGCGATGAAAAGCACGATGGTCATCGCCACGATGAATTCAGTCCGGTTCATGAAGTGCCTCTGGGTTCTGGCATCGGTCAGTCCGTTCCGCCCTGGGCCGGGCGTTTCTTCGGACGGATGGTGTTGTCGTCGGGGGTCTGGACGGTGATCTTCACCGGCGCCAAGGGATCGCCTTGTGCTGCGTCTGCTGCCGGGGCGTTCAGCAGGCGGAACTCGATCCGGCGGTTCCGTTCGCGGTTCTCCTCGGTATCGTTGGCCATGACCGGCTGGGTTTCGCCATAGCCCTGTGCCGTCAGGTTTCCGGTCAGAATGCGGCGCGACTGCAAGGCGACGATGACCGCGCGCGCGCGCTGATCGGACAGGGCGAGGTTCATCTCCTCCCGCCCCTGACTGTCGGTGTGGCCGCCGACTTCCATCGGATAGTCGGCGCAGCCCTTCATCACCTCCGCGATCCTGTCGAGCGTGCCTTTCGCCTCGGGCGCGATGGTGGCCGAGCCCGGCTCGAAGGTGATCTTGCTTTGGCCGAGGATCGCATTGATCTGTTCGACACATTCGCTGTCGCTGGGCAGTGCCGCCTGCGGGTCGAGCTTTTCGTCGTAGTTGACCTTGATCTTGTAGCTGCCCTGGGCGCCCAGTTTCGACGACAGAATTCGCGCGATGGTGGCAGACGCCTCGCGCGAGCCCGAGGTGCCCTCGATCAGCAATTCGTCCGGCCGCACCGTGACCTTGCCGTCGTTCAGTTCCCCCAGGGCCTCCAGCCCGACCAGCACGCGCTGCGGCCAGCCATCGGGCAGCGCGCTGTCCAGCCGCATCGCCGCCTGGACCGACTGGCTGCCGAACCGGGCGCGGGCGAAACTTTCCACCACCTCGCGCGATAGTTCATCGCGCAACCGTCCGCTCAGGTCGACCCGGCCTTCGCCGTCGACGGCGGCGACGAATTCGGCCACGCTTCTTGATGCGCCTTCGATCGCCGTGGCCTGCGTGGCCTGCAGGGAAAAGACTTCGGGCAGGTTCGATTCCAGTTCGCCCACCACCCGGTCGAAATCGGATTGGCTGACTTCGGGGCCGGCGATCAGCGCAATGTCGGCGTCCGAGAATGTGATGGAGCCGTTGCCGAGTTTTGCCAGCGCCTTGATCCCCATGATGGAGGCATCTGCCCACTCTGGGGTCGGCACGCCCAGCCCCACGGTGCAAGAAGCGGTCGCCGGCACGCCCGCCTCGGTTGCGGTGGCCAGGATCCGGGCGCGGGCCCTGTCGCTGTCGGCCGAGCAGGCATCGAACCGCGCGCCCGCTTCGTCCACCAGAAAGCGCAGCGTGAAGGGCGCGATCACCGGGCGCGGCGCGGAAATGTCGAGGGTGACGGTCACGCCGGGCGTCTGCTGGCGACGCAACGCGGTTTCCATCTCGCGCTTCTGGCCGTCACTGTCGCTGATCGCCGTGATCGATACGCGGCCCGGCGTCACTGAAATCTTGGCGCGCGGCAGAAGGGCCAGCCCCGCGACCGCATATTGCACTGCGTCGTCCCAATTGTCGGGAACCGGATGATCGGCGGTTTCCAGCATGTCGGTGATCTGATCACCCTCCGCCAGGGCATCAAGGCTCGCCATCAGCTCCGCGCGGTCGAGCGTCACCGGGGCAAGGCCGATCAGCGAGATGCCATCATCATTGCGCAGGATCTCGATCTTGAATTCCGGCGCGGCGATCTGGGCCCGATCCGCCACGGCCATCGCATCGCGGAGCCGCGCGGCATCGACGACGCCCCCCGCGATCGACAGGGCGCGGAAGCGCATCGCCTCGGTCGGTGCGGTGCCGGTCAGGATCACCAGAAGCCCGTCGGCCTGCACCTCGGCCCAGCTGTGGCCTGCTTCGGCCAGCGCGCGGCGCACGCCAAGCTTGGAGAAACGTTCGATCGCCTGGGCGGTCCAGATCGAAAGCAGCAGGCACAGAAGGCCCGTCGCCGCAAACACGGTCGGGCCGATGGCCTTGGGGGGCAATTGTCTCGGAAGGGTCAGGTTCACCGGTGCCGCGCCTTTCGTGGGTGACGCCGCGTTCAATACGGTGCGCGGGTCAAGGGATCAATCAAAGGAAAGCGGCTGCGGCAAGAAACAGCGCAGCAATCAGCCCCGCATCGCGGTTCGTGCGGAAAATCCTGAGGCAATTGTCGGAATCACCGATATCCAGCCGCTGCATCTGCCACAGAAGATGCCAGCCAAGCGCCCAGGGGGCGGCAAGCGCGAGGCCGAGTTTCCACAGACCTGCGTCCGGCAGTAGCGCCAGGAGAATCGCCCCGGCCATCAAAGTGACGGTCAGGATCAGGAACAGCGCCAGCCATTTGCCGGTCGCCGCACCAAACAGGCGCGCGGTCGAACGGACGCCGATCAGCACGTCATCCTCCTTGTCCTGATGGGCGTAAATCGTGTCATAGAAAAGTGTCCAGCAGATGCCCGCCATGTAGAGCAACAGGGCGGACCAGTCGGGCGCGCCCCGATGTGCAGCAAATGCGACCACCACTCCCCAGTTGAAGGCCAGCCCAAGGAAAAGTTGCGGCCACCAGGTGAAGCGCTTGGCATAAGGATAGATCGCCACCAGCCCGAGCGAGGCGACCGCCAGAAGGATGGTGGTCCAGTTGTAGGTCAGAAGGATCAGCCCTGCCGCTGCGATCTGCCCGAACATCCAGATCACCGCCTGCCGGACGCTGACCTGCCCGGACGGGATCGGCCGCGACCGGGTGCGGGCCACGGCGGCGTCGAACTCGCGGTCGGTGATGTCGTTCCAGGTGCAGCCCGCGCCCCGCATCAGCCAGGCACCAAGCGCACAGCCCAGGATGATCCAGATGTCCCAGATCCGCCAGGCGTCTCCCGCCGCAGCCAGCGCCACGCCCCACCAGCAAGGCAGAAGCAGAAGCCAGGTGCCGATCGGCCGGTCGGCCCGCGACAGCCGCAGATAGGGGCGCAAGGGGGCGGGGGCATAGTGGTCGACCCAGTTGCCGCTGACCGCATCGGCGACCCGGCCTTCGACCTCTGGCAAATGCGGGGGCAGGGTCATAAGGTCGGCCTCATGGCAAGGGCAAAGATCAGACTCTGTGTAGACCAACCGCTGGGCGCGGGGCAATCGTTGGCGCTGGGCGAGGCGCAGGCGCATTACCTGTTCGGGGTGATGCGCGAAGGGCTGGGGGCGGAAGTTCTGGTCTTCAACGGACAGGATGGCGAGTGGCTGGCCAGCGTCGAAGCCGCCGGAAAACGGGCCGGCGTCCTGCGCTGTCTGGTGCAAACCCGGCCTCAGGGCACCCCGCCCGACCTTTGGCTGATCTTCGCGCCGGTCAAGAAGGCCCGCACCGATTTCATCGTCGAAAAGGCGGTGGAACTCGGGGTCGCGCGTCTGGTGCCGGTGCAGACCGATTTCACCAACGCCGACCGTATGCGTCAGGACAAGACCGAGGCGCATGTGCGCGAGGCGGCCGAACAGTGCGAGGCGACCTGGCTGACCGAAGTGGCGCCCCTGACACCCCTGACAAGACTTCTGGCGGGATGGCAGCCGGCCCGCCGCATCCTGTGGGCGGATGAAGGCGCCGCGCGGGGGGCGGGCCATGCCTTCGTGCGGCAGCTGTCAAATCTGCCGCGCGGCCCCTGGGCGATTCTGATCGGGCCGGAGGGCGGTTTTTCCGATCCGGAGCGGACGCGGCTCGGCGGCCTGCCCTTTGTCGTGCCAGTCACGCTCGGTCCCCGCATCCTGCGGGCCGAAACCGCCGCGCTGGCGCTGTTGACCCTATGGCAGGCGCAGCTGGGCGACTGGTGCGGCGGGTGACGCAAATATGAGTTTTCTCAGGCCCGAAGCCGCCGCCTTCCTCGCCCGCTGGCGCGAGGTCGGCGCAGCCCTTGCCACCGGCCTTGCCGGCCTGTGGCTGATCCGGCTCGGCGGTTATCTTCTGACCGCGCTGGGCGCGGTGGTTCTGATGCTCGCGCTTGGCTGGGGGCTGGTCGCGCTCCGCCGGGTGCGGTTTCAGCGGCCGGTCAGCGCGCCGGGGGTGGTGGAGGTCGACGAAGGCCAGATCGGTTATCTGGGCCCGACCTTCGGCGGCTATGTCAGCCTGCGCGAGCTGACCGAGATCCGCATGGTCCGGCTTTACGGCGAAAAGCACTGGCGGCTGAAACAATCCGACGGGCAGGTGCTTCTGGTGCCGGTGGCGGCCTCCGGCGCGGGTGCGTTGTTCGACGCGTTCGCGGCTCTGCCGGGCATCGACACGGCCGCCCTTTCCGCCGCGCCCGACGCGGCATCCGACACATTGACGGTCTGGCGTCATCCGGCGCGCGCGGCCTTGACTTGACCGGCGCGGGGCGGCACCTCTTGCTTCCCTGACTGTCAGCCAAGATCGGAGCCACAAAATGTCGATTCCCCAGGCCGGCGGCGGCCCGATCGAGCGGTTCGAGCAACTGGCAGACTATATGGAAAGCGGCTGCAAGCCCCGGCCGGACTGGCGCATCGGCACCGAGCACGAGAAATTCGGTTACCTGACGGATACCTTGTCACCCGTGCCCTATGACGGGCCGCGCTCGATCCGCACCATCCTGGAAGGGCTGCGCGACCGCTTCGGCTGGTCACCCATCCTCGAGCAGGACAAGATCATCGGCCTGACCCGCAATGGTGCGAACGTCAGCCTTGAACCCGGTGGGCAGCTGGAACTGTCCGGGGCGCCACTGGCGACGGTGAACGAGGTGCGGGCGGAACTCGACAACCATCTGGCCGAGGTTCATGCCGTCTGCGAACCGTTGGGCATCCGGCATTTCGGCGTCGGTGCCGCGCCGATCTGGCGGCACGAAGACATGCCGATGATGCCCAAGGGCCGCTATCGGCTGATGACCGACTACATGGGCCGTGTCGGGACGCATGGCACACAGATGATGTACCGAACCTGCACGGTGCAGGTGAACCTCGACTACGGATCCGAGGCCGACATGGTGCAGAAGATGCGCGTGGCCCTGGCGTTGCAGCCGGTGGCAACCGCGCTCTTTGCATCATCGCCGTTTTTCGAGGGCAAGACGAACGGCCACAAAAGCTGGCGCTCGCGCATCTGGCGCAGTCTCGATGACGGCCGGACCGGCATGCTGCCCTTCGTCTTCGAGGACGGCATGGGCTTTCAGCGTTATGTCGACTGGGTGCTCGATGTGCCGATGTATTTCGTCTATCGCGACGGCAGATATATCAGTGCCCTTGGCCAGAGTTTCCGCGATTTCCTGAAGGGCGAATTGCCTGCGTTGCCAGGTGAAAAGCCGACGCTGTCGGACTGGGCCGACCATATGACGACCGTGTTCCCCGAGGCGCGGGCGAAGAAATTCATCGAAATGCGCGGCGCGGATGTCGGCGACGCCGATCACATCGCGGCGCTGCCGGCGTTCTGGGTGGGGCTGATGTATGATCAGTCGGCGCTGGATGCGGCCTGGGATCTGGTGCGGGGGCTCGATGCGCAGACCCGTCAGGGTCTCCGGGTTGCGGCGTCCGTGTCCGCCTTGCAGGGCGAATTTGCCGGCGTGAAGCTCCATGATCTTGCGCGGGCCGCGGTCGGGCTTTCGCACGCCGGTCTGGCGGCGCGGGGCCATGGCGAGGAACGCCATCTGGCGCCGCTGGTCGAAAGCCTGAAGACCGGAAAGGTGCAGGCCGACCGCTGGCTGGAGCGGGACGGGAGCGTCTGGAACGGCGATCTGACCCGCATCTACACGGACGCCAGGCTGTAGCTTCCGCGCCGCTCAGATCCAGTCAAGGTTGACGTGGTGGGGCGCGTAGCGCGCCGCGAACCGGGCGCGCAGCGCCGCGTAACGCGGGCGCAGGCCGGGGAACTTGTGTTCGTGGGTTTCCGCAACCGTGCAGCGGATGGAGGCGAAAAGCCCCTCCCGGTCCAGAACCTCCAGGAGGTCAAGCTCGGACCCTTCGATGTCGATCTTCAGAAAGGCGATGGAGCCATGTTCGGCGATCAGGCCGCGCAGGAACGACACGAGATCGATTTGCCGGACCACGACGCGCTCGCCCGCGTCGCCGATATTGCGCCCGCCCGGGATCACGGTGCTTTTCTGTGATGCATTGCCTTCGTTGCCGTCGAAGTTGGCGGCCCGCATCAGCGTGACCTGACCGTCGCCGCAGCCCACGGCAGCATTGTGGAGCGTGTAGAAGGGATTGCCCGCGAAGCGCCGTCCGAGCTGGTCATAGGCCCAGGGGTCGGGGTCAAAGGCGATGACCCGTGCGCCGGCCGCCAGCAGGCGCGCGGAAATCTCGCCGACGTTCGCCCCGCAGTCGATCGCAACATCGCCCGGACGCAGCAGCCCACAGATGCCCGTCAGGAAACCATCGGCCCAGGCCTTGCGTGCATCCTTGGCGTTTTTCTGGCGCAGTTTGCGGAGCCTCTTTTTCAGGTCGTCTATGTCGCCGGTCATCTTGGTGATGTCTCCGACACTTCGGGCGTCGGGCCGCGCATCATCTGCGCTTCGACCGATACTTCCGGCGGAACGCCCGAAATGCGCACCAGAGAAAGGCCAAGGGAAAACTCCACATCGCCATTGCCGCGGCGGCGGATGTTGGGCGGGGCGGGCCAAAGCGACAGGTCATAGACCTGCGCCGCGTCCCAGCCGCTGACATGGGTGACGCCGCCGTAAGCGATCACGAAACGCACCGCTCCGGTGCCGGGGTCGACATGGTTCACCCCGGTGCCGACATGGACCACGTCATTGCCGCCGCCCAGGCTGATCCGGTTGCGTCCGGGGCCGCTGTGAACCGTGGACGATCCGTCGCCATCGCTGATCACGTCATTGCCGTGGCCACCGAAGATCAGGTTCCGGCCGCCGGTGCCGTGGATCACATCGTCGCCGGTGCCACCATCGAGCGTATCGCGTCCGCCGCCGCCGGTCAGCGTATCGTTGCCCGACCCGCCGTAGAAGGCATGGTGCGAACTGGGCAGTTTGGCGATGGCCACCAGCCGGTCGTCGCCCTCGCCCCCGTAAAAGGTGGCCCCACCGTATTTCGGCCCGGTCATCACATCGTTCCCGCGCGAGCCGCGGACATTGACCATCACCCGTTCGGAGGTTTCGAAATCAATCGGGCTGTCGGGGTGGGCGACGATGCGGATCGTGCGCGCCTCGCCCTTCTTGCGATCCTCGTTGCGGGCGACAACCGTGGCAATGCGGATGTTTTCCACGTTCATCGGGCAATGCAGCACATAGTCGTCCGGTCCGCCCATATACCAGAGCGTATCGTTGCCGCCGTCCGCCGCTTCCCTGATCTTCTCGGCGTCCGCGCCATAGGCCCAGTAGCTGTCATTGCCGCGCGACCCCTGCAGGACCACACTGCCATCGACGGCCATCATCGCGTTGACACCGCGCGCCGGGTCTTCGAAGCCGCGCAGGTCGAGGCCCAGGTCCAGCGCGCCCCTGACCAGTTCGTCGCGGAGCGTGGCGATGGGCGCGGTGTCGATCAGGTTCGTGGTCTCGCCGGGGTCGGCCACGATGTCATAGACATGCTCCTCGCCGTTCGGATAGCGGAAATAGCGCAGGTGCCGCAGCCCTTCGACGGAGGGGCGGACGCTCAGCGTTCCGAAGACCGAGGTGACGGGCGATCTGGTCTCATCATACTGCCCGAAGCTTGGATCAATCAGCGGCAGCAGGCTTTGCCCCGACACCCAGTCGGGCCGGTAGGGCAGGCCCGCGAGTTGCAGGATCGTCTTCGGCAGATTGTGAAGCGAGACGGGCAGCGGTTCGACCCGACCTTCGCTCATCCTCGGGTTCCAGATGCAGAGCGGCACATGGGCTGCGCTGTCCCACTGGCTCATCTTGTGGAAACTGTCGTGGTTGCCCAGGTTGAAGCCATTGTCCGACAGGAAGATGACGGTAGTGTTCGCGCCGAGGTGCGAAGCCTCCAACGCCGTCAGGAACCGGCCGACTTCATGGTCCACATGGCTGATCGCGGCGAAATAGGCGCGCACCACCTGCCGCCAGCCCTCATCCCCGGCCTTTTCCGGCGTCCAGTTGCCGTTGGCGATATAGGCGGCCTCGTAAACCGCGAAGCCGGGTTGGGGGCCGCAATAATCCTCGGCGGCGGCGATGGTCGGCCAGCGGATCGCGGCCGCATCATAGAGCTGATAGAAGCGGTCGGGGCATTCCAGATCGTAGTGGGGATGCTTGAACCCAAGCTGGATCAGATGGCGGCGCGATGGATCGGCGCGGCCGAGGTGGTCGATGGCGTTCTGGGCGACATCGAAGTCATAGAAAAGATGGTCCTGACCGCCATCGTCATCCGGGTGGTTGACCCCGTTGATGCCGGGGCCGCGATCCAGATAGGGGTGGATTTTCGACCGCCCGCCGCGGTCGACCGCTGGCGGGTCTTCGTGAAACAGCACCCGGCGATAACTTTCCGGCATGGGCCGGTACGTCGCGTCGACCTTTCCGGTGGTGAAGGTGTAAAAACCCGCGCGCCTGAGGTCATAGGCCCAGGCCTTTTCCGGCGGCATGACCTGCCGCCAGAAGCGGTTGAGGTCGACAAGCCCGGTGCGGAAGGGCGACAGGCCGGTGGCAATCTCGGCCCGGCAGGGGGCACAGAGGGGGACGGTCGCATAGCAGTTTGAAAAGCGCACGCCCCGCCCCGCCAGCCGGTCAAGGTTCGGGGTCTGGATCGGGATGCCGAACGTGTTCCGCCAGGTGAACACGTCGATCAAATCATCGACCCAGATGACGCAGATATTGTCCGATCCGATCGTGTCGGCGGCAAAGCTCATGGGCCGGTGACCCCCAGCCGCGCCGGCAGCGCCCAGCGGTGCAGCGTCTGCCCCTCTGGCCCCGGCTTTTCCCATGCGTCCCGCAGCGCGCCCCGGTTTGCGGGCCATGGCCCGGCCCAGGGGTCGGCACCCGCGGCATAGGCCACCGTCAGGTCTGCTCCCTCGGGTCGTTTGGAGCAGCGCAGGATCACCGCGCGCGGATCGCCGCCGTCGATTTCAACCCCGGTGATCCCGGCCCCATTCGTCACACCCGTCAGCCGGAAGCCTGCCGCCTTGCCCGCACAGAACGGGTCGGACGGGTCGATCACCAGCCGCGCCATCGCCTTGCAGGTCAGGCGAATGTCCTCGCCCGCGCGTTCGGCCAACTGGATGGTCGGGCAAAACCAGGGTCCGCCCGCCGCCAGCGCGGCGGCGCTCATCGCGGCCTTCGTGCGGCGTCCGGCATCCGTCAGTCGGCCGGTATCGTCCAGGGCGAACATGTAGCCCGGCGCCGCGAAGGTCAGCGCATGGTCGGCATGGTTCCAGGACAGTTCCCACTGCCCCTCAAGCGCCGGGCCTTCGCTGATCTCATGGGTGCCGCAGTCGAAGCTGGCCAGGAAAAGAGGTGCCGGCAGACCGAGCTTGTGGAACGTGTCGGTCAGCCGCGCCATCAGGGCGATGATCCCGTCGCGATAGGCCGCCGGATCGCCGGACAGGTCTTCAAGGCAATAGTCGAGTGTCACCGCCAGCAGCCGCGCCCCTGTGCCAAGCGCACCCGCCGCCGCGACCAGGTTGGCGGCGGCGCGCTCCAGGTTTTCGACCGCGCGACCTTTGCCCAGTTCGGCGGCCTTGGCGGCTCCGTCCGTTTCGGTCCGCACCATGTAGAGCGGCAGGGATTGCAACCGGACGCGCCGTTCGGCGAGAAGCGCCTCAGCCACAAGCGCCTCATGGGTCTGTTCGCGCAGGGGTTCCAGCGCGCCTGTTTCGACCGCCAGACCTTCACCGGCATGGCCGACGGCGCCGATATCATCCGCCGGTGCCAGCACATGAAAGGGGAACGCGCCCGCGCCCGGATCGGCCAGCGCCGCCCGCGCCCCGCCGATCCCCAGAATGCCCAGCAGCGGGCCGCGCGCCTGTGCGATAATGGCCCCGCCCGTCCCATGGCGGCGAAAGCCGCGCGGCCCCTGCGCGCCGGGCAGGTTCGCGTCAAAGCAGATCCAGTCGCCCTCGTCCCGGATGTTCCAGGCGTCGAGATCATCGGGCAACGGCGCTGCCGGGCCGGTGGCGGCCCCATTGCCGCCGGGGCCGTGCGCCGACAAGTTCAGCCGCTCGGCCAGATCGGTCACCACCCTGTCGGACAGGCGCAGGATCAGGCCGGTTTCATCATAGCCGATCACCTCGCCATTGGCCGCGCGCAGGATCACGCCGCGTTCGGCGCTGTCCTTCGGGGATTTGGGCTGATCCGGCATTCGACCTCTCCTCGGGCCCGCTTTCAGAACAGGTGCGAAAACCGTTCGGGCAGGCGGTAGACCCCCTTGGGGCGCGCACCGCCCGGCGCCCAGTAGACGACTTTCTTCTGCCGCCAGCCATCGACCATCTCTTGCCGGAACGCGGGAAAGTCAATTGTCTCAGCGCGCGGGTTTTCCTTGGCGAGCGCCGAATAGGTCGCCCAGGCCGTGTCCCAGCCGGTCGCGGCGCGTTCCGTCTGCCCCAGCGCGCCGCTTTGCACGCTGCGCTGTTCGCGGCGCCTGGCAAGGCGCTGTTCGGTCATCGCATGGTCGATGAAGCGCAGATGAAAGAGGTAGAGGTGCGGATCGAGGTGCAGCCTGGGATGATTGGCGAAATGGCCGCCCGGCACGATGTCGATCCGGCCCGCCGTGATGCAGGGTTTGGCGTAGTTCGCGTTCAGCCGGAAGATCCGCCGCACCTCGAGGATGTTTCGGTCCTCGGTGATCGCCTCGGGCTCCAGGGTGGGGTTGTGGACCATCTCGATGGCGAAGGGGGTGATGACCTGCGGGCGCGCCTTGTCGTCAAACCGTGACAGATATTCCACCAGATTGCCCGACACGGCCGGGTCGACGCAGACGATTTCGTCCACATCGCTGACCAGAACCCAGTTGTAGAAGGCGGTGAAGCCGCTGGTCAGGCGTGACAGCATCTGCCAGCGGCGCTGGTTGAAGCAGTTGCGCGTGGGATCATGGGGCAGGTCGATGATTGTCGCGCCTTCGGCGATGCGCTTGTGTTCAGGATCGCCGCCATGGCTGAGGATGATCAGATGTTCCCGGCCCAGTTGACGGCTGTAATACTCGACCCAGCGCCTGAGGAAGAAGTGATCGCCCCCGACCATCGTCATTGCCGCCATCGGGGCGCGTGTCTGGTCCATGCCGGTCCTCACTGCGCCTGAAGGGCGGCAAGGGCCGCGCGTTTCGAGCGGCGCAGAAACACGCGGTCCTCGCCGGTTTCCCCATCGCCGAGCGCCAGGAGCCGGTTGCAGGCGGCAACCGCCAGCCTGTGATGGCCCGTTTGCGTGGCCCGGGTGATCATGGCCCGCTGCCATTTCGGCACGACGCGGCGTGCGCGCCAGGCGGCCCAGAACGCCGGTCCGACCGGCTGATCCCGCACCATCATCTCGATCAGGAGCGGGAAAATGCCGGATTTCAGGATCACCCGGATCGCTTCGTGGGTCGCGTGCGGGCAGGCGATCTGTTCGACGGTCGGGCCACGCATCCGGACGGCGTGGGCCCGGTCCTCGGGCACGAACGGGTCAAAGAGGAGGATGGCGCGGGCGATGTAGGGGACCGCGGCGGCGGCATCGAGGAAGGGCATGCCGTCCCAGTCGGATTTCTTCACCGCGAAGGGGAAGCGCTGCTCGAACGGCGCGATCCGCTTGTTCATCGTCGATTGCGGGCTGAAGGCCAGAACCCGCGCGCCGGGGATCAGGGGGGCGAAGTTCAGCGCGGCAAACCCGCCCATGGACGCGCCGGTCAGCACGATCCGGCGGAAGCGGTCGAAAAAGCCCGCGTCCCGCAAGCCGACAAGCTGCGCGGGTGTGGTCGGCTGGCGGAACCAGTCCTTGGCGTGGCTTTGCACACCCAGGACCGCGTGACCCAGCGGCTGAAGCCGCCGCCAGGCCCAGGGGTTGCGTGGCCAGCCCTCGTCGACGGTGGCGAGATTGTCGAAGCTGACGATCAGTGTGTCGGCCTCCGCGCGCCCCTCGAACCACAGATTGCCGCGGTCGCCGGGAACCAGAAACCGACCGGCAGTCGCCGCCCGCGCCGCGTTCATCGCCGGGGGCGGGACCGGCGGTGCGGCGGGGTCGGCGGTCGGGGGGCTGTCGGTCATCGCGGCCCTAGAAGGCCCAGTGATGATGGCGCGCGATCAGCGCCGGCAGGTCGGGAGCAGCTGCCTCCTCCAGAAGGATCGCGCGGTCGGGCCAGAAGAAGATGTCGTGGATGACCGATCGGCCGAGCGTTTTCAGAAGGCCCCGGCGATTGCTGCGGCAGCCCACGAACAGGTCGCCGGGGCGGTCCAGTCCCGGCAGGTCCGCCACCGACTTCTCCGTGCGGCCGGCGCCCTGAAGCGCGAGTTCGCGGCCGTCGTAACTGAGGATCGCGAGTTGTGGCCGGGCGCTCCCTGCTGGCAAGGCAATGTCCATGCCCGCGCCGGTTGCCCGGTCATGCAGGGACAGCCGGCCGTCCGCGTCGGAGAGGAAGACCAGGTTATGCTCCTGCCCGGTGTCGAGCGACAGGAGCGTCCGCGGATCGCCTTGCGGGGCGCTGTAGATCACCGCCGCCGAAAAGCGGCGGGAGTGGCGGGTGGCTTTTCCAAGCCACAGCCCGCAATGGATGCCCTCGGTCATGACTAGGCCGGGGCGGGGGGCGGCGGCCGCGAAACGGGTGTTGCCGTCGTTGGGTTCGGACGGGCGCAGGGTCGCCCGGCCGATGGTGCTGTGCCAGCCGGTGACGGGCGTGCCGGGGCCTGCGCTGCCGGGCGTCAGGGTGTCGGGCGTCAGGGTGTCGGGCGCGGCGGTGAACCACAGTCCGCCGGTCTCTGCCACCGCCTCGGCCAGCCGCATGGCATCGCGGTCCAGAAGCGCGCCGATGGGCAGGGATTGCGGCAGTTCCAGCACTCAGCTCTCCGACATCGAACCGGCGCCGTGCGCCTGCCCAGTTTGGCCCCTTGCGCCGGAATCAGAACCGCGCACAAGGGAATGCAGCGGATTTTACCTTGCAGGTCTGCCGGCATTCCGCAAGCGTCGGCTGCAGTGTGCCACAGGACCGACCGCTCGGCGTTGCGAGGATGAAGATGACCGTCAGTGTTCCCCCGACTGAAAACCCCGCGCCCGCCGGCCCCTGGCTGCCCGAACTGACCATGCCCCCCGCCGAGGCGGAGGCCTTGCGGCGCCATTACCGCAAGGCCGGGGCCATTCTGGAATATGGCTCGGGCGGATCGACGGTTTTTGCCGCGGCCGAGACCGAGGCGCGGATCGTTTCGATCGAAAGCGATGCGGCCTGGGCGGAGCGGCTGCGCCAGTCGCTGGCCGAGGCCGGGCTGATGCGGGCGGGGATCGAGATCCGCCATGCCGACATCGGGCCGACCAGGGAATGGGGGATGCCGAAGACCCATAATGACTGGCGCAAATACTGGCGGCTGCCGATGGGGTTCTGGCAGGAGCCGGCGCGGATGGATCCCGATCTGATGCTGATCGACGGGCGGTTCCGGCTGGGCTGCTTCCTGTCGGCGGTCCTGTGCGCGCGCAAGCCCCTGACGGTCCTGTGGGACGACTACCGGGGGCGGGGAACCTACATGGCCGCCGAACGCTGGTTCCCGGTGGCGGAGGAAATCGGCCGGATGGCGCGGTTCGAGATCGAGCCACGGCGCTATCGGAACGAGGACTTTGCCGAGATGCTGGGCGGGTTCTTCTCGTCGCGCTGAGGCCGCGCCGGGCGTGTTCCGAGCGTATGCCAAACGTATGGCAAGCGTATGGCAAGCGTCGGGACAGGGGGCGCTGCCCCTCTGCGCCCCTGGGGCGCATTCACCCCGGGATATTTTTGCCAGAATGAAAGGGCGGCCAGACCCGGGCAGGGTCAGGTGGCGGCCCTGCCTGACACCAGCGCCAGAAGGCGGGAGTAGATCAGCGCGCCGTAGGCGGGGTTGCGGTGGGCGTGGTCGTTCAGCGCGGCGAAATCGGCCACCGCATAATCGGGGTGGGTGAAGAGGCCGTCGGTCACGGTTTCCTCGGGCTGGGGCAGAAGCGTGATCCCGTCGCCCGCGGCCCTTTCGGCCAGCATCTGCCAGAGGGCGGCCCGGTCGGCGGCCGGGGCCTGGCGCACGGCGTCGGAGGGGGCGAGGCCGGCGAAGCCCAGCGTCGGGAAGGACACGGGAGAAAGGATGATGCGTGCGGTGCCGGTATCGGCCAGCGCCCGCGCGTAGGTGTAGAAGCGCTGGTCCGCCAGCCCGTCGCCGGCCATGCGGCGCTGCAGGCCGGAGGTCAGGAAAGGCCCGGTGCGGCGCGCGGCAAGGAGGGACAGGAAGAGACGGCGGAGGTCGACCCGGCAGGCCATGAAGAAGATCACATCGAAATCGGCGGCGGGCAGGAAGGTGCGGCCCTTGTCATTGAACTTGGCGAAGCGCCGGGCGGTATGATCGTCCTCGGGCACGATCGCCCCGTCGCGGCAGGAGAGGAAGCGGAACCTTTTGCCGACATGGCCCCAATATTCGACCTCGACCGCTGACGGGTCGATCAGTTTCTGGTTATGGGCCTGCCGGAGACAGGCATAGTGGCTGTCGCCGAAGATCGCGAGGCGCGGCAGCGAAACGGAGGAGGGGCCCGGGGTTTCAGTCACGCGCAATCACTCGTCCGGGCGCGAAGGCGGCAAGGATTTCTTCTTCGCAGCGCAGGTCGTCTGTGCCGTCGTCCTCGGCCGGGAGGACGCTTTCCGGTGAGGCGGCCGGCCTGGGGCGCGCGCCGATGCCGAAGCGCGCGGCCTGATCGCGGAAGAAGTTCTCCATCACGAAGGCGACGCCTTCGGGCAGGACGGAGCGCCGGTTCGGGGCAAAGAACCGGCCCTGCCAGACCGGATGGGTGATGAGCTCGAACGAGGGGAAATAGTCGGTGCGGTCGAAGTCCTGGGTGATCTCGGCCGCGACGGCGCGGAGGAGCGCCTTGGACTGGCTGGTGGCACTCAGCACATGCTGGCCGGAGGCGGTGGCGGTCAGTGGCACGGGCGAGACGGTCAGGAGGACATTGAGCCGGGGATTCGCCGCCTGCATCAGGCGGATCGCGTCGGCGAGATCGGTCTGCAGCGCGGCGAAGCGGGGGTTGACGAACCGGTGGCGCGCGGGGTCGAACCGGCCCGCGACGGTTCCGGGGCAGGCGGCATATTCGACGCCGGTGTCGCGGTCCTGCCAGCTTTCGGTCAGGCCCATGGTGAAGACGAAGACATGGGCGTTCTCGACCGCGCGCCGGATCGCGGCAAGGGTGACGGCGCGGGAGGCGAACAGCTCCTCGCGGCTGGCGAAACCGCCCGGTTCGATGGCCGGGCGGAAGGGGTCGTGGAAGCGTCCGGCGTTTTCCCAGACCTCCCCGGCGGGACTTTCGGTGGCGAACGCCCATGACAGCCATTGGCGCAGCATGCGCGGCGTATAGATGTTGCCGGTGCGGAAGGAGAAGATGCCGTAATTGTAATCGCGGCGCTGGTCTTCGGTCAGTTCGGCCGGGCCGGGTTCGAAATCGGTCCAGCGGTAGCCGCGGGCGCGCAGGGCCCGGCCGAAGTGCTGGGCGAAACAGGAACCCGCGGTGACGATGCGGCTGCGGGGCTTGATGGCGAATTTCGGCTGCCAGAGGCCGGTGATCCGCATCGGATCGCAGTCGGCCAGGGCGCTGCGCCAGAACCGGTCGGGGGGCAGGTTTTCGTAGGGATGGCTCATCTCGCGCCCTGGTCTGTTCATGCGGAAGGGCCGGCGCGGAAGGCGGCCGCTGGACCTGCGGGGCCAAGGATAGGCGGGTGGTTCCATTCCCGCAACCGGGATGCGAGCAGGGCGGACGGTCCCGGCTTTCGCGCCGCCGCGTCTTTCGGCGCAAACTTGATGTTTCGGATCGGTGTGCTATCGCTGAGGCCCCGTAACCGTTTGCCGGATTGTCGGAAGCGCCATGGCCACGCCCCCTGTGATGGACCCAACAAAGATGCCGTGCGGGGCCATCACCATGGTCTATCAGGATTATTTCTTCCTGGAGCGCTGGGTCAGGTACTACGGGGCGCAGTTCGGGCGGCAGAACCTTTTCGTCCTCAGCCACGGCAATGATGGCGAGCATCACAGGATCGCGGCGGGCGCGAACATCATCCATGTGCCGCGCGATCCGACGCTGTGGAAGCTGGAACGGCGGCGCTGGTGGCTGCTGACGCATTTTTCCGCCGGCATGCTGCGTTATTTCAACTGGCTGGTCGTGGGGGATGTGGACGAGTTGGTGATCGTCGATCCGGCAGTATCGTCCGGTCTGGTAGAGTATCTGCGCCGACATGATGACCCTAAGCGGGCGCCGAAGTCGATCTGCCCCCTGGGGATCGAGCTGATCCACAACCCGGTAGCGGAGCCGGAGCCGATCTTGCCGGATCAGACGATCCTGAGCCGCCGACGGGTCTTTCGCGCCAATGCCAACTATTCCAAGCCCTGCATCATCCGCAAGGACGCGGGTTTCACCATCGGCGGCCATGCGAACGACCACCAGCCGAGGGTCCTCGACCCGCACCTCTATCTGGTCCATCTGCGCTTTTTCGACCATGACCGCGCGGTGGAGCGGCTGGGCGGTCGCCGGGCGATGCGCGAGGTGATGGCAGGCGACCGGCCAGCGGCGGCGGTCGGGCGGGCCTGGCGCAGGGATCTGGACAATTACCGGCGCCTGGCAGAGGGCCGGGCGGTGCGCGAGGATGTGGATCTGGCCGATTTCCGCCAGAAGATGGTCGAGGGCCAGCAGGCGCTGCACGACGGCAAGGTGACCTTTTTCGGTGGTGGGCGCACGAAGGCGCTTTACCGGCTGCCTGACCGTTTCGCGCAGGTCTTCTAATGCGTTTGTCCCCAATTTCCGGCGCGGCCGACGGCCCGCCCCCAGACCGAGGTTCCCCATGGAGCTGAACCGCCGCCCCGTCGCCTCGCTCTGGATCGGGGAGCGGCTGCATTATGTGAACCAGCTGTGCCTGAAGTCGCATCTGGTGATGGGTCATCCGGTGACCCTTTACTGCACGGACCGGGTGACGAACGTGCCGAAGGGCGTGGAGGTCAGGCCCGCCGCCGAGATCATGGAGATCGACCGGGACATCGTCGCGGAAACATCGGCCTCGTTCATCTCGAACGTGTTCCGCTACAAGATGATCGCGAGGACGGGGGCGATCTGGATCGACTGCGATGCCTACTGTCATCGCCCCTTCCCGGAAGATCAGGCGCATGTCTATGCCGGACACGGGATGCGCGGCGCGCTGAATTGCGGGGTGGTGGGGCTGCCGCGCGCGGGGCGGCTGATCGAGGCGCTGCTCGACTATTACGACAACCTGCCGGACTATCCGGCCTGGTGGGGCGGAAAGCTGAGGAAGAAGATGGACAAGCAGCCAACGTCCTTGCCGCAGGCGGTGCGGATCTTCCAGACCGAGCGCACGGCCTTTGGCCCGCAGGCCTTCACCCATTTCGCCGAAGTGACGGGCGAGATCGACAGGGCGATGGGGGCGGATGCGCTTTACCCGGTGCCGTTCCAGTTGAACGACGTGTTCTACGATCCCTACGCGCGGGTGGAGCGCCATTTCACCGAGCGGACGCTGTCGGTGCATATCTACACCAACGCCGCGCGGCCCTGGTGGCGGAAGAACCCGCCGCTCAGCGGCTCCTACATCGCGCGGATGTGCGAGAAGCTGGAGATCGACCCAGGCCAGGCGCTGGAGGGCTGAGGCGGTCCGATGGCGTTTCGCAAGCAGACGAGCCCGCATGGATCGCTGATGGCCTTGTCCACGATGAAGGACGAGGGGCCGTTCGTGGTGGAATGGGTGGCGCATCATCTGGCCGTCGGGTTTACCGAGGTGATCGTCTATACCAACGATTGCGCGGACGGGACCGACCTGATCCTCAAGCGGCTCGATGCCCTGGGGATCGGGGTGCATCACCGGGACAATCTCATCCCGCCGGGGATGAAGCCGCATCCGTCGATGCTGAAGGCTGCCCATGATGAGGAGCTGGTCCGGGCGTCGGACTGGCTGCTGGTGCTCGATGCCGACGAGTTTCTGTGCATCAACCACCCGTCGGGCACGCTGGACGGGATGGTCGCGGACCTGAACGCGATGGGTGCCCAGGCGATGGTGATGACCTGGCGGATCTTCGGGTCGGGGGGCGTCAGGGACTGGTCCTGCGCGCCGGTCACGGACCAGTTCACCCGGGCCGCGCCGGTCTATTGGAACAAGGGCTGGGGCACGAAGACCATGCTGCGCTTCGATCCCAGATATCTCAGGCTGGGGATGCACCGGCCGATCATCAAGTCGCAGCACAAGGATACGGACTATCCCGAGACGGTCCTGTGGGTGAACGGCTCGGGGCGGCGGCTGGAGGACTGGTTCAAGTTCCGCGGCTGGCGGTCGATCCGGCGCACGGTGGGCTATGACTGGGCGCAGATCAACCACTATGCGATCAAGTCGATGGACGCCTATGCCTTGCGCAAGTTTCGCGGCAATGCCAACCTGAAGAAGGACAAATACAACAGCGACTACTGGTCGCTGCAGGACCGCAACGAGGTCGAGGATCTGAACATAGCCCGCCATCGCGAACGCCGCGCGGCGATCATGGCGGAGATCCTGAAGGACGGCGAAGTGCGTCGCCTGCACGAAGCCGCCCATGCGCGGGTGGAGGCGCGGCTGGCCGAATATCGGGCATCCGAGGCCTATCAGGCGCTGGTGCAGGGCCTGATCGCGGCGAGCGATGTGCCGATCACCAGCGTGGTGGCCAAGCCGCCCAAGGCCCGCGATCCGGCGGCGGTGGCGGCGGTGCAGTCGAAGCTGGAGGAGCGCCGCGCGGCCAGACCGAAGGAGGAGCGGCGCAGCGCGACTCCAGCGGGCTGGGGGTCGGCGGAAGCTTCGCCCTATCTCTGCGGGCCGATCGACCTCACGCGGCCCATCGCGCTGGAGGCGGTGGAAAATCAGGGGATCCGCCTGCCGCTCGACCCCCGCATCTTCACCGCCGCCGCGCTGGAGGCGGTGCAGGCGGGCAAGTTCGACCGGCGCCATGCGCGCAACATCGGCGGCTATGTGAAGGGGGCGGCGCGCTTGCTCGACCTTGGGGCGGGGATCGGGTTCATCGCGATCAGGGCGGCGCAGTCGGTGCCGGGGCTGAAGGTGCTGGCGCAGGAGGAACGCGCGGCGCTGGTCGGGACAGGGCGCGCGATCCTTGCGGCGCAGTTCCCCGACCGGGCGGAGGGGGTGCAGTTCACCGATGTTTCGCTTGGGGATCCGGGCGATGACTGGGCGGGACTGGGCCGGTTGCTGGCGGCATGGAAGCCCGATGCCCTGCGCCTGCCGCCCGAGGTGTTGCCCGTCGAGGCTTGGACGGAAGCCCGCCTGTCCGGCGTCCACCGCCTGATCCTGCCTTGCAGCGA
This sequence comes from uncultured Frigidibacter sp., assembly GCA_964600685.1. GTDB lineage: Bacteria > Pseudomonadota > Alphaproteobacteria > Rhodobacterales > Rhodobacteraceae > TMP-24. Next base: position 16,576 of record CAZRKU010000022.1, on the reverse strand, counting down.
TGCAACCGAGGCCGGCGCGCATCGCGCCCGTCTGCTGCCGGTTCTGGAGCCTCTGGGGTTCAGCGCCGACCTGAAGGCCGAGGAGAACGGCAGCGTTCTGTTGCGACGGGGCTGAGCGGTCGGGTCAGCTGCCGGATCACTTCTTGCCGATCTTCGGCTCGGTCCGGGCCAGCAGCCGTTCGATGTTCGCGCTATGGCGGTAAAAGACCAGCGTGGCGAGGATCGCGGTCAGCCAGATCATGTCGGAGTGACCCAACAGACCGGCCCAGACCGCCGCCAGCGCCGCCGCGACCAGAGCGGAGAGCGAGGAGATGCGGGTGAGCAGCGCGGTGACGAACCAGGTCAGGCAGGCCGCCACCCCGACCGGCCAGGCGAGCGCCAGAAGCGTGCCGAGGAAGGTCGCGACGCCCTTGCCGCCCTTGAACCGAAGCCAGACCGGGAAAAGATGGCCAAGAAAAGCGGTCAGGCCCGCAAGCTGGGCGGCATCCTCGCCGGCCATGGCCCGCGCGATCAGCACGGCAGCCGCGCCCTTGCCGCCGTCCAAGAGGAGCGTGGCGAGCGCCGCGCCCCTGTTGCCGGTTCTGAGCACATTCGTCGCGCCGATGTTGCCCGAGCCGATCTTCCTGAGATCGCCAAGCCCCATCAGTTTCGTCACCAGAACCCCGAAGGGCACCGATCCCAGCAGATAGCCGAGAAGCGCGGTCAGGATCAGCGTCAGCGTGCCCGTCTCGATCGCCGGCATTCAGCCCTCCGCCGTGAAAACCTGGGTGCCGCCGACGAAGGTGGCGACGACCCGCCCCTCCATCCGCTGACCGTCGAAGGGGGTGTTCTTGGATTTCGACCTGAGCCGGAAACGGTCCAGAACGAAGGGGATATCGGGGTCGAACAGCACCAGATCGGCGGGTGCGCCGACCGCGAGCCGCCCTTGTGGCAGGCCGAGGCGCCTGGCGGGGTTGAGGGCCATGGCGCGGAAGAGCTGCGGCAGGGTCAGGTGGCCGGCGTGACAGAGGCGCAGCGCGGCGGGCAGGAAGGTTTCCAGTGCGACGGCGCCGGAGGCGGCTTCCTCATAGGGCAGGCGTTTTGACTCCTCGTCCTGCGGGGTGTGCATGGAGGAGATGATGTCGATGAGGCCCGAGCCGACGGCTTCGACCATCGCCAGCCGGTCGTCTTCGGAGCGCAGGGGCGGCTTGACCTTGAAGAAGGTGCGGTAATCGCCCACGTCGAACTCGTTCAGCGTCAGGTGGTGGATCGAGGTGCCTGCGGTCACGTCGAGGCCGTTCCTCTTGGCCCGTTCCAGGGGCGGCAGGGCGCGGGCGGTGGTGATCTGGTCGAAGTGGTAGCGCACGCCGGTCATCTCGATCAGCGACAGGTCGCGGTCGAGGCCCATGCGTTCGGCCATGGGCGAGACGGCGGGCAGGCCGCGGAGCGAGGCGAACTTGCCGGAGGTCGCGGCGGCGCCTGTGGAAAGGCCTGGGTCTTGCGGATGGCCGATGACCAGCGCGCCGAGCGAGCGGGCATAGGTCAGGGCGCGGGTCAGGGCCTTGGTGTCGGCGACCACATGGTCGCAGTCGGTGAAGGCCATGGCACCGGCATCGAGGAGGAAGCCGATCTCCGTCATCTCGCGCCCCAGACGGCCCTTGGTCAGGGCGGCCATGTGGCGGATGCGGACCGGCGAAGCCTCCGCCGCGCGGCGGGTGACGAATTCGAGTGTTTCGGGCGTGTCGATGGCGGGGTTGGTGTCGGGCCTTGTGACGATGGTGGTGACGCCACCGGCGGCGGCGGCGAGAGCGGCGGAGCGGAACGATTCCTTGTGCCGCTCGCCGGGTTCGCCGACCTTGACGCCGATGTCGACGATGCCGGGGGCGAGGCAGCGGCCAGCGCAGTCGATGGTGGTGGCGCCCTTGGGGGCGGGGGCGTTCAGGGCGGTGATGAGGCCGTTTTCCAGGGTCAGGGAGCCTTCGGAGTCCGTGAGGCTTTCCGGGTCGATCAGGCGGGCGTTGGTGAGGTGGAGGGTCATTCGCGTCATGCCTTGCGCCCTGTCGTTTGGCGCCAGTTCGAACCGTGCTGACGCACGGTTGAGGAAATGAGAAAATGGGAACAGCCACAGGTCATCTTGACGTTCACACCATCACCCCCACCGCCTGCCGTCCGCGCTCGGCCCTGAGGTTCCGCGCCAGCAGGTCCATGCAGGCCATCCTGACCGCGACGCCCATCTCGACCTGTTCCTGGATCACGCTGCGGTTGATGTCGTCGGCCAGTTCGCCGTCGATCTCCACCCCCCGGTTCATCGGGCCGGGGTGCATGACGATGGCGTCGGGTTTGGCGAAGGCGAGTTTCTCGGCGTCGAGGCCATAGCGGTGGTAATATTCGCGCTCCGAGGGGATGAAGCCGCCGTCCATCCGTTCGCGCTGAAGCCGCAGCATCATCACCACGTCGGCGTCCTTCAGCCCCTCGCGCATGTCGTCGTAAAGTTCGCAGCCGAAGTCGGCGACGCCTGCGGGCATGAGGGTGGGGGGCGCGATCAGGCGGACGCGGTTTTCCATCTTGCCCAGAAGGATCAGGTTCGACCGGGCGACGCGGCTGTGGGCGATGTCGCCGCAGATGGCGATGGTCAGGCGCTGGATCCGGCCCTTGGCGCGGCGGATGGTCAGCGCATCAAGGAGCGCCTGCGTCGGATGTTCGTGCCGCCCGTCGCCCGCGTTCAGGACGGCGCAATTGACCTTGGACGCCAGAAGGTTGACCGCGCCGGAGGACGGGTGGCGCACCACCAGCAGGTCGGGGTGCATGGCGTTCAGGGTCATCGCCGTGTCGATCAGGGTTTCGCCCTTCTTCACCGACGAATGGGCGACCGACATGTTCATCACGTCGGCGCCCAGCCGCTTGCCCGCCAGCTCGAAACTGGCCTGGGTGCGGGTCGAGTTTTCGAAGAACATGTTGATCTGGGTCAGGCCCTTAAGCGCGTCGCCCGACTTCACCGTGCGGCGGTTCAGTTCGACATATTTCTCGGACAGGTCGAGGACGGTCCTGATCTCCTCCGGGGCCAGATGTTCGATCCCGAGAAGATGGCGCGCGCGGAATGTCATCAAGGCCTCCGGTCCGGTTTGCCCGCTTATGGCAAAGGGGCGCGGATCGGGCAATGGCGAATTGGGCGGTCAGTCGGGATCGCGGTAAAGGTGGCTCCTGCCCTGCGGGTCGGTGACCTGCCAGCCGTCGGCGGTTTCCGTCAGATAGGCGGGTCCGACCGGCACCTTGCCGAAGCCGCCGGGGATGTCGAGCACATAGGTCGGCAGCGCCGTGCCGGACAGGCGGGCGCGGAGCGCGGCCATGATTGCCTGCCCTTCCGCGATGGTGGTGCGGAAATGGCCCGCGCCGCGCGCGAGATCGCAATGGTGCAGGTAGTAGGGTTTGACGCGGGCGCGGATCAGGGCGCGGAACAGGTCTTCCAGCGCGTCGGCGCTGTCGTTCACGCCCTTCAGAAGCACGGTCTGCGCGAGGAGCGGGATGCCTGCGCGGTTCAGGCGGGAAAGGGCTGCGAGGGCGGCGGGCGTCAGTTCCTGCGCGTGGTTGGTGTGGACCACGACATAGACGGCGGGGCGCACGTCGAGCGCGGCGATCAGTGCGTCGGTGATGCGGTCCGGGGCGACCACGGGGACACGGGTATGGATGCGCAGCGCGTCAAGGTGGGGGATGGAGGCGAGGCGGCCGAGGATATCGGCGATGCGGCGGGCCGACAGGCTGAGGGGATCGCCGCCGGTCAGGATGATTTCCCGCAGGGCGGGGGTGCGGGCGATGTAGGCAAGCGCCTCTGTCAGATCATCTTCCGGCAGCGGGCCGGTCGCGCCGACGGTTTCGCGGCGGAAGCAGAAGCGGCAATAGACCTCGCAGGTTTGCGTCACATGCAGGATGGCGCGGTCCGGGTAGCGGTGGGTCAGGCCGGGGGCGGCCAGGTGCGTGCGGTCGCCGATCGGGTCGTGCAGGTCGCCGGCGCCGATCTGGCGTTCGGCGGCGCTGGGCAGGAACTGGCGCGCGACGGGATCGTCAGGCGTGCCGATGGCCGCCTGCATGGCGGGGGTCAGGCGGATGCGGAAGGTTTGCGCCACATCGTCCAGCCCCGCGCCGGGCGGCAGCAGGTTCGCGCCCTCCAATGCAGCGAGGGTGGTCAGGGCGCGCGGGGGCGCGGGGCGGATCTTGTGCAGGGTCATGGACCGATGCTCTCTCTCGCAGGCGGGCGGGTTTGGCAAGGGGGTCCGGCCAGCCCCCTCCTTTACCTTCGCGGGGCGAGGGCCTAGGTTCTGGCGATGATCGCGCTTGAGTCCCTTGATTTCCACACCGCCCGCGCCCTGCTGGAATGGCAGATGGAGCTGGGGGCGGACGTGCCCGTGGGTGACGTGCCGGTCAATCGTTTTGAACTGCCGGCCGAGGCACCGAAGCCCGCGCCACGGATTGTCGAAGCCGCTGCGCCGGTTCCGGTGGTGGCGGCTGATCCGGTGGCGCTGGCGCGCGCTGCGGCCGAAGGGGTCGCGAGCCTTGCCGATCTGGCGGAGCGGCAGGCGGCCTATGACCAGTGCGATCTGAAGAAGGGCGCGCGGAGTTTCGTCTTTGCCGACGGCAATCCGGCGGCGCGGGTGATGATCATCGGCGAAGCGCCGGGGCGGGACGAGGATCTGGAGGGCCGTCCGTTCGTCGGTCAGGCCGGGCGGCTGCTGGGCCGGATGTTCGCCGCGATCGGCCTGTCGCGCGGCGCGCCGGACGCGGAGGCCGGGCTCTACATCACCAACGTGATGCCCTGGCGTCCGCCCGGCAACCGCGACCCGGAACCGGCGGAAATCGCGATGATGCTGCCCTTCCTGACCCGGCATGTGGAACTGGCGGACCCCGACCTGATCGTGCTGATGGGCAACACCCCCTGCGCGGCGGCACTGGGCCAGCGCGGTATCCTGCGGCTGAGGGGGAAGTGGACCAGCGCCTTCGGCAGGCCCGCACTGCCGATGGTACATCCGGCCTATCTGTTGCGCATGCCCTCGGCCAAGCGCGAGGCCTGGGCGGATCTGCTGGAAGTGAAGGCGAGATTGGTGGGCAGGACATGAGCCGTATCGACGAGACGAAAGACTTCATCCCGGTCCGCATCGCGATCCTCACCGTGTCGGACACGCGCGGGCTGGCGGAGGACCGGTCGGGCGATGCGCTGGTGGAGCGGCTGACGGGGGCGGGGCATATCCTTGCCCGGCGCGCGATCTTGCAGGACGAGCGGTCGGAGATTGCGGGCAAGCTGCGCGAGTGGGTGGCCGACCCGGAGATTGACGTGATCCTCTCGACCGGGGGCACCGGCCTGACCGGGCGGGACGTGACGGTCGAGGCGCACCGCGATGTCTATGAGAAGGAGATCGAGGCGTTCGGCACGGTCTTCACCATCGTCTCGATGCAGAAGATCGGCACCTCGGCGGTGCAGAGCCGGGCGACCGGCGGTGTGGCGGGCGGGACGTATCTGTTTGCCCTGCCCGGCAGTCCGGGGGCCTGCCGCGATGCCTGGGACGAGATTCTGAAATGGCAGCTTGACTACCGTCATTGGCCCTGCAATTTCGTCGAGATCATGCCGCGGCTTGATGAGCACCAGCGACGGACGTGACCCGCGCGGGGTTCAGCCCTTGCAGCCGAGATATTCGATCACGTCGCCGCCGGCGAAGGCGGTGATGCGCACGTCCTGCCGGTCCAGGGCGAAGGGTTTGGCCTCGGCCGGAACCAGGTCGGAGGTCTGCCGCAGCTGGTCGCCGGACGCTTCGCTGCTGACGGGGGCGACCCAGACAGCGCGGCTCAGGAGTTCGATGACGGCGAAGGCATCGTCGCGTGCCTCCGGCAGGGTCAGGTCGGCGGTCAGGCGTATGCCGTCACTGATCGGTTCGGTGGAACAGCGGGCGTCGGGCAGGCCGCGCGCCCGGCTGTCGTCGGGCACCAGGGCGCGCGCGCGGGCGATCAGCGGATCGGGGGTGCTGGCGGCGGAAAGCGCCGCTGAAACCTTGATCGTCGCCGGCACGCAGATCTCCTCGCAGATGCCGAGATCGGCGTTGAGGCGCAGGGTCACGGGCTCACCGGGTCGGGCGGGCGTGACCTCGACCGGCAGGACGAGTTCATCGGGATAGGCGAGCGTGCGGAAGCCGGCGAGGGTCATGACCTGCGGGCGCGGCCAGTAGAGCGTGACGCCGGCGACATTTTCCGACTCGCTCCAGTCGAAGGTCGGGGGGAAGGCCGCTTCGCCCGGACTGCGCCAATAGGTCTTCCAGCCGGGGGTCAGCACGATGCGCAGGGCCGACATCTGCCGCCCTTCCGTCGTCCGCCAGCCCGGCAGCAGGTCGGCGCGGAACAGGTCTTCCGGCCGGGCCTGCGCCCGTGAGATGGTCGCGGCGCACAGGACTGCGAGAAACGCGGCGAAGGCAAGGCGGATGCGGGTCATGGGTGCATCATAGGGTAAAGGGGGCGGGTTTGAAATCACTTCGCCGTCAGGCAGGGAAGTGGTCAGAAAGACTGACTTGAACTTGGCTGCCGTCCACACGATCTTTGCGGACAGGAGGCCGTCATGAACCTTGCCGGAAAGCTTCTGATCGCCATGCCCGGCATGGGCGATCCGCGCTTTGAGAAAAGCGTCATTTACCTGTGCGCCCATTCGCCGGACGGGGCGATGGGGCTGATCGTGAACAAGCCGGCGCCGGAACTGAGCTTTGGCCAGCTTCTGGATCAGCTGTCCATTCCGCAAACCGACCGTTCGCGCGACATCCGCATCCATCTGGGCGGACCGGTCGATCATGCGCGGGGGTTCGTGCTGCATTCCGGTGATTATGACGGGCAGGGCACGACCATGAGGGTGGACGCGCGTTTCGGCATGACTGCGACGCTCGATGTTCTGCAGGCGCTGGCCGAGGGCGAGGGGCCGGAGCAGTCGCTTCTCGCGCTGGGTTATGCCGGCTGGGGGCCTGGCCAGCTGGAGGACGAGATCCTCAGGAACGGCTGGCTGACCTGCGACGCGACGGAGGCATTGGTCTTCGGCGCGGCCGACGCGGGCAAGTGGCAGGGCGCGCTGAAGTCCATCGGGGTCGATCCGCTGACGCTCTCGGCGACGGCGGGGCGGGCGTGAGTCCTACTCCCGTGGCGCGGCGGCGCGGCGCAGGCGGTCGTTGATCGCGCGGCCGAGGCCCTTTTCCGGGATGGGCGAGATCAGGATATGGCCATCCGGCCCGGCGCGCCGGTCGGCTTCGCGCAGGAGGTGGAAGAGGCTGGCGGCGGCCTCGATCAGATCCCCGGTGGGCGAAAGGTTGAGGTCGGCCCCGGTGGAGCCGGGACCGTAGCCGATCCAGACGGTGCCAGGCAGGCCGCCGGTGGCGTTCAGCGTGACGCGGGCGGCGGGCGCATAATGGCTGTCGATCTGGCCGGGCGCGTTCGGCCGGTGTGTGTCGATCAGCGGCAGGCGCAGGGGCTGGCCAAGGCAGGCCTCGATCACCTCCGCCGGCACTCCGCCGGGGCGCAGGAGCGTGGGGGCGGGATCGAAGCCGATGATCGTTGATTCCAGCCCCACGGCACAGGGGCCGCCATCGACCACGGCGGCGATGCGGCCCGCCAGCCCGGCCAGCACATGATCGGCGCGGGTCGGGCTGATCTTGCCCGACGGGTTGGCGGAGGGGGCGGCCACCGGCCCGGCGAAGGCGCGCAGAAGCGCCTGTGCGACCGGATCGGCGGGCACGCGGATCGCGGCGGTGGGCAGGCCCGCCGAGACGAGGGGCGAAAGGCGGCTCTCGGTCCGGAGCGGCAGGACGAGCGTGAGGGGGCCGGGCCAGAAGGCGGCGGCCAGCCGTTCGGCGGCGGGCGGGAAGGTCACGAAGCTCCGCGCGGTGGCCAGATCCGGCACATGGATGATCAGCGGATTGAAGCTCGGCCGGCCCTTTGCCGCGAAGATGCGGGCAACGGTCTGGTCATCGCGGGCATCACCGCCGAGGCCATAGACCGTCTCGGTCGGGAAGGCGACGAGCGCGCCGTCGCGCAGCAGCGCGGCGGCCCGTTCGATGCCGGATGACGTAGGGGAAAGAATTTCGGTCAAGGTGGCTTTCGTGACGCTGCGTTTCGGGTTGTGGTGGTCTGACCTTGCGGCAATGATGGGCTCGGCCCTGTCCCGGTTGTTACGCCGAAGGGTCTGAAATGCCAAGGCAAGGGAGAGGTCCATGACCTATCGTTCCGCCCAGTCGGACATCCGTTTCATTCTGGATCAGGTGGTTCCCCTTGCCCGGATCGCCGCGACCGACCGTTTTGCCGAGGCGACGCAGGAGACGGCCGATGCGGTCCTGAGCGAGGCGGCGCGGCTCTGTGACGAGGTGATCGCGCCCTTGAACCGGGGCGGCGACCTGACGCCCGCGCGCCTGGAAAACGGCATCGTGCGCACCTCTCCGGGGTATGCGGATGCGCTTGGCCAGTGGGGCGCGGGCGGCTGGATCGGGCTTGCCGCCGGGCCGGAGCATGGCGGCATGGGCCTGCCGCAGCTTCTGAACATGGCGGTGCAGGACATGATGGCGGGGGCCTGCCTGGCCCTGCAACTGAACCCGCTGCTGACCCAGGGCCAGATCGAGGCGCTGGAGGCGCATGCGAGCGAGGAGCTGAAGGCGCTTTATCTGCCAAAGCTCAATTCCGGGGAGTGGTCGGGCACCATGTGCCTGACCGAACCGCAGGCGGGCAGCGACGTGGGGGCCTTGCGCACCAGGGCGGAACCTCTCGGCGACGGCACCTATGCGATCACCGGGCAGAAGATCTTCATCACCTGGGGCGACAATGATTGTTTCGCCAATATCAGCCATGCGGTCCTGGCGCGGTTGCCAGACGGGGCGGCAGGCACGAAGGGGATCAGCCTCTTTCTGGTGCCGAAGTTCCTGCCCGACGCGGACGGCAAGCCCGGCAAGCCGAACAGCCTGAAGGTGGTGAGCCTTGAGCACAAGCTCGGCATCCACGGATCGCCGACCTGCGTGATGTCCTACGAGGGCGCGCAGGGCTGGATGGTGGGCGAGCCGCACAAGGGGATGGCGGCGATGTTCACCATGATGAACAACGCGCGCCTGGCCGTGGGGGTGCAGGGCGTGGGCATGGCCGAGGCCGCCTATCAGAAGGCCCTGTCCCATGCGCGGGAGCGTGATCAGATGGGCGTGATCGCCGGCCATGCCGATGTGCGGCGGATGCTGACCCGGATGCGGGCGGAGATTTTCGCGGCGCGGGCGATTGCGCTGTCCTGTGCCGCGGCACTCGATATGGCGCGGGCGACCGGCAGTGCGGACTGGCAGGCGCGGGCCGCACTCCTGACGCCGATTGCCAAGGGGTTCGGCACCGATGTCGGTTGCGCGGTGGCCGACATGGGCGTGCAGGTTCACGGCGGCATGGGCTTCATCGAGGAAACCGGCGCGGCCCAGTTCCTGCGCGATGTGCGGATCACCCCGATCTACGAGGGCACGAACGGCATTCAGGCGATGGACCTGGTCGGTCGCAAGATGATGGATCAGGGCGAGGCTGCCTTCCGGCTGCTGGATGAGGTCAGCGAGGGGGCGGAGGCGGCGCGCGGCGCGTTCCCCGACCTGTCGAAGGACGTCTGGTCGGCCGCGCAGAACCTGCGAGAAGCGACGGAGGCGCTGGTGGCGTCGGGCCAGCAGGACCGGTTCGCGGGGGCGGTGCCCTATGCGCGGGCCTTTGCGCGGGTGCTTGGCGCGCATTTCCATCTGCGCGCGGCGCAGGTGGCGGGCGCGGGGTCGGCGCGGGCGCGGCTTGCGGCGATCTATGTCCGCAGGCTTCTGCCTGAACATCTGTCCTCCCTGGCCGAGGCGCGCGAAGGGGCCGCGGCGCTTTATGCGCTGAGCGACGACGAGCTGGCCCAATGAAGGATGCGGCCGCTGGTCAGATACGGTTTCCCTGTCCGACCCCGCCCGAACCCGGCGCGGCGCAGGAGGTCGCGCCCGGCATCCTGTGGCTGCGCCTGCCGCTGCCGATGGCGCTCGATCACGTGAATTGTTACGCGCTGGATGAGGACGATGGCTGGACCATCGTTGATACCGGCATCGACAGCCGCAAATCCCGCGCGATCTGGGAGGCCGTCCTGAGTGGCCCCTTGAAGGGGCGCCGGGTGGGCCGGCTGATCGTCACGCACCATCATCCCGATCACATCGGTCTGGCCGGCTGGTTTCAGGCACGCGGCGCCGAACTGGTGACGACCCGCACCGCCTGGCTTTTCGCGCGGATGCTGACGCTCGATGTGCAGGAGAGGCCACGGCCCGAGACGCTCGGCTTCTGGCGGGCGGCGGGGATGGATGCGGCGTTGCTGGCGCGGCGGGCGGGCGAGCGGCCGTTCAATTTCGCCGACGTGGTTTCGCCCCTGCCGCTGGGTTTCACCCGAATCGCCACCGGCGATCGGATTCGCATGGGCGGGCGCGACTGGCTGGTGCGGACCGGTGACGGGCACGCGCCGGAGCATGCGACCCTGTGGAGCGGGGATGACGATCTTGTGATCGGGGGTGATCAGCTTTTGCCCGGCATCTCGCCGAACCTTGGTGTTTATGCGACCGAGCCGGAGGCCGATCCGGTGGCCGAATGGATCGCCAGTTGCCGCCGGTTCCAGCCTTTTGCCCGTGAAACGCAGCGGGTGCTGCCGGGGCACAAGCTGCCCTTCACGGGCCTGCCCCTGCGCCTGACCCAGATGATCGACAATCACGAAGGGGCGCTGGCGCGGCTTCTGGGCCATCTGGACAAACCCCGCACGGCGGCCGATTGTTTTGCGGTGCTCTTCAAGCGGTTGATCGGCGAGGCGGAATATGGACTGGCCCTGGTCGAGGCGGTTGCGCATCTGAACCATCTGCGCAAGGCGGGACTGGCGGACAGGACGAGGCAGGTGGAGAAAGCGGACCTATGGCAGCGCAGGGCATGACCGACACGATCAAGACCTCGGTCGAGGCGCTGGAGGAGTCGGTGCTTTCCTGTGCGCGGGGGGTTGCGAAGGCTTGCGACGACCTGCCGAAGACATCGGAAACCCAGCCGCTGCCCCCGGCAATGGCCAGCCAGCCGGTCGAGGACAAGAGCCCGGCCCAATGGGTCTATGAACGGCTGATCCTCTATATCAAGAACTTCGAGGAGCGGCTCGACGACACACAAGAGGTCGCCATGGGTTTCGCCGGCGGCGATGCAGGTGTCATGCGGATCGAGGGGATCGGCTATTTCGCACCCGATGTCGTCACATTCTATGGCCGGGATGAAGAAGGTGCGCGGACCCAGCTGATCCAGCATGTCGCGCAATTGAACGTCATGCTGCGGGCCATGCCCAAGGAGGCGGGCGACGAAGAGCCGCGCCGCATCGGCTTTCGGCTGGCGGCAGAGATGGAAGCCCCCGCAGCAGGCAAGCGGGCAGTCGCCCGCAAGACGGCAGTTGCGGCAAGGAAAAAGGGCAAGACGCGGATCTGACGCCCGGTGCGCGCCGGACCGTGACAGGGCGGCAGGATTAGGTTACATCGACGGCAAATGACTTTAGAGGATCGGGACATGGCTGACCACAAACACGGCACGATGAACGTCAAGACCCAGGAAGAAACCTTTGCCGGGTTCGTCAATTTCGTGAAATGGGGCACGGTCGTCGTGATCAGCGTCCTGATCTTCATGGCGTTGGTCAACGCCTGATTTCCTGCCTTGTGAGATGTCCATGCGCCGTTTTCTGATCATCCTTGCCTTGCCCTTCTTTCTTGCCGCCTGCGCCGAGCCGGTCTGGGCGCCGGACGAGGCGGTGGCCAAGGCGCGCTATGTTTCCGACGAGCCGGCTTCGATCACGCTGTTCACCGTGGTGCGCAAGCTGGGCGGCGAGGGGGCGCATTCCGGCTTGATGATCAACGGCAGTCAGCGGATCATGTTCGATCCCGCAGGAACCTGGTCCCACCCGACGGTGCCGGAACGCAATGACGTTCTGTTCGGCATCACCCCGCGCATGAAGCAGTTCTACATCGACTATCACGCGCGCGAGACCTTCGACGTCTATGAACAGACCGTGCAGGTCAGTCCGGAGGTCGCCGAGCTGGCGATCCGCAGGGTCCAGGAGTACGGCGCGGTCCGAAAGGCTTTCTGCGCCAACGCGATCACCAGCGTGCTGCGGGACATCCCCGGCTTTGAATCTGTCGGAAAGAGCTTCTTCCCCAAGAAGATCATGAAGGCGTTCGGTGATTTGCCGGGGGTGGTGACGGTGGTGCGTAGCGACACCGACGCCGACAACAACAAGCCGCTTCTGACCAGCCAGACCCAAACGACGACGCCGTGACCGCTGGTGCGGCTTCCGCGCCCAGGGGCGCGGGGCCTTTGCGGATTGCCGGCCTGATCCTTGCCGGGGGCGAGGGGCGCCGGATGGGCGGGGTGGACAAGGCTCTGGTCCGCCTGCAGGGGCAGAGCCTGCTTTCCCGTGTCGCCGCGCGATTCGAACCGCAGGTCGAGGCGCTGGCCCTGTCGGCGAACGGTGATCCGGGGCGTTTTGCGGAGTGGAGCGGGCCGGTCCTGGCCGACGCGGGGCGCGCGCGGCTGGGGCCGATGGCGGGGCTTCTGGCCGGTCTGGAATGGGCGGCGGCGCGCGGGGCAAGCCATCTGGCGACCGCATCGGTCGACACGCCGTTCCTGCCCGGCGATCTGGTGGTGCGGCTGATGGCGGGCTGCGCATCACCGGAAGATTGCGCGATCGCGGAAAGTCACGGCAAGTCCCATCCGACCTGTGGCCTTTGGCCGGTGACGAAGCACTCGGCGCTGGCAGCGGTGCTGGCGGCGGGCGAGCGACGGCTGGGTCGGTGGGCGAGTGCGCAAGGCGCGGCGCGGATCGGCTTTGCGGGCGAGCCTGATCCGTTCTTCAACATCAATACGCCGGCCGATCTGGCCGAGGCCGAAGGCTGGCTGGCCCGGAGCTGAACGCGCGGCTGAACGCGCGGCTGAGACCGGTTCAGTCGAATGTGCCGGTAACGCGGGCCAGCAGCATGAAGGCGCGGGCGGTCCGGGTTTCGGTCAGCGCCACAAGTTCGGGGTCGGACGCGTTCTTTTCGAATTCGGCCACCGTCTTGTCGAACTGGCGCAGGAAATGATGGGCGGCGTCCCGGAAGATCGTGTCCTGGCGCATCCGCCCCGCCGTCAGTGCAAGGCTTGAACGGTCGCGCACGCCGCCCAGACCGGCGATGGTCTTGCCGCGCTCGCCGTTGGCAAAGCGCCGCCAGAGGTCGGGCTTGGCGCGGTCGGGCCTGAGGTCGTCCATGTAGATGCCATCCTGACCGAGCAGGGTCAGCACGTCCTGCGCGGCGCGGATCAGCTTGGCGAGCGAACGGTCCTCCAGGGCGGCGCGAAGGGCACGGATGCCGTCCTTGTCGTCGGGACTGTCGGGGAAGTTCAGCGCGGCGATGAAATCCGCGACCGAAACCGGGTGGGTCATCGCCTCGGCCGGGGTGCCAAGCGCCAGCGCGGGCTGTTCTTCGGCCGGGGCCGACGGACGGGTCGTGGCAAGGGCCGCCTTGCGTTCGGCAGCCGCTGGCGCAGGTTCGTTGTCGCGGCGCGAGGTAAAGGTCGCGATGGCGCTTTCGGCCTGCCGCGCGGCGGTCGCGATCTCCTCCAGCCGCTTCTCGACGGTCGGGCGCGCGATCGCGGATTGGGCGGCCAGGGTCTGGCGCATGCTGTCGATCGTCGACTGAAGGCGCTGGGCCTCGGCCCGGATCGCGCGGGACGCCCGCGCGGTCGCCGCCACCACCCAGATCAGGGCCAGCGGCAGGAAGATCGCCACCAGAACGAGGATGGAGCCGAAGGAGCCGCCGGAGTCGCCCGGCGCGGCAAAGAGGAAAAAACCGCCGACCAGCGCCAGCCAGACCAGCGCCACCACGATGGCGACGATGTCTGCCGGCTGCAGCGCCGCCTCTGGCGCCGCGGACAGGTGGAGGCGCCCCAGATCGGCGCCGGTCGAAGGCCTCATGTCCTCAGTCGGCTCTGGCATGGCCATTTTCCTCCGCCTCAGCTGTAGCGGATGCTCAGGATCTCGTAGCTTTTCTCGCCGCCCGGCGTGCGAACCTCGGCCGTATCGCCGACATCCTTGCCGATCAGCGCCCGCGCCAGCGGCGAGCGGATGTTGAGCAGGCCGCGCTCGATGTCGGCCTCGGCCTCGCCGACGATCTGATAGGTCTTTTCGTCGTCCGTGTCGCCATCGACCACGGTCACGGTAGCACCGAACTTGACCGAACCGGAAAATTTCGACGGGTCGATCACTTCGGCAAGCGACAAGAGGCCCTCAAGCTCCTTGATGCGGCCCTCGACGAAGCTCTGACGTTCACGCGCGGCGTGATATTCGGCATTCTCCGACAGATCGCCATGTTCGCGCGCTTCGGCAATGGCCCGAATGACGGCGGGACGTTCCACCGATTTCAGGGCCTTGAGTTCTTCGTCCAGCGCGGTGTGGCCCGCGCGCGTCATCGGTATCTTTTCCATCGAAGTCTGCAGCGATCACTTTGGCAAATTTGCAACGAAGACCTGTAAATCCGGGATGGGGCGTGAAAGTCAATAGCGCAAACGGCCCGTCCCTGTGCTGCATCTGGCCGGGGGCCAACCTGTCACGCTGGCCGGAAAGTCAAGGAACATGCAGCTCTTCTTCCGGATATCCATGCTGTACATGGCGGCGTCCCTGACGCTGATGGCCTTCCGTTTTCCCGATTTTGCCGAACTGGCCGCGACGGCAATCGGTCTGGGCTGGGCCTACATGAATCGGCTGCCCGTGCTTTTGAAATGGCTTTTGCCGTTCCTGCTGCTCCTGCCTCTGTTGATCCCGCTTCGCGACCTGAAGGCGCGCGCGATGAGCGCCTTGCTTGCCGCCGCGGGGAGCGTCGCCCTTCAGGTCGGTTTTACCTTCCTCAAATCGGCCATTCCGAGCATCGTTCCCTTCTATGCCGATCCGCCCCTTGCCAGCCTTGACTACTTCTTGCACGGGGGACGCGACCCGTGGCAGATCGCCCATGCGCTGGTGCGCCCTGAAACGGCCCTGTTCCTGGTGCCCGCCTATCTGCATGTCTGGGGCACGGCCGCCATCGGACTTCCTGTCGTCATTGCCTTGTCGGATCGCGACCAGGAGCGGGTCCGCCGTTTTCTGATCCTTTACCTTGCCGTCTGGATCGGGCTTGGCAATGTCGTCGCGCTTGCCGTCTCCTCTGCGGGGCCGGTCTTTTACGATGACCTGCTTGGGGGGGACAGGTTCGCGGCACTGACTGCGGCACTGCAGTCCAGCGGCATCAAGGAGACGGTGATCGGCGATATCCAGAGCTATCTCTGGACCTCATACGAGGCCAGGGCGCTGCTGTTCGGGTCCGGAATATCGGCCTTTCCATCGGTGCATCTGGGGATTGCGACGCTGACCGCCCTTTATCTGTTCGAAAGGCAGCGCTATCTGCTGCTGCCCGGCATCGCCTTCGTGGCGGTGATCCTGTTCCTGTCGGTCTATAGCGGCTATCACTATGCGATCGACGGCTACTTTTCGATTGTGGCTGTGATCGGCCTCTGGCTGGGGCTGCGGCGACGGGCGGTGGCGCCAGGCGCGCAAGAAAATTACGCAGCGGACTGATTGCCACCTGACGGCGGGTAAGCTAGAGGGGGCGGCAGCGTTAAAGCCAGCCCCGGGGGCGAGCGGGAAAGGGATCAAGATGACCGAGATCGTGCGCGAAGCGATGGAATATGATGTCGTGATCGTTGGTGCAGGCCCGGCGGGCCTGTCGGCGGCGATCCGGCTGAAGCAGCTTGATTCCGACCTGTCCGTGGTGGTGCTGGAAAAGGGCTCGGAAGTCGGCGCGCATATCCTGTCGGGCGCGGTCCTTGACCCGTCGGGGCTTGATGCGCTTTTGCCGGACTGGCGCAGCATGGGCGCGCCGATCAAGACCGAGGTGAAGGAGGATAATTTCTTCCTTCTCGGCGAAGCCGGCAAGGTCCGCATCCCCAACTGGCCGATGCCGCCCCTGATGAACAATCACGGCAACTACATTGTCTCGATGGCCAATGTCTGCCGCTGGATGGCGACGGTTGCCGAGGGGCTGGGCGTCGAGATTTTCCCCGGCATGTCCTGTTCGGCGCTGGTCTATGGCGACCGGCGCGAGGTGAAGGGCGTGGTCGCAGGCGAGTTCGGCCTGAACCCCGACGGCACCCCCGGCCCGAGTTATGAGCCGGGGATGGAACTGCGCGGCAAGTATGTGTTCCTGTCCGAGGGCGTGCGCGGATCGCTCGCCAAGGACGTGATCGCCAGATACGACCTGTCGAAGGGCCATTGCCCGCAGAAGTTCGGCCTCGGCATGAAGGAAATCTGGGAGATCGACCCCGCGAAGCACCGCGAGGGAACCGTGACCCATACGATGGGCTGGCCCCTGGGCAAGAATGCGGGCGGCGGGTCTTTCATCTATCACCTTGAGAACAATCAGGTCTATGTGGGCTTCGTGGTTCACCTGAACTACCAGAACCCGCATCTTTATCCCTACATGGAATTCCAGCGCTTCAAGCATCACCCGATGGTTGCCGAGCTTCTGAAGGGCGGCAAGCG
>CAZRKU010000021.1:32271-37319 GCA_964600685.1 uncultured Frigidibacter sp. | reverse complement strand
GAAGAGAACGACGTCGATCTCAAGAAACTGCACGGATGGCTCGGCAAGATCAGGAAGCTGGACTTCTACGGGGCCGCTCGCGCGGCCGAAGCGCAGCGCCGGCTGCAGGACTGCGAGACCGCGCTGGACAATTATGCCCGCCTTGTCTTTGACGCCAAGGGAGAGAACGGATGACAGCACCGCTGGTCACCACCGCCTTCCATCCCCGCTTCCCGCCTGAACGGATTGCGCCTGCACCGTCACGGTTGCTTGCCTGGCATGACGGTCAACGGCAGCGCGCAGCGCTGGCCCGGCTTGATGATCGTCTCTTGGCGGATGTCGGCCTTTCGCCGGCGGAGGCAAGGCGGGAAAGCCTGCGATGGGACTGAGCGGGCAGGGCGCTGTGGTGCGGGGCGGACCATGGCGCGGGTTGCCCGCAGGCATCTGGGCGCTTGGTCTGGTGTCGATGCTGATGGATGTCTCGTCCGAGATGATCCATGCGCTTCTGCCGGTCTACCTGACCGTTGGACTGGGCACCACGGCGCTGGCCGTCGGCGTGATTGAAGGCATCGCCGAGGCAACGGCTTCCATCACCAAGGTGTTTTCCGGGGCTTTGTCCGACCGGATCGGACGGCGGAAAGCGCTGGCCGCATTCGGCTACGGTCTGGCGGCGCTGACAAAGCCGGTCTTCCCGCTGGCGCCGACGATCGGCTGGCTGATCGCCGCGCGGTTCATCGACCGGGTGGGCAAGGGCATCCGCGGAGCGCCGCGCGATGCGCTGGTGGCCGACCTGGCACCAGAGGGGCGGCGGGGCGCGGCCTTCGGGCTGCGGCAGTCGCTGGATACCTTCGGGGCCTTTCTCGGTCCGCTCGCGGCCATTGCGCTGATGTGGGTGTTTGCCGGGAACTTCCGGGCGGTCTTCTGGGTGGCGGTGATCCCAGCCTTCCTGGCCCTGGCGCTGATCCTTGTCGCCGTCAAGGAACCGCCTCGGCCCGCAGGGCTGCGCCGCGTCAGGAATCCGCTGTCGCGGACGGAACTGCGGCTTCTGGGCGGCACCTACTGGTCGGTGGTCGCGCTGGCGGCCGTCTTCACGCTGGCCCGGTTCTCCGAAGCCTTCCTGATCCTGAAGGCCGAGGCTGCCGGGCTTCCGCTCATGCTGGTGCCGCTGGTGCTGGTCGGGATGAACGCGGTCTACTCGCTGTCGGCCTGGCCTACGGGCATCCTCGCCGACCGGATCAGCCGGACCCTCCTGCTGCTGATCGGCCTGGTGGCGCTGGTAGCCGCCGATCTGGTGCTGGCACTTGGTTCGGGTTTGGCAGCCCTTGGTCTCGGCGTGACGCTCTGGGGCCTGCACATGGGGCTGACGCAGGGGCTGCTGTCGGCGCTGGTGGCCGAGACGGTCCCGGCCGAACTGCGCGGCACCGCCTTTGGCATGTTCAACCTCGTGACCGGCGGCGCGATGCTTCTGGCAAGCGTCATCGCCGGGGCGCTCTGGCAGGGCTTCGGGCCGGAGGCGACATTTCTGGCCGGGGCGGGATTTGCGATGCTGGCCGCACTCTGGCTGGCGGGCAGCAGTTGGAGGAGCATCAAAAAGTGATTGAGAAATCCGCGGAGCCTGGATTGCGCAATGTCGGGATGGGCGTGACGTTGCGCGGCCGCGTGTCAAGCCGTGAACTTAGCCCCCAGCCTCTCCCACCCCACGAGGGGGAGGGAAGCGCAAATTCTGGCTGGCGTGCTGAGGGGATGCCGAGTGGGTCTATCACGGCAGACCGGTTTTGATCTGACGCAACACCTGCCCTGCCCGGTTGCCCAAAGCCACCGGGCCGCGCCCGACCCGCCCCGAGGCGGGCGCGATGGCGCCCACCCCGGGTCAGGCGCGGCCCTGACGTGGGGGGTAAACCTATCCAAGGCAAATCGCTTCAGGGCAAAAGACGAATGGACGAATAGGTGATGCCGAACGGTCCGTTTCGACCAATGATCCCCAGCCGGTCGCCTTCGCCAGCCTTTTCCAAAATCCGGTTCCGGTCCACGCAGCGGGAGAGGAGGTGATCCGAAATGATGGGATCTCCAAACGTGATTGTCTTGGAGCATTGTTTTGGCGCGGGCGGCCGAACCTGTATTGATATGATGGGGATGATCAAGACTTAGCCGGCGGTCGCAGAAGCGCGTTGGTTGGAAGGGGCAGGGCGGACCAAAAGCAAAGGATTGTCGAAATCATGCCAAAAACGAAAGCTTTGGCGGCCAGAAACCAAGACCGGAGCAGTTGGCGCAACAAGCCGGGGACATATTCCCAGTCCGCAATGTCCGCAAAAAATTCTATCGCGAAAAGGATTGGCAGTGCCGCCAATATGCCGATGGTTATCAGGATCGGCGCGTAGACGGCTGCCACCCACCATCTGACAAAAAAGCCTTGCCGGAGGTGGCAGGCCTTGCAGGCGGAACCTGGGCGCGAGAGTGATCGGGACGTCTCAGTTCTCCGCCTCGTCCGCCACCCGCGCCAGATACTGGCCATACTGGGTCTTGAGATAGGACATGGCGAGATCGCGCAGCTCCGCGGCGCTGATCCAGCCGTTCTCGAAGGCGATCTCCTCGGGGCAGCCGACCTTGAGGTTCTGGCGTTCCTCGATGGTTCGGATGAACTCGGCGGCCTCCAGCAGGCTTTCATGGGTGCCGGTGTCGAGCCAGGCAAAGCCGCGTCCGAGCTTTTCGACGCTGAGCGCACCGTCGGCCCGGTAGAGGTTGAGAAGATCGGTGATCTCCAGCTCGCCGCGCGGTGAAGGTTTGATCGTCCTGGCGCGGACGGGCGCATCACCATCGAGGAAATAGATGCCGGTGACGGCGTAGGTGGATTTCGGCTTTTCCGGCTTTTCGACGATGGACAGCACGGTTCCGGCCTTGTCGAACTCCACCACGCCGTAGCGTTCGGGGTCGGAGACGCGATAGCCGAAGACGGTGCCGCCCGAGGTGCGGGCATCGGCGGCGGCGAGCCGGTCGGGCAGGCCTTCGCCGAAAAAGACATTGTCGCCCAGCACCATGGCCGAGGACGCGCCTGCGAGGAAATCTTCGGCCAGGATGTAGGCCTGCGCCAGACCGTCGGGCGAAGGTTGCACGATATAGTCGAAGGACATGCCCCAGGCGGACCCGTCGCCCAGAAGGGACTGGAACTGCGGCAGGTCGCGGGGGGTGGAGATGATCGCGACCTCGCGGATGCCGGTCAGCATCAGGGCCGACAGCGGATAATAGATCATCGGCTTGTCATAGAGCGGCAGCATCTGCTTGGACACCGCATGGGTGACCGGATAAAGCCGCGTGCCCGAGCCGCCCGCCAGAATGATGCCCTTGCGGCTGGTGGCTTTCATGGCCTTGTCTCCAGTTCACTGATCACGGTTCTCAGATTCGTCCGCCAGTCGGGCTGGCCGATGCCATAGGTATCGCGGATCCTGGTGCAGTCGAGCACGGAGTTGCCGGGGCGCCTGGCGGGCGTCGGGTAGGCCGAGGTGGGGATGCGGTTGACGGCGGGCCGTTTGGGCAGGGAGGAGGTGGCGAAGATGGCTTCGGCGAAGTCGGCCCAGGAGCAGGCGGGGGCGCCTGCGAAATGGAAGATGCCGGATGTGCCGCGCCCCTCATGGAAGGCGCAGGCGATGGCGATGAGGCTCTTGGCGATTTCGTGGGCGGCGGTCGGGCCGCCGCGCTGGTCATCGACGACCGAAAGTGTTTCGCGGTCGGCGCCGAGGCGCAGCATGGTCTTCACGAAATTCTTGCCATGGGCCGAATAGACCCAGGCGGTGCGCAGGATCACATGCGGGCCAGCGGCCGCCGTGACCTGCCGTTCGCCGTCGAGTTTCGTGGCTCCGTAAGCGCCGAGCGGGGCGACGGGATCATCCTCGCGCCAGGGGCGGGTGCCGGACCCGTCGAACACATAATCGGTGGAGACATGCAGGAACGGCAGGCCACGCGCGGCGGCGGCGCGGGCCATGGCGCCGGGGGCGTCGGCGTTGACCCTCTGTGCGGTGGCGCGGTCGGTTTCCGCCGCGTCCACCGCCGTATAGGCGGCGGCGTTGATCACGAGGTCCGCGTCGGTCGCGGCCACGGCGGCGGCGCAGACGGCGGGATCGGTCAGATCAGCGCGGTTGCGGCCAAGCGGATCGAGCGTCAGACCCACGAGGGGGGCAAAGCGCGCCAGTTCGATGGCGACCTGGCCGGTGGTGCCGAAGACAAGGGCTCTCATCCCTGATTCCGTTCGGTACGGGCGCGTTGCATTCGGCGATCCATGTGGCGCCCCCAGGCCTGTGCCGGGCGCTCTATGATCGTCCAGGAGAGGATCGCGATGATCAGTGTAATGGGCAAGGCAAGTGCCATGTTGGCCAAAGGTAAAGTGACGCCAAGACTGGCAACGGTCTGTTGAACGGGGAATGCGTATATGTAGGTGCCGTAAGAATAATCCCCCAATCGGTTGTAGGTCAGCAACCTGGGGTTCATCCAAAAGCCGGTGATCATTGCCGAATATCCTAACGCCACCACAAACACGGGCTTGAAGGCAGGTGTCCACCAAGCAAGCAATGTGAGCGCCCACAGTCCCGCAGCGAGTCCAATGGACAACGTGATCCGATCACGCCAGATCCACATCATCGCGCCGACCAGGAATGGCCAGGCCAGGTCTGCAAACCGTTCAAGCCGCAGGGGAAAATCGTAGATCATGGCGGCGAAGTAGAAGACGAGGAACAGCGCAGTGGCGGGCAGCGTCAGGCGGCGGTGTCGCAATACGCCCGTGATACCCGCCAGCAAGACGGCACCGTAGCAGGCCACTTCATAAGACAATGTCCAGAGCGAACCATTGATGGCGTCCGGAAAGGGGGCGGTTCCGAAAACGCCGGGCAGGCCGACCGGAATTCTGAAGAGCGTCAGTGTGCCCGCGGCAAAGGAAGGTAGTGCCGAAACGAACTGGTTCAGCGGCGCCACCGTCAGAACGGCACCCAGCGCGATGGTGGCCGCGGTCGTCATCAGCAGTGCAGGATAGATACGCAGGGCGCGTGCGCGCAGGAATGCTGCGGCATTTTGGCGCTGGTCGA
>CAZRKU010000021.1:0-32171 GCA_964600685.1 uncultured Frigidibacter sp. | reverse complement strand
TAGATACGCAGGGCGCGTGCGCGCAGGAATGCTGCGGCATTTTGGCGCTGGTCGAAGCTCCTGGTAATGAAGAAGCCGGAAACGACGAAGAATACATAGACACTGACAGTGCCCAGCGTTGTGCCCTGCAGAAATCGTTGAAGTGGTTCCTCCGAACCCGGCCCCAGGCTGATCGGATAGGCATGCGAGACGAGGACACCGCTGGCGGCCAACATCCGTATCAGATTGAAATTATTGTCGTGACCGGACACGAGTTCCGAAATGCGAGGAGCGCGGTCACGACCGGTGCGGCGAATGGATCCTGCCATGGTCAGATCCGATCTCCCTGACCGAGCCTCTTGCCGACGCCCTCGCGGTTTTCGAGGGCACGCCACCAGGCTTCGTTGTCGAGGAACCACTGGACGGTTTTTTCCAGCCCTTCCTTCAGCGTGACCGAAGGCCGCCAGCCCAGCTCGCGCGAGATGCGCGACGGGTCGATCGCGTAACGCTGGTCATGGCCGGGACGGTCGGTGACGAAGGTGATCTGTTCGGCGTAAGGCCGGCTGCCGGGGCGTTTTTCATCGAGGATCGCGCAGATCGCGCGGACGAGGTCGAGGTTCGTCGCCTCGTTCTCGCCGCCGATATTGTAGCTGCGGCCGACTTTGCCCCTCTGCACCACGGTCAGGAGGGCGACGGCGTGATCCTCGACATAGAGCCAGTCGCGGATATTGTCGCCCTTGCCGTAGATCGGGATGGGGGCCCCGGCGAGGGCCTTGAGGATCACCACCGGAATGAGCTTTTCGGGGAAATGGTAGGGTCCGTAATTGTTCGAGCAGTTGCTGAGGACGACCGGCAGCCCGTAGGTCTCGAACCAGGCGCGGACCAGATGGTCGCTGGCGGCTTTCGAGGCCGAATAGGGCGAGCGCGGATCATAGGGCGTGTCTTCGGTGAACTTGGCCGTAGGGCCGAGGGAGCCGAAGACCTCGTCGGTGGAGATATGGTGGAAGCGGAAGCTTGCGGGTTTGCCTTGTGCGGTCCACCAGGCGCGGGCGGCTTCCAGCATCACGTAGGTGCCGGTGATGTTCGTCTCGATGAAGGCGGCCGGGCCGTCGATCGAACGGTCGACATGGCTTTCGGCGGCCAGATGCATGATCGCGTCGGGCCGGTGTCTGGCCAGGATCGCGTCGATGCGGGGCCGGTCGCAGATGTCGGCCTGCTCGAAGGCGTAAAGCGGGCTCGCGGCGACCTCGGCCACGTTCGCGAGGCTGCCCGCGTAGGTCAGCTTGTCGAGGTTCACGACCGCATGGCCATCGCGGATCGCGCGGCGCACCACGGCGGAACCGATGAAGCCTGCGCCCCCTGTCACCAGAAGTTTCATGATCAGGCCTCGTAGGTGAAGGGTGTGGCGAAATTGCGGAAGAAGGGCGCGGCGCGGTCCTTGTCGGAGAGGATCGCCGCGCCTGCGTCGATGCCCCAGTCGATGGCAAGGTCGGGGTCGTCGAAACGCACGGCGCCGTCGCAGGCCGGCGCATAGACGTCGGAGCATTTGTAGAGAAGTTCGCTGTCCGGTTCGCGGGTGACGAAGCCGTGCAGGAAGCCCGTCGGGATCAGCAGTTGCCGACCGTTTTCGGCGGATAGTTCAATGCCAAACCACTTGCCGAAAGTCGGCGAGCCCTTGCGGATGTCGACCGCCACGTCGAAGACCCGGCCGCGGCCGCAGCGCACGAGTTTGGTCTGGGCATGGGGCGGGGACTGGAAATGCAGGCCGCGCACGGTGCCGACATCGCGCGAGCAGGAATGATTGTCCTGCACGAAGTCGTGGCGGATGCCGTGCGCGGCGAGGGTGTCCCGGTTCCAGACTTCGGAAAACCAGCCGCGCGCATCGCCGAAGCGGCGGGGCGTCAGGGTCAATACTCCGGCAAGGGGCGTCTGTTCAATCTGCATGGGCAACCTGCACTGAAAAGCTGGTTCGGTCATAATCATTCGGGCGTGGGCTGGAAAGACCCATCGCGCGCGGGTGGGTGCCGGTCCGCCGCCCGCGGCGCGAGGATCGGGCGGCTCAGCGGCGTTCCCGTTCCTGTGCAAGGCGCAGGCGCGCGATGTCTTCGTGCCGGCCGGCGCGGCCCAGATCGGCGAGCGTCGCCTGCACATAATCCATGTGGGCGCCCACGGCGGCACGGGCGGCGGCGGGATCGCGGGCCAGGATCGCATCGCGGATCGCGCGGTGCTGATCAAGGAGCAGATCGCGGGACTGGCGGTGCCGGAAGATCGCCTGACGGTTATAGAACACCCCTGCGCGCAGCATGTCGAACATCGAGCGCATCATGTGCAGAAGGATGACATTGTGGCTGGCCTCGATGATCGCCATGTGAAATTCGGCGTCAAGCGCCGCCTCGTCCGCCGGGTCGCGTTTGGCGTGCGCCGCGCGCATCTTCTGAAAGACGCTGTCGATGACTTCAAGATCGGTGCCCGACCCGAGGCGCGCCGCGCGTTCGGCGGCGAGCCCCTCCATATCGCGGCGAAACGAAACGTAGTCGGCCACTGCATCCGCGTGCGTCGAGAACAGCCGGACGAGGGCGGGCGAGAAGGCGGAGCCGAGCACATCGGCCACATAGATTCCCGATCCGGGGCGGGTGCTCAGAAGGCCGGTCCTCTCGAGATCCGCCACCGCTTCGCGGAGCGAGGGGCGCGAGACGGCCAGCCGGTCGGCCAGTTCGCGTTCGGAGGGCAGGCGTTCGCCGGGGCGCAGGATGCCCTGAAGGATCAGATGTTCGATCTGCCGGACGACAGAATGCGACAGTTTTTCGGATCCGACCTTCTGAAACGGCATGACCCCCCCCGCAATTGGTCAGAATATATGACCGCCGGCGGCAGCGGGCAATGAAAAAGGGCCGGGAAACCCCGGCCCTTCCGGTCTTAGGCTCCGTCGGGACGCTCAGCCGTTCGGGATGATGACGATCTCGACCCGGCGGTTCTGGGCGCGGCCCTGTTCGTTGAGGTTCGAGGCGACGGGCTGATCCTCGCCCGCGCCAATCGGGAAGAGACGCGCGCCCGAGACGCCCGCGTTGCGCAGGATCGCGGCCACGGCACCGGCGCGGCGCTGCGACAGATCCTGGTTGTAGGCGGCCGACCCGGTGTTGTCGGTGTGGCCCACCACCTGCACCCGGCTGTTCGGGTAGCGGTTGAGGCTGGTCGCCACCGTGTAGAGGTCGTTCATGATGGCGCCATTCACCGTGGCACTGTCGACCGCGAAGAGGATGCCTTCGGGCATGATCACGCGCAGCTGGTTGCCTTCGTTGACGATACGCACGCCGTTCGTGGTGATGTCGCGCTGAAGTTCGGCCGCCTGCTGATCCAGGGCATTGCCGATGCCGGCGCCGAGGACGCCGCCGATCAGCGCGCCGCCCAGAACCCGGTCCGAGGTCTTGTCGTTGGCGTCGCCGGTCATCGCGCCAAGGGCCGCGCCGCCGAGGGCCCCCATGAGCGCGCCCTGCTTGGCGCGCTGGTTCGGGTCGTTGGGGTTGTAGGTCGGCGGCGCGACGCAGGCCGACAGAAACATGGCGGCCGACAGGGCGCCAAGAGAAAGGGTTTGGATACGCATTGAATTGCTCCGGTCAACAGATGATCCCTGAGGTGGGTATAACCGCGTTGATAGGCAATAACGAACCGCCCAGGCGCCGACCTGAGCGGTTTTTCGCGCATGGGGCGCCCGGTCACGCGGCTTCGGCCCCGTCGCGGCGGGCGGCTTCCCAGGCGAGCATGGCGCGTTTGACCGGCAGACCCCAGTGATAGCCGCCAAGTCCGCCGGATTTTCTCAGCGCCCGGTGGCAGGGGATCAGGAAGCTGACCGGATTGCGGCCGACCGCCGTGCCGACAGCCCGCACCGCGCGCGGGCAGCCGGCGACGCGGGCGAGTTCGGAATAGGTGGTGACCTGGCCCGAGGGGATGCGCAACAGCGCCTCCCACACCTTGATCTGGAAGGGGGCGCCGATCATGAACAGCCGCGCCTCGCCCGCGCCCCCGAAGGCGGCCTCGACCCAGCCGCGCAGCGCGTCGGGATTTTCGGTGAAGGTGGCGGAGGGCCAGCGCCCGGTCAGGTCGGCGAAGGCGGCGGCGCGCCCGCAATCCTCGGCGAAGGCAAGGCCGCAGAGGCCGCGGTCGGTGCCCATCGCCAGCGCCTCGCCAAACGGCGTGGGGAACCAGCCCCAGGCCACCGACAGGCCCGCGCCGCCGCGCGCATAGTCGCCGGGGCTCATCGCTTCCCAGCGCAGAAAAAGGTCATGCAGGCGGCCCCCGCCCGACAGGCCGGTTTCCGCCGCGACATCGAGCATGGTGAAGCGGTCGGCCAGAAGATGCTTGGCATGATCGAGCGTCAGATATTGCTGATAGCGTTTGGGCGAGACGCCGACCCAGGCCGAAAAGGTGCGCTGAAAATGCGCCGGGCTCATCGACAGGCGGGCGGCGAGCGCGTCGAGCGTCAGGGTTTGCCCGCCCGGCGCGTCGATCTCGCGCAGGGCGCGGGCGATGACGTGGTAATGATATTCCTGTTCGGCGGTGCGGGACTGCATGGTGTGGCTCCTTTGTCCGGCAATGTAGGAGTGCGCGCCGGGTGGGGCGACCCGGATTTTGCGGCTTCGGTTTTTTCTTGCCCGTGGGGGCCCGGCCGGGGCATAGGGGCGCCATGGCGCGCCAGCTCGATTACCAGACGATCCGCGAGATCTTTACCCGCTTTCAGGCGGCGGAAGCGCATCCCAGGGGCGAGCTGCACCATGTGAATGCCTATACGCTTCTGGTGGCGGTGGCCCTGTCGGCCCAGGCGACGGATGCGGGGGTGAACAAGGCGACCAAGACCCTGTTCCAGATCGCCGACAGCCCGGAAAGGATGCTGGCGCTGGGCGAGGAAGGGCTGACCGAGCAGATCAAGACCATCGGCCTGTTCCGGCAGAAGGCGAAGAATGTCATCAAGATGAGCCGCCTTCTGGTCGATCGGTTCGGCGGCGCGGTGCCGACCTCGCGCGCGGCGCTGCAATCCCTGCCCGGCGTGGGGCGGAAGACCGCGAACGTGGTCCTGAACATGTGGTTCGGGCATCCGGCGCAGGCGGTCGACACCCATATCTTCCGCGTCGGCAACCGCACCGGCCTCGCGCCCGGTCGCGATGTCGAGGCGGTCGAGCGCGCCATCGAGGATCAGGTGCCCGTCGAATTCCAGCATCACGCGCATCACTGGCTGATCCTGCACGGGCGTTATGTCTGCACCGCGCGGGTGCCCAGATGCCGGGCCTGCCTGATCCGCGACCTATGTCTTTTCGAGGAGAAGAACCTGTGAGCAAACGTTTCGAGGTCGTCGGCATCGGCAATGCCATCGTCGATGTGCTGACCCAGTGCGACGACAATTTCCTCGACTGGATGGGGATCGAGAAGGGCATCATGCAGCTTGTCGACCGCGAGCGCGGCGAGATGCTCTATGCGGCGATGAAGGAGCGGACCGAGGCCCCGGGCGGGTCGGTCGGCAATACGCTGGCGGGCCTCGGCAATCTGGGACTGAAGACCGCCTTCGTCGGCAAGGTGAAGGACGATGCGCTGGGCCGGTTCTATGCCAGGTCGCTGGAGGGCGAGGGCACGGCCTTTCCGAACCCGCCCGCGGGCGGCGCGGAACAACCGACCTCGCGTTCGATGATCTTCGTGACGCCGGATGGCGAGCGGTCGATGAACACCTATCTGGGCGCCGGGGCCGATTTCGGGCCGGGCGATCTCGACGAAGGCATCGTGCGGGATTGCGGCTACCTGTTCCTCGAGGGGTATCTCTTCGACAAGGACGACGGCAAGGCCGCGTTCCTGAAGGCGGCGCGGGCCTGCCATGACGGGGGCGGCAAGGCCGGGATCTCGCTGTCGGACCCGTTCTGCGTCGACCGGCATCGCGCCGACTTCCGCCGGCTGGTGCATGACCAGATGGATTATGTGATCGGCAACCAGCATGAATGGTGCTCGCTCTATCAGACCGAGGATCTGGGGGCGGCGCTGGCGCAGGCGCGGGCCGATTGCCCGGTGATCGTCTGCACCCGGTCGGGGGCGGACGTGATCTTGATCCGCGGCGAGGAACGGGCGGAGGTGCCGGTGCGCCGGGTGGTGCCGGTCGATGCGACCGGCGCTGGCGATCAGTTCGCGGCGGGGTTCCTCTATGGTCTGGCGACCGGGCAGAGCCTGAAGGTCGCGGGCCGGATGGGCTGCGTCGCGGCGGCCGAGGTGATCAGCCATTTCGGCGCGCGCCCCGACGTGGACGTGAAGACGCTGTTCCGGGCCGAAGGGCTGATCTGAGCCGCGCCGACGCTTGCCCTTTGCCGCGCCACGCCCCACTCTGGCGCGGTGTGGCAGGAGGACAGTCATGGCAAGCCCGACGGAAAAGATCGCGACCTTCCGGGCGCTGCACCGCAAGGGCGCGCCGGTGATCCTCTACAACATCTGGGATCCGGGCAGCGCGAAAACGGTGGCGGGGGCCGGGGCGAAGGCGCTGGCCACCGGCAGCGCGCCGGTCGCGGCGGCGCATGGCTTTGCGGATGGCGAGAAGATCCCCTTTGTGCTGATGCTCGACAATCTGGCGCGGATCGTCGGTGCAACCGATCTGCCGGTGAGCTGTGACCTGGAGGCGGGCTTCGGCAGGGACGAGGCGGCCCTGTCGCGCTCGGTGGCGGCGGTGATCGGCGCGGGGGCGGTCGGGTTCAATTTCGAGGATCAGATCATCGGCACGTCCGACCTGCGCCCGGTCGCCGAACAGGTTTCCCGCATCCGTGCGGCGCGCAAGGCGGCGGACGGGGTGGCGAAGGGCGCCTTCCTCAATGCGCGGACCGACATTTTCCTCACGACCCCGGCGCCGGATCATCGGGCCGATCTGGTCGATGCGGCGGTCGAACGCGCCAAGGCCTATGCCGGGGCGGGCGCGGACGGGTTCTTTGCACCGGGCCTGGCCGATCCTGCGCTGATCGGGCGGCTCTGCGCGGCGGTCGATCTGCCGGTGAACATCATCGCCCTGCCGAACGTGCCGCCCGCGCCGGTTCTGGCCGGCCTTGGCGTGGCGCGGATCAGCTACGGCCCGGTGCCCTACCGGCGGATGTCGGCCTGGCTGGAGGGCGAGGCGAAGGCGGCGCTGTCGGCGCTGAACTGAACCACAAGTCATTGTGATCACATGGAAAGGACTGGCGCTGGCCCGCAGCCGCGCGACGGTCGAGGCCCGTCTGCCGCGTGATCGGTCGGTTCTGGCGGGCCGCCCGGTGGTCCGCGATGCGATGATCGCCTGCCTGGACGGTCACGGCATTGCCGATCCGGGCGCGGCGCGCCGGGCTGTCTTGAGGGTGGCCCCGCGTGGATCAGTCGCCCAGCTTGGCGTGAACCTCGTCCAGATCGACCGCACCCAGCGGCATCTTGTTGGCCGGGTTTTCGAAGTCATATCTGAACAGGACGAAATCCGTCTTGTAGATTTCGTAGATCAGATGCATCGACAGGTCATCGAAATAATCCTCGACCGGATGCAGGCGCTTCGGCCCGTGGCCTTCGCTTTCGTTGAACTTCGGAATGGCGGCAAGGTCGACCGGCACCGGCGTCTGCACCGCATCGAGGATGGTCTGCATCCCGTCGTTGAATGTCTCGGTGAAGAAGATGTGGTCGTAGCGCCCGCCGTTCACGATGAAGGTGGAGATATGGCCCGACATGGCCGACCAGTGAATGTCCGGCTCCATAGGGCGGCGCCAGCGGATCGTGTCGCGGGCGAACAGCAGGAAACGGCGGAAGCTGGCGATCTGGTCGAACTCGAAGCCGTTTTCGGCGGTGCCGACCTCGATCCCGTATTTCTGCGCCAGCATCGGCACCATGTTGCCGCGATAGCGTCTGCCGTTGCGCTGGATGCCGGCGATCTTGTCGAAGAAGGACGAGAGAATCCGGGTGTAGGGGTTGCGGACACAGGTGAAGGCGTAGCCCTTGTGGCCCTTCACGTTCGCCTCGATGCGCGGCTGGCTCGCCTCCTGGGCCCATTTGTGCAGGCCGGTGGTGGCATCATGGATGTCGCCGTCGAAGAAGCGGCCATGGTCGGAATAGAACATGATCTGCCCGATGGTCGAGCAGGCGCACTTGGGGACGACGCGATAGACCAGGCTTTCGCTCTCGGTCATCCAGGTTCCGGGAAATCCCATCTGTGTCATCCGTTCCGTGCGTCCGGCGCAACAATATCAAAAAACCAAACCCTGTCGTCATGCAAAGCAAAGACATCCTGACTTTTCAATGCCAAATCGGACTATCAGGATTTCTGTTTGCAAAGCCACCAAGAGTAGTCACCGATGGCGCGCATCGCGTTCATTCTTCTGTGCCACAAGGATCCGGCGGGCGTGATCGCGCAGGCCGAAAGGCTGACCTCCGCAGGCGACTTCATGGCGATTCATTTGGACAGGCGGGCCGGGGCTGCAGGCCACCGCCAGATTCGGGCGGCGCTTGCCGACAATCCCCGGGTGGCCTTTGCCAAACGGCGCATCAGATGCGGCTGGGGCGAATGGAGCCTTGTCGCGGCCTCGCTGCTGGCGGTCCGGGCGGCCGAGGCGGCCTTTCCCGAGGCCACGCATTTCTACATGCTGTCGGGCGACTGCATGCCGGTCAAGACGGCGGAGTTCATCCATGGCCGGCTCGACCAGGAAGATGTCGATTTCATCGAGAGCTTCGATTTCTTCGAAAGCGGCTGGATCAAGACCGGCATCAAGGAAGAACGGCTGATCTATCGGCATTTCTTCAATGAACGCACGCAGAAGTGGCTTCACTACCGGTCGTTCTGGCTCCAGCGCTGGCTGGGGCTGAAGCGGTCAATCCCGGCCGACCTCAGGATCATGATCGGCAGCCAGTGGTGGTGCCTGCGCCGGCGGACGGTGGAAGCGGTGCTGGATTTCTGCGACCGGCGCCCCGATGTGATGCGGTTCTTCCGCACCACCTGGATCCCGGACGAGACTTTCTTTCAGACCATCGTGCGCCATCTGGTGCCGGGGGCCGAGGTCCGGTCGCGGACGCCGACCTTCCTGATGTTCACCGATTACGGCATGCCGGTGACCTTCTATGACGATCATTACGATCTGCTGGTCGGGCAGGATTTCTTCTTCGCCCGCAAGATCAGCGCCGAGGCGCGCGAGTTGAAGGCGCGGCTCTCGGACCTTTTCGGGCAGACGGGCCTGTCTTTCCCGGTCACCAACGAGGGTCGGGCGCTGCACGGCTTCCTGACCGGGCGCGGCCGGGTCGGGCGGCGTTTTGCCCCGCGCATGTGGGAGGCGGGAAGCTCCATCGGTCACGACCGGACCTTGCATCTGATCGTATGCAAGAAATGGCACGTGGCCAAAAGGCTGGCCGCTTCGATCCGCGACCGGACCGGACTGCCGACGGTCGGTTATCTTTTCAGCGAGGAGGCGACCGCCCTGCCGCCCCTTGGCGGGTTCGAGACGACGCTGGCCAAGCGCGGGCGGCACCGACGGTCGCTTCTGCGGATGCTTTGCGACCATTTCGGCCAGGACCGGCTGGTCATCTGTCTTGACACGGCGGATTTCGACCTGATCCGCGACTTCTATGCCGATCATTGCGAGGTGCGGCTTCTGGAAGTGCAGTGCGACTTTTCCGACGAATATCTGATCGGCCATGCGCGGCGCGTCGGGCTGGCCGGGGAGGGGACGCCCGAGGCGACGCTTGCGACGCTGCTGCCGACCGTGCGCTTTGACGTGCGCTTCGAAAGCGACCGGATCCGCGATGCGGACCTCAGCCATGTTCATCACATGCGCCAGTCCGCCGATCCCGAGGCCAACGCCCGCAGCCTTGCGGCTTTCCTGTCGATCCCGCATGACACGGCGCGGGCCATCGCCGCGACCGACCATCTTTTTGCTGACTGAGGTGATCCATGCCCTATGCCTATGACGATCAGAACATCTTCGCCCGCATCCTGCGCGGCGAGATTCCGAA
Organism: uncultured Frigidibacter sp.; assembly: GCA_964600685.1. GTDB lineage: Bacteria > Pseudomonadota > Alphaproteobacteria > Rhodobacterales > Rhodobacteraceae > TMP-24. The sequence goes on along the minus strand of CAZRKU010000021.1, from coordinate 22,220 downwards.
CAAGACCCTGCTGGAAACCGCCCACACGCTCGCTTTCCACGACATCCGTCCGCAGGCCGGCGTGCATGTGCTGGTGGTGCCCAAGGGGCCTTACGTGAACTTCGACCATTTCGCGACCGAGGCATCGCCCGAGGAGATCGCCGATTTCCACCGCACGGCGGCCGAGGCCTGCCGGATGCTGGCCATCACCCCCGGCGCGGGCGGCATGGGCTATCGCACGATTTCCAACGCGGGCGATCACGGGCATCAGGAAGTGCCGCATTATCACCTGCATATCCTCGCAGGCCGCCCGCTTGGCCCGATGCTGGCCCGCTGACCTTGCCCCCGGCGCCGGCCTGACTATGATGCGCCAAACCCCGGCCTTGCCGGACAGGAAAGTTACGGAGCCCGAACATGCCGATCCCCGCGCCTGAGACCGAAGTGATCAATGTCTGGAAGATTGCCTGCGACGGCGGCGAGGGGGCATTGGGCCATCCCCGCGTCTGGCTGGCGGTGCCGCATGACACGGGCGTGGTCGAATGCGGTTATTGCGACAAGAAATATGTCCACGAGAACTTCATCGAAAAGCTGAAGGGCTGACCGAAGGGAAGGGGCTGTCCGCCCCCTCCCCCGGATGGCATCCGGGGGTCACCGCCGAGGATGCTTCCGGACAGAAAATGGTGCCTGTCCTCATTTTCTGTCCATAAATATCCCGGGGGTGCGGGGGCAGCGCCCCCGCGACAGGTTGACCGGGCACACCCCGAACGGAGGATTGCATGTCATTCGGCAAGGGCTGCCACCTGCATCTGATCGACGGATCGGCCTTCATCTTTCGCGCCTATCACGCGCTGCCGCCCTTGACGCGCAAGTCGGACGGCTTGCCGGTGGGCGCGGTGGCGGGGTTCTGCAACATGCTCTGGGGTCAGATTCTGGCCAACAAGGGCAAGGATGGGCCGACCCATATCGCCGTGGTCTTCGACTATTCTTCGAAAACCTTCCGCGACGATATCTATGACCAATACAAGGCCAACCGCCCGGAACTGCCCGAGGATCTGCGCCCGCAGTTTCCGCTGACGCGCGAGGCGACGCGGGCCTTTGGCGTCGCCTGCCTGGAGATGGAGGGGTTCGAGGCCGACGACATCATCGCCACGCTGTCGCGCCGCGCGACCGAGGCGGGGGGCGACGTGACGATCATCTCGTCGGACAAGGATCTGATGCAGCTTGTGGGCAATGGCGTCGTGATGTTCGACGCGATGAAGAACCGCCGGATCGACCGCGCCGAGGTGATCGAGAAGTTCGGTGTCGGGCCGGAGCGGGTGGTGGATGTGCAGTCGCTGGCCGGGGATTCGGTCGACAATGTGCCGGGCGCGCCGGGCATCGGGCTGAAGACGGCGGCGCTGCTGATCAATGAATATGGCGATCTGGACACGCTCCTGGCGCGGGCGGGCGAGATCAAGCAGGACAAGCGCCGCCAGTCGCTGGTCGAGAATGCCGATCTGATCCGCATTTCGAAGCGCCTTGTGACGCTGGACGTGAATGCGCCCGTGGATGTGGCGCTTGAGGCGCTGGAGGTGAAGGCGCCGGAAGCCGGCGAGGTGATGGCGTTCCTGACCCGCATGGAATTCCGCACCCTGACCAAACGCGTGGCCGATGCCCTGCAGATCGAGGCGCCGGCCGAGGCCGCGACGCCGGTTGCCGAGGCCGATGCGCCGGGGGTGCGACCGGAAGCCCTGCCCTTCGATCATGCCGCCTATGAGTGCGTCCGCGACCGGGCCGCACTCGACCGCTGGACCCTTCTGGCGCGGGAACGCGGCTCTCTGGCCATCGACACCGAAACCACGAGCCTCGACGAGATGCGCGCCGAACTGGTGGGGATTTCGCTGTCGGTCCTGCCGGGGCGGGCCTGTTATATTCCGGTGGGTCACCGGCAGGGCACCGGCGATCTTTTCGGCTCGGCGGTGCTTGCCGAGGGGCAGATGGCACTGGAGGAGGTGCTGGCGGCGCTGAAGCCGGTGCTGGAGGACGAGGCCATCCTGAAGATCGGCCAGAACGTCAAGTACGACTGGAAGATCCTCGCCCGTCACGGCATCCGCATGGCGCCGATCGACGATACGATGCTGATGTCCTACGCCATGTATTCGGGCCTGCACAATCACGGCATGGACGGCCTGTCGGAGCGCTATCTGGGCCATCAGCCCATAGCGATCAAATCGCTGCTGGGCAGCGGCAAGGCGCAGCGCACCTTCGATCAGGTCGCCATCGACGATGCGGTGAAATATGCGGCCGAAGATGCGGACGTGACGCGGCGCCTGTGGCGGGCGTTCAAGCCCGACCTGCACCGCGCGCGGGTGACCACGGTCTACGAGACGCTGGAACGGCCGCTGGTGCCGGTCCTGGCCGACATGGAGATGGCGGGCATCCGGGTGGACAAATCCGTCCTGTCGCGCATGTCGAACGCCTTTGCCCAGAAGATGGCCGGACTCGAGGCCGAGATTCAGGAACTGGCGGGCCAGCCCTTCAACGTGGGCAGCCCCAAGCAACTGGGCGAGATCCTGTTCGACAGGTTTCAGGTGCCGGGCGGCGAGAAGGGCAAGACCGGGGCCTACGCGACCGGCGCCGATGTGCTGGAAGATATCGCCGGGAATGTGGAACTTGGCCTGCCGTCCGACCTTGCGGCGCGGGTGCTGGACTGGCGCCAGCTTTCCAAGCTGAAGTCCACCTATACCGACGCGCTGCAGGATCATGTCCATCCCGACACGGGCCGCGTCCATACTTCCTATTCGATCGCGGGCGCGAACACCGGGCGGCTCGCCTCGACCGACCCGAACCTGCAGAATATTCCGGTGCGCTCCGACGAGGGCCGCAAGATCCGCGAGGCCTTCGTCGCGGGGCCGGGGATGCGGCTCGTGAGCCTCGATTACAGCCAGATCGAACTGCGGATCCTCGCCCATGTCGCTGATATTCCGGCGCTGAAGGAAGCATTCCGCCAGGGGATCGACATCCATGCGATGACCGCGAGCCAGATGTTCGGCGTGCCGGTCGAGGGGATGGACCCGATGGTGCGCCGCCGGGCCAAGGCGATCAATTTCGGGGTGATCTACGGGATTTCCGGTTTTGGCCTGGCCCGCAACCTCCGCATCCCGCGCGCCGAGGCGCAGGCCTTCATCGACACCTATTTCCAGCGGTTTCCGGGGATCAGGGAATATATGGAGCGGACGGTTGCCTTCGCCAAGGCGAACGGATTCGTCCAGACGCTGTTCGGCCGCAAGATCCATACGCCCGAGATCAATTCCAGGGGGCCGACCGCCGGTTTCGCCCGCCGTGCCGCGATCAACGCGCCGATCCAGGGGGCGGCGGCGGATGTGATCCGCCGCGCGATGATCCGCATGCCGAAAGCCATCGCCGGCCTGCCCGCCACCATGCTTTTGCAGGTCCATGACGAACTTCTGTTCGAGGTCGAGGAAGGCTCGGTCGACCAGCTCGTGGCGGTAGCGAAAGAGGTGATGGAGGGTGCCGCCCATCCGGCCGTCCATCTCGAGGTGCCGCTGACCGTCGATGCCGGGCAGGGCGCGAACTGGGCCGAGGCGCATTGAGGGGCGGTGCCGACGCGCCGATCCGGCCGTCAGTGGGCGCCCGCCTTGCCGTGGCGATGGTCAGCCCCGCAGCCAGCCGAGGGCCGCCGCGGTTTCGCCGACCGGATGATATTCGGCCGACACCCAGCCCGCGTAGCTGTCGGCGTCGAGCCGCGCGAGGAAGGCCGGATAGTCGATCTCTCCGCCCGCCGGTTCGTGGCGGCCGGGAAAACCCGCGATCTGGACATGGGCGGCGCGATGGCCGTGGCGCGCCCAGGTGGCCAGCGCATCGCCGGTGATCCGGTGCGCATGGTAGGCGTCGAACTGCAGCGACAGGTTCGGCGCGCCGACTTCGTCGAGAATGTCGGCGGCCAGGCCGAAGTCCGCCAGCCAATACCCCGGCATGTCGTGCCGGTTGATCGGCTCGATCGTCAGGCGGCGTTCGGGTACGCGGGCGGCGGCCCATTTCAGGTTCTGAACGAAGGTCGCGCGGGCGTCCGGGTGATCGGTCGCGCCCGCCATTACATGAATGACCTGAGGTTTCAGCACGCCGGCGAAACGCAGTGCCCGGTCGAAGTCCTTGCGGAAGCGATCCTCCAGCCCCGGCACGGCGGCAAAACCCCGCTCGCCCCCGGTCCAGTTCGGCGGCGGGGTGTTTTGCAAGACGAAGGTCAGCCCGTTCATCACGATCTGGTCGCGCATGGCTTGGGCGCCTTCGTCATAGGGGAACAGAACCTCCACCCCCTCGAACCCCGCCTCTCTGGCGGCGGCGAACCGTTCCATCAGCGGCAGTTCGGTGAAAAGCAGCGTGAGGTTCGCGACGAAGCGCGGCATCAGGGCAGTTCCGCCGAGGGGATGATCGGGAAGAAGGTGCCGCAGGACCAGAGGCCGAACCAGCTTTCGCCCTGATGCGTCTCGTGCACGCACAGGTCGATGATCCGGTAAAAGGTCTTGCGGTCGATCAGCGCCTCCAGATTGGCGCGGATATGGATGTAGGGCGAGGGTTCGCCGGTTACCGGATCACGCACCACGCGGATCGGATGATCGGGGCCCGCGGCGGCTTCGTCGTCGACGTGGGTAACGAAGGTCAGGATCTGGCCGTGCCCCGTGCCCTCCGCCCGGAAGTCGGTGGCGACGAAGGGGGCGTCCACCACGCGGATGCCGACCTTCTCCACCGGCGTCACCAGGAAATAATCGTCACCGTCCTTGCGGATGATCGAGGAGAAGAGCTTCACCAGCCCCATCCGCCCCATCGGCGTGCCGAGATACCACCAGGTGCCATCGCGGCGGATTTCCATATCCAGATCGCCACAGAAGGGCGGATGCCACAGATGCACGGGTGGCGGTCCCTTCTTGCCGGCGGCCTTGGCTGCGGCTGCGATGTTTTCCGCCGAGGGCTTCACGATCAAGTGTCCTTCCGGTTTTTCACCATTGGTGTCAGGCTGATATTCTGCCTTTATGCTGGAACTATCAAAGGAAAGGAATTCTGTCATGGCCGAGAACGCCGATCTGGTGCGCGACATCGAAGCGCTGGGCGACCGCTTGGCCGAGGCCAAGGCCATGATTTCCCGGAGGTTTATCGGCCAGCCCCGCGTGGTAGATCTTGCCATGACCGCGCTTCTGTGTGGCGGGCACGGGCTTCTGGTCGGTGTGCCGGGGCTGGGCAAGACCATGCTTGTCGACAGTCTGGGGCAGGTGATGGGCCTGTCGACCGGGCGCGTGCAGTTCACGCCCGATCTGATGCCCGCCGATATCCTCGGCTCCGAAGTGCTTGAGACTGCGGCGGACGGTGCGCGGGCCTTTCGCTTCATCGAAGGGCCGATCTTCTGCCAGCTTCTGATGGCGGACGAGATCAACCGCGCCAGCCCGCGCACCCAGTCGGCGCTGTTGCAGGCGATGCAGGAAGGCCAGGTGACGGTGGCGGGGCGGCATCGGGCGCTGGGGCGGCCTTTCCATGTGCTTGCCACCCAGAATCCGATCGAGCAGGAGGGCACCTATCCCCTGCCCGAAGCGCAGCTTGACCGGTTCCTCGTGCAGATCGACGTGGACTATCCCGAACGCGCGGCCGAGCGTGACATCCTGATGGCCACGACCGGCACGGTGAATGCGGTGCTGTCGCCGATCTTCGATGCGGCCGGGCTCCTGGCCGCGCAGCAGGTGCTGCGGCGGATGCCGGTCGGCGAAAAGATCGTCGAGGCGATCCTTGATCTGGTGCGTGCCTTCCGGCCCGAGGCGGCAGAGGCGACAGCCCCGGTCCGTGCGGCGATCAGCTGGGGGCCGGGGCCGCGCGCGGCGCAGGCGCTGATGCTGGCCGTGCGGGCTGAGGCGCTGTTGGCCGGGCGGCTGGCGCCGTCGCTGGCCGATGTGGCGGCGCTTTCCGGGCCGGTCCTGTCGCACCGGATGGCGCTTTCGTTCGCGGCGCGGGCGCGGGGCGAAAGCCTGGGCGGCCTGATCGCCCGGGTCTCGCGCGAGGTGTTGCGGCAGGAGGCGGCATGACAGGCCCTCAGGCCGTGCCATCGGGCGGGGGTGGTCTTCGCCCCGCGGCCGAGGGGCTGGCCGCGCATCTGCCGCCGCTTCTGGCCGAGGCACGCCATCTGGCCGCGGCGCTGCAACTGGGCGCGCATGGCCGCCGGCGCGCGGGCTTGGGCGACGAATTCTGGCAATATCGCCCCGCCACGGCGGGGGACGAGGCGCGGCGGATCGACTGGCGCCGCTCCGCCCGGTCGGACCAGCATTATCTGCGCGAACATGAATGGCAGGCGGCGCAGACGGTGATGCTTTGGGTGGACCCTTCGCCCTCGCTGCGCTTCGCTTCGCGCCCCGGTCTGCCGGAAAAGGCCGGGCGGGCGGGGCTTCTGGCGCTTGCCACGGCGATCTTGCTGGAACGGGGGGGCGAGCGGATCGGGCTTGCCGGCCTTTTGCCGCCGCAGGGCGGTCAGGTGCAGCTTGGCCGGATCGCAACCGCGCTTGACGGGCCGGTGGCCAATGCCGCCCCGATCAGCGCCGCGACGGCAGCGGCCTTTGCCGCCGGGGCGCGCGCGGTCTTCCTGTCGGATTTCTTCGGCCCGGCCCTGGCCCTGTCCGAAGCCGTTCATGCGGCGGCGGATCGCGGGGTGCGGGGCGCGCTTCTGCAGGTTCTCGACCCGGCGGAGGAGGATTTTCCCTTCGCCGGCCGGACGCTTTTTGAAAGCATGACCGGCGCGGACCGGCACGAGACGAAGGAGGCGGGCGGACTGCGTGCCCGCTACCTCGACCGGCTGGCGGAACGGCGCGACCAGCTTCAGGCGCTGGCGCGGCAGACGGGCTGGGCCTTTCTGACCCACCGCACCGATGCCGCCGCCCTGCCCGCGCTCCTGTGGCTTTACACGGTGATCGGGGGGCGGGCGTGACCCTTCTGGCCGGTGTCCTGGGTTTTGCCACGCCCGCGCTGCTTTGGGCGTTGCTGGCGCTGCCGGTCCTGTGGCTTTTGCTGCGGGTGATCCCGCCCGCGCCGATCCTCAGGCGCTTTCCGGGGATCGTGCTTCTCTTCGGGCTTGAGGATCGCGACAGCGCCGCGGCGCGCACGCCGCTGCTCCTGCTGATCCTCAGGGTTCTGGCGTTCGCGCTCGTCATTCTTGGCTTTGCCGGTCCGGTCCTCAATCCCGACCAGCGGGTGACGGGGCAGGGGCCGCTCCTGATCCTGGCCGACGCGGGCTGGGCCGATGCGGCCGACTGGCCCGCGCGGCGCGACCGTCTGGCGGTTGCGCTGGATGAGGCGCAGCGCGGCGGGCGTCCCGTTGCCTTCGTCAACCTGTCCGACGCCCAGGCCGATGCGCCGGTTTTCACGGGCGGCGAAGGGCTTGCCGACCGGATCGCGGCCCTTGCCCCCGCCCCATGGGAACCGCAGGCCACGCGCCTGCGGGCGCTGGTCAAGACCTTGCCGGAAGGCAAGTTTGAGACCCTCTGGCTGGCTGACGGGCTGGACCGGGCCGGGCGGGCCGATCTGCTTGCAGCGCTGATGGCGCGGGGCGGGGTGACGGTGCTGCTGGGGGCGCGGCCGGTACTGGCGCTCGGGTCCGTGGCGGTGGAAGGCGGCAAGGTCAAGGTGCCGGTCCTGAACCCGCGCGGGCTGGCCCGGTCAGGCGTGCAGGTCATTGTCATGGGCCTCGACCCGGCGGGGATCGAGCGCGAGGTGGCGCGCGAGACGGTCGATCTGGCGGCGGGCGCCCCCAGCCGCGAACTGCTTTTCGATCTGCCCGCCGAATTGCGCAATCGCGTGACCCGGCTGCAGATCGCGGGGGAGGCTTCGGCGGGCGCGGTGGCGCTGGCCGATGACGGGCTGAAACGGCGCAAGGTGGCGCTGGTCGGCTCCGCCGCGCCGCAGGAGGGGCTGGAGCTTCTGTCACCCCTCCACTACCTGCGTCAGGCCCTGAAGAACGATGCCGACCTGATCGAGGGCAATCTGGCCGAGGTTCTTCCCGCTGCGCCCGATGTGATCATTCTGGCCGATGTTGCCCAACTGCCGTCCGAGGATGCCGACGCGCTGGCCGACTGGGTGGACGAAGGCGGCCTGCTGGTGCGCTTCGCGGGGCCGCGTCTGGCGGCAGGGATCGGGCCGGAGGGGATGACCGATCCGCTCTTGCCGGTGACGCTGCGCCCCGGGGGCCGCGCGGCCGGCGGCACGATGAGCTGGGGGGCGCCGCGCGCCATTGCGCCTTTCCCCGACGGATCGCCCTTCCATGGCCTGCCGGTCCCGGCGGAGGTGACGGTGACAACGCAGGTTCTGGCCGAGCCATCGCCCGATCTGGCGGCGCGCACCATTGCCGCGCTCGACGATGGCACGCCCCTGGTCACGCGTGCCGAACTCGGGGCGGGGCAGGTGGTTCTGTTCCATGTCAGCGCCAGCGCCGACTGGTCGAACCTGCCGATCTCGGGACTTTTCGTGATCATGCTCGACCGTCTGGCGGTGTCGAGCCGCGCCGCCCGGCCCGAGGCCGCCGATCTGGCCGGCACGGTCTGGTCGGCGCGGCGGGTGATGGATGCCTACGGCATCCTGGCGCCCGCGGCGGCGGTCGCCGGGGTGGAAGGCGCGCGGATCGCGGGTGGGCAGGTCGGCCCCGACATGCCGCCCGGTCTTTACGACAGCGCCGACCGGACGCTTGCGGTGAATGTGATCGCGCCCGGCCGCCGCCTTCAGGCGGCCGAGTGGCCGGCGGAGGTGGTGGTCGAGGGGCTGGAAGAGGCAACCGCGCTGCCGCTCAAGGGTTGGGCGCTGGGCCTGGCGCTCTTGCTGCTCCTGGCCGATCTGCTGGTGACGCTCGCGCTTTCCGGGCGCATTGCCCGGCCCGCCCGTGCCGCCCTGCCGCTGCTGCTTCTCGGCCTGACCCTGCCTTTCATGGCGCCGCCCGCCCATGGCCAGACCCAGCCGCCGCCCGCCGACGAGGAACGCCTGATCACGGCTGCGGGCGGAATGGTGCTGGGCCATGTGCTGACCGGCGATGCGCGGATCGACCAGATGGCGCAGTCCGGTCTGGTGGGCCTGTCGTCGGTTCTGACGCAACGCACCTCGGTCGAACCGGGCGCGCCGATGGCGGTCGATCTGGAAAAGGACGATCTGTCGGTGTTCGCCTTCCTCTACTGGCCGGTGACGCCAGACCAGCCCACCCCCTCGGTCGAGGCCTACCGCAAGCTGAACCGGTTCCTGAAGACCGGCGGCATGATCCTGTTCGACACCCGCGACGCCGACCTGGCGGCCGGCGGCAACAGCCTGACCCCCGAAGGGCGGCGCTTGCGGGAGATCGCGGCGCTGCTTGACATTCCGCCGCTGGAGCCGCTGCCATCCGACCACGTCCTGACCCGCAGCTTCTACCTGCTTCAGGATTTTCCCGGCCGTTACACCAGCCGCACGATCTGGATCGAGGCCGCGCCCCCCGATGCCGAACAGGCCGAGGGCATGCCCTTCCGCAACCTCAATGACGGCGTGTCGCCAGTGGTGATCGGTGGCAACGACTGGGCGGCGGCCTGGGCGACCGACGAGGGTGGCGCGCCGCTTTATCCGGTCGGGCGCGGCATTGCGGGTGACCGCCAGCGCGAGGTCGCCTATCGGTTCGGCGTCAACCTGGTGATGTATGTGCTGACCGGAAACTACAAATCCGATCAGGTCCATGTGCCCGACCTTCTGGAAAGGCTGGGGCAATGATCAGCGGCGATCTCCTCCTTCAGCCGATCCTGCCCTGGCCCCTGCTGGCGCTGCTTGCCGGGCTGGCCCTCGCCGCCCTTTCGATGGGCCTCTGGTATGGGCTGCGCGGGACCTGGTGGCGCGCGGGTGCGGCCCTCGCGTTGCTTGCGGCCCTTGCGGACCCGTCGCTCAGAAACGAAACCCGCGAACCGCTGAAGGACATCGTGCTGGTCGTCACCGATCAAAGCGCCAGCCAGTCGCTGGCCGACCGGCCCGCGCAGAATGCCGCCGCGCTCAGCGCCGTCGAGGCCGGATTGGCGGCCCTGCCGGACACCGAGGTGCGGCGGATCACGGTGGGGGACGCGCCTGACGACGAAGGATCGCTTGTCCTGACCGCGCTGGCCCGCGCCCTGGCCGAGGAACCGCGGAACCGCGTCGCCGGGGCGGTCCTGATCACCGACGGTCAGGTCCATGACGAAGGGCTGGCCCTCGACAGTCCGGCGCCGGTCAATGTGCTTCTGACCGGCAAGGCTGCGGACTGGGACCGGCGGTTGAAGATCACCACCGCGCCCGCCTTCGGCATCATCGGGCAGGAGATGAAGATCGGCCTCAGGATCGACGAACAGGGGGCCATGCCGGAGGCGGAGACGGGGCGGGAGGTTGCGCTTTCCATTGCCATCGACGGCGGCCCGGCCCAGACCTACCAGGTGCCGGTCAACAGTGATCTGGAGCTGCCGCTGACCCTCGACCACGCGGGACAGAATGTGGTGCAGTTCACGCTGGCCAGCACGGCGGGCGAACTGACCGACCGCAACAATCTGGCCGTCGTCCAGATCAACGGGGTGCGCGACCGGCTCAGGGTGCTGCTCATTTCGGGCGAGCCTTACGCCGGGGAGCGCACCTGGCGCAACCTTCTGAAGTCCGACAGTGCGGTCGATCTGGTGCATTTCACCATCCTGCGACCGCCGGAAAAGGACGACGGCGTGCCGGTTGACGAACTGGCGCTGATCGCCTTTCCGACGCGGGAGCTTTTCGTCGACAAGATCACGGAATTCGACCTGATCATCTTCGACCGCTATCCGCTGCGCGGGCTTCTGCCGTCGGAATATCTCGACAACATCCGCGATTATGTTCTGGGTGGCGGCGCGGTTCTGGTGGCGGCAGGGCCGGAGTACGCCTCGGTCGAAAGCATCTATTTTTCCGGCGTGGGCGACATCCTGCCCGCCGCGCCCACCACGCGCGTCACCGAAGGGGCCTTCACGCCCGGCTTGTCCGACCTTGGGCAGCGCCATCCGGTGACCGAAGGGCTGGACCGGCCCGAAGGTGCCCCTGTTCCGGTCGCCGGGGCGACCGGCGCCCCCCCGCCCTGGGGCCGCTGGATGCGTTATGTCGATGTGGCCGACGTGCGCGGCCAGGTGTTGATGGAGGCGCCGGGGGGCAAGCCGCTTCTGATCGTCAACCGCGAGGGCGAGGGACGCGTGGCGCTTCTGGCCTCCGATCAGGCCTGGCTCTGGAGCCGGGGATTCGAAGGCGGCGGCCCGCAGCAGGAACTCCTGCGCCGGCTGGCCCACTGGATGATGAAGGAACCCGAGCTGGAGGAGGAGGCGCTGAGCGCCGCGATTCTGGGTGACAAGGTGACGATCACCCGGCGCACCATGACGCCCGGCCCGCGTGAAGTGACCGTGACCGGCCCGGACGGGGCCGGGGTGAAGCTGCCCCTCGATCAAGAGCGCCCCGGCCTTTACAGCACGGTCTGGACCCCGCCCGCCATGGGCCTTTACCGGATGAAGGAGGGTGATCTGGAGCGGGTCTTCGCGCTTGGCCCCGCCAGCCCGCGCGAGTTTGACGATGCGGTCGCCTCGACCAAGCGGCTGAAAGCCGCGATCACGCCCACCAACGGCGGGTTTGTCCGGATCGAGGCGGGCACACCCGACGTGCGCATCGTGCGGGCGGGGCGCCCGGCCAGCGGCCGGGGCTGGATCGGCATCACCCCGCGCGGGGCCTACCGGGTCGCCGACCTCAGGCTCGAACCCTTGCTGCCCGACTGGGTCTGGCTGGCGCTGGCGGCGGGGCTGGTGCTGGCCGGCTGGATCGTCGAGGGGCGGAGGCGGCGCGCCCAGCCGTCCGGAAAGGTGTGATCACCTCAGACTGAAACGCTCGCCAGGTGCGGCTCGCTCCCCCGCCGCGGGAGCGGAGGCGCCTTGACCCGTCCAGGCGGCTCGGATTGAACCAATCCCGCTCTCGTCCTCGGGCGTCATGAGGTAGGCCACGCAGCCGAACTGCGGGCAGATGTCCTGCCGGAAGTGGAAGCCGCCGGTGATCGGCAGCCGGTCACCGCTGGGCGAGGGCGCACAGGTCGCGGCCGGACCGGGTTTTGTCCTGCCCGGTGCCGGTCCGGGAGATTGAGCGGCAGCACTCCGTGCTCCAGATTGGTCAGGGCGTTGACTCCCACCAGCCCGCGCTTGATCTGACGGTTCGGAAAAATGTCCAGGTTGTGGCGACGCCCCAGACGAACGTCGGAAAGCCGAGCGCACCCACGAATGCCGGGAATCACCGCCTCATTTCGGGAGTTTGCCGCTGCTGCGCCGCCAGTGATTCAGGCATCACTGCCGCGGGCAAGGTTGTCGAGAAGTGCCCTGCGCGAGAAGGAAGCAAATTCTCGCCGCCAGGTCACGCTTAAAGTTGCCGCCGTCGCGGCAATCAGGAACATCGGCCCGAGCAGCCAGCCGAGGGCCGCCAGCGCGAAATGGATGGATTGCAACGCCTTGTTGAAGTTCTTCGCGGCATGGATGTTGATCTCCGCCGCCTGAAGGGCGCGCGGAAGCGCGGCCGGGTCCGTCGGATCGTTCGGCACGGCGGCCATCAGGATCGCGCAATAGCCGAACAGGCGGTGCGACCAGATGAGTTTGAGCATGGCATTGGTCACGAAGAGGACGACGAGCAGGATTTTTGCCTGGATCATCCCGGTCGCCTCACCGGCAAGCGTCAGGTCATTCGCCAGCCCCTGCAGCCGGTCGGCGTTGCCCATGAGCGCCACGCCGCCCCCGATCGCGATGAGGCAGGCGGACGCCAGGAAGCTTGTTCCCTGCCTGAGACTGTCGACGATGGTGGCGTCAAAGATGCGGGGCTGGCGGGTGACGAACTGCACCATCCAGTCCCGGCGATAGCCCTTCATCAAGTGGCTGACGGAAGGGCGCCGCGCGGGCGGATGTTCGGTCAGCCAGCCGATCGCCAGCCAGCTGGCGATGAAGAACCCGAACGCGAGGGCGTCGAGGCGTGTCAGTTCGGCAAGAACGGCTGGCCAAGGCATGCAGCCATCTTGCCCGCGCCGGTTCTGCTTGCCAACCAATTAAAGCGGTAATATCTTTTTACCAAATGGAGGGTGCCATGGACATGCCGCGTCCGAATCCGCATGTGCTTTCGCAAAAGGCGCGGATCACGGCGCGGCTGCGGTCCGTCCTGCCCTCCGACGCGGTGATCGACGATCCGACGGAAGCCCGCGCCTATGAATGCGACGGGCTGTCCGCCTATCGCTGCCCGCCCCTGGCCGCGATCCTGCCCCGCACGACGGCGGAAGTGGCCGCCGTGCTGAAGATCTGCTCTGCGGAAGGCGTGCCGGTGGTGCCGCGCGGCGCCGGCACCTCGCTTTCCGGGGGGGCGCTGCCGACGGCGGATGCGGTGATCCTGGGGCTGGCGCGGATGAACCGGGTGCTGGAGGTGGATTTCGCCAACCGCTTCATCCGGGTCGAGGCCGGGCGGACGAACCTGTCCGTCACCGGTGCGGTCGAGAGCGAGGGGTTCTTTTACGCCCCCGACCCCTCGAGCCAGCTCGCCTGCGCGATCGGCGGCAACATCGCGATGAACTCGGGCGGCGCGCATTGCCTGAAATACGGGGTGACGACCAACAACCTGCTGGGCGTCACGCTGGTGACCATGGCGGGCGAGGTGGTGGAGATCGGCGGGCCATGGCCGGACGCGGGCGGGCTGGACCTTCTGGGCGTGATCTGCGGGTCGGAGGGACAGTTGGGCGTGGTGACGGAGGCGACGCTGCGCATCCTGCCCAAACCCGAAGGCGCGCGGCCGGTGCTGATCGGCTTTGCCGCGAGCGAGGTGGCGGGGGCCTGCGTCGCCGACATCATCCGTGCCGGTGTCCTGCCGGTGGCCATCGAATTCATGGACCGGCCCTGCATCCGCGCCTGCGAGGATTTTGCCGCTGCGGGCTATCCCGATTGCGAGGCGCTGCTGATCATCGAGGTCGAGGGCAGCCCGGCCGAGATCGACGAACAGCTGCGCCTGATCACCGACATCGCCCGGCGGCATCACCCGGTCGCACTGCGCGAAAGCCGGTCAGAGGCGGAAAGCGCCCGGATCTGGCTGGGCCGCAAGTCGGCCTTCGGGGCGATGGGCCGGATCAATGACTACATGTGTCTGGACGGCACGATCCCGGTGTCGGCGCTGCCGCATGTGCTGAGGCGCATCGGCGAGATGAGCCGGGAGTCCGGCCTGGATGTGGCAAACGTCTTTCACGCGGGCGACGGCAACATGCATCCCTTGATCCTCTTCAATGCCAACAAGCCGGGCGATCTGGAAAAGTGCGAGGCCTTCGGCGCGGAGATCCTGAAACTCTGTGTCGCGGTCGGGGGCTGCCTGACCGGCGAACATGGGGTGGGGGTGGAAAAGCGCGACCTGATGGGCGAGCAGTATGGCGCGGCTGATCTGGAGGCGCAGATGCGGGTGAAGGATGTGTTCGATCCCGCCTGGCTTCTGAACCCGGCGAAGGTCTTTCCGCTGGCGGCGAGTGCCGGGCGGCGGGCGAGTTGAGATGTCGTGCGCGGGGGGCTGTCTGCCCCCCGGACCCCCCGAGGATATTTGAACCAGAGTGAAGGCAAGGCAGTGAAGGTCACCGGCGAAGAAGAACTGGCCGAACTGGTGGCCGGGGCATCCGGGCCGCTTTGCGTGCGGGGCGGTGGCACGCGCGGGGCCGCGCTGCCGGGCGAGTTGGTCGATCTGTCGGGCCTGTCGGGCGTGGCGCTTCATGAGCCGGGGGCGCTGACACTGGTGGTCAGGGCGGGCACGGTCGTGTCCGAAGTGGAGCAGGTGCTGGCGGACGAGGGGCAGCGGCTGGCCTTCGAGCCTGCCGACTGGCGCGGACTTCTGGGAACCGAAGGCGCGCCGACCATCGGCGGGGTGATTGCCGCCAATATCTCCGGCCCCCGGCGGGTGCAGGCCGGGGCGGCGCGCGATGCGCTTCTGGGCGTGCGGTTCGTCGACGGCACCGGCGCGGTCGTGCGCAACGGCGGGCGGGTGATGAAGAACGTCACCGGCTATGACCTCGTGAAGCTGATGGCGGGAAGCTGGGGCACGCTCGGGGTTCTCACCGAAGTGGCGCTGAAGGTTCTGCCGGTGCCGGAGGCGGAGGCGACGCTGATCCTGCCGGGGCTTGCGCCCGACCGCGCGGCGGCGGCGATGGCGGCGGCGCTCGGGTCGCCCTATGAGGTTTCGGGCGCGGCGCGGCTGGCCGACGGCCGGGTGGCGCTGCGGTTCGAAGGGTTCGCCGGATCGGTGACCTATCGGGCCGGGCGGCTTTCCGACTTGCTGAGGCCCTTCGGCGCAACCGATCTGAACGAGGGGGCGGCGAGTGCCGCGCTCTGGCGGGCGGTGCGGGACGTCCAGTCCTTCCATGGCCGGTCCGGCGACGTCTGGCGCTTTGCGACGGTGCCGTCCGACGCGCCCGCGCTGGCGGCGCGGCTCGGGGGGGAGGTGCTGATGGACTGGGGCGGCGGGCTTTTGTGGGTACTCACGCCCGAAGGGACGGATGCACGCGCCCTGGCGGCCCCCTGCCGGGGCCATGCGACGCTGATCCGGGCCGGGGCGGACACCCGTGCGCGCCTGCGGCGGTTTGAGCCCGAAGTGCCTGCGGTGGCGGCACTTTCGGCGGGCCTGCGCGCGCGTTTCGATCCGCGCGGCATTCTCAATCCGGGGCTGATGGGCTGAACCATGCAGACGTTTTTCACCGAAGGCCAGCTGAAAGACCCCGGCATCGCCCGCGCGAACGAGATCCTGCGCGCCTGCGTGCATTGCGGCATGTGCACCGCGACCTGCCCGACCTATCAGGTGCTGGGCGATGAACTCGACAGCCCGCGCGGCCGCATCTACCTGATCAAGGATATGCTGGAAAGCGGACGGCCCGCCGACGCGCGGACAGTGAAGCATGTCGACCGCTGCCTGTCCTGCCTGGCCTGCATGACGACCTGCCCGTCGGGCGTGCACTACATGCATCTGGTCGACCACGCTCGCGCCCATATCGAGGCGACCTATCGCCGGCCCCTGTCGGACCGGCTGCTGCGCTGGCTGCTGGCGAAGATCCTGCCGCGGCCGGGGCGCTTCCGGCTGGCGCTTCTGGGGGCGAAGATCGTCCGGCCCTTCGCGCGGTTCCTGCCGGATGCGCGGCTGAGGGCGATGCTGGCCATGGTCCCCGCCCGCCTCCCGCCGGTCAGCCGCAATGACGATCCGCAGATCTTTCCTGCCACCGCTCCGCGCCGGATGCGGGTCGCGCTGATGACCGGCTGTGCGCAGAGAGCGATCAACACCGACATCAATGACGCGACCATCCGGCTGCTCACGCGGCTGGGATGCGAGGTCGTGGTGGCCAGGGGCGCGGGCTGCTGCGGGGCGCTCACCCATCACATGGGGCGCGCGGCCGAGGCCCATGCCGCCGCCGCCGCCAACATCCGCGCCTTCATGGCCGAGGCGCGGGGCACCGGTCTTGATGCGATCGTCATCAACACTTCGGGCTGCGGGACGGTGGTGAAGGACTACGGCCACATGTTCCGCACCGACCCGCTCGCCGCCGATGCCGCGCAGGTGGCGGGGCTGGCCTGCGATGTGAGCGAACTTCTGGAGCGGCTTCAGCCGCAGGGCCGGGCGCCGGAGTCCCTGCGGATCGCCTATCACGCGGCCTGTTCGCTGCAGCATGGGCAGAAGATCAGGACAGCGCCCAAGGCGCTTCTCGCGGCCATGGGGTTTGAGGTGGTGGAGCCTGCCGACAGCCATCTTTGCTGCGGGTCGGCGGGGACCTACAATCTGTTGCAGCCGGACCTGTCGGCGGAACTGAAACGGCGCAAGGTCGAGACGCTGGAGGCGCGCCGCCCGGATGTGATCGCGGCGGGCAACATCGGCTGCATGATGCAGATCGGGTCGGGCACCGGCATTCCGGTCCTGCATACGGTCGAGCTGATCGACTGGGCGACGGGCGGGCCACGACCACCCGCGCTCGCGCACCGTTGAACCCGCGTGCGCCACGCGTCATATTCTTGCCGCAGCCACCCGCTATTGCGGCGCGGTGACGACGGAGTGAATGATGCGCCACCTGATCACCGGGCTGATGCTGGCCCTTTGGCCTGCTGTCGTTGCGGCGCAGGATTCCGGGCTGACCGCCCTGGAAACCGCCGACCAGACGCGCGGCTGGGAAGCGGTCGGGCGCATCGACATTGCCGGGCGCGGCTTCTGCACCGGGACGCTGATCGCGCCCGATCTGGTGCTCACGGCGGCGCATTGCCTCTTCGATCCCGACAGGCTGACCGCCTATGCGCCCGAGGAGTTCAAGTTTCTCGCAGGCTGGCGCAACGGCCGGGCGGTCGCCTATCGCGGCGTGCGCCAGGCGGTGGCGCATCCGTCCTATCAATATGTCGGGCCGCAGAATGTGGCGGGGGTGCCCTATGATCTGGCGCTTCTGCGGCTGGATCAGCCGATCCGGCTTGCCAACGTTCAGCCCTTCGCCGTCGGCTCCGACCCCGCAACCGACGACAAGGTCGAGGTCGTGTCCTACGCCTTCGACCGGGCCGACTCGCCGTCGCTGCAGGAAAGCTGCCAGGTGATCGGCCCGCAGCCCGGCATGACGGTCTTTTCCTGTTCGGTCGATTTCGGATCCTCGGGCGCGCCGATCTTCAGCCTGCAAAGCGGGCTGCCGGAAATCGTGTCGGTGGTTTCGGCCAAGGCGGAACTTGACGGTCGCCCTGTGGCGCTGGGCGCGCAGATCAACGAGCCCCTGCAGGAACTGCGCGCCGCCCTCGACCCGACCGCGCCCGGCCCGAAAGTCGGCGCCAAGGTGATGAGCGCCATGCCGCAGATCGGCATGGGCAGCACCGGAACCGGGGCGAAGTTCGTCAAGCCGTGAGTCGACCGGCCCGGGCTTGAAATCGGGCAAATCCGATCCCAGATCACTCCTGCCGGGTGCCAGCAAGGGCCCGGCCTTGCAACCCCGCCCGTGCCCCTTTCGGGACGGGCCCCAGCATCGCTCGATGGAGGATGACCCATGCGAACCTACGATTTTTCCCCGCTTTACCGTGCGACCGTCGGCTTTGACCGGATCGCCGATCTGATGGACCGGGCGCTGACCACCGATGTGGCCCAACCCGCCTATCCGCCCTACAATATCGAGAAGACCGCCGAGAATGCCTATCGCATCTCGATCGCGGTGGCCGGTTTTGCCGCCGATGACCTGACGGTCGAGGTGAAGGAGGGCGCGCTTTCGGTGTCGGCCCGCAGACCTGCCGCCGAGGCCCCGCGCACCTACCTGCATCGCGGCATCGCCACCCGCGCCTTCGACCGGCGCTTCGCGCTGGCCGATCATGTGCGCGTGTCGGGTGCGACCCATGCCGACGGGATGCTGCATATCGACCTGGTGCGCGAAGTGCCCGAGGCGCTGAAACCCCGCCGGATCGAGATCGCCCGCCCCGATCTGGTCGAGGCGAAGGCGGTCGAGACGCTTGAGGCCTGAGGACGGCGGCGACGCCTGCCGATTGTGATGAACCTGGCCCCCGGCCCGTCGCCGGGGGCCTATCTTTCGCCCGACGTGTCAGACCCGCTCGATCGCCAGCGCGATGCCCTGACCGCCGCCGATGCACATGGTGATCAGGGCGAACCTGCCGCCCGTCCGTTCCAGTTCGTAAAGCGCCTTCACGGTGATGATCGCGCCGGTTGCCCCCACCGGATGGCCCAGCGCGATGGCGCCGCCGTTGGGGTTGACCCGTCGCGGGTCAAGGCCGAGTTCCTTCGACACGGCGAGCGCCTGCGCCGCGAAAGCCTCGTTCGATTCGATCACGTCGAAATCGTCGGCCCTCAGGCCGGTCCGCGCCAGCAGCGCCCGCACGGCGGGAACCGGACCGATGCCCATCACCTCGGGCCGCACGCCCGCGACCGCATGACCGACGATCCGGGCGCGCGGCGTCAGACCCGCCGCTTTCGCCGCCCCGGCCCGCGCCAGGACCAGCGCGCCCGCCCCGTCGTTGATGCCGCTCGCGTTTCCGGCCGTGACCGTCCCGTCCTTCTGGAACACCGGCCTCAGCCCGGCCAGGGCCACAAGGTCCGTCGCCTTGGGATGTTCGTCGACCTCGAACAGGACCGGCCCCTTGCGCGCGCTGATCTCGACCGGCGCGATCTGGTCCCTGAACCGCCCTTCGGCGATGGCGCGCGCGGCGCGCGCCTGGCTTTCCAGCGCGAAGGCGTCCTGATCGGCGCGGCTGATGCCATGTTCCGCCGCCACGTTTTCCGCCGTCACGCCCATATGGCCGGTGCCGAACGGGCAGGTCAGCGCCCCGGTCATCATGTCCAGCGCGCGGGTATCGCCCATCTTCTGGCCCCAGCGCGCGGCCTGCAGGAGGTAGGGCGCGCGGCTCATGCACTCCGCCCCGCCGGCCAGCGCAAAATCCGTGTCCCCCAGCATCAGCGCCTGCGCGGCCGAAACGATGGCCTGCACGCCCGACCCGCACAGCCGGTTCACGTTCATCGCCGGCGCCCCGTGGGGCACGCCCGCCTGCATGGCCACGACCCGGCTCAGATACATGTCGCGCGGTTCGGTGTTGATCACATGGCCGAAGACCACCGCGCCGATCCGCTCGGGCGCCACCCCCGACCGTTCCAGCGCCGCCTTGGCCGCCACCGTGCCGATGTCGATGGGGCCGGTCCCGGCAAGCGATCCGCCGAAACCGCCGATGGCCGTGCGCCCGCCGCCCAGAATCACGATATCTGTCATTGCCATCCTCCTGACCGAAACGGGCGAAGCCTAATCCCTTACCGGGCCGCCTCGCCAGTCTCGGGACGTAAATCACCCGGAAGTGACGTAACGGCGCTTGCGCCTGTGGCGTGCGCGGTGCCTCATGGGCCTGCGCATGACAGGAGGGTTCCGATGAACCACGCCCCTGACTCCGACGATCCCGACGACCGGCCGGCCTTCGCCTCGCCGCCCTGCTTCCTGCATGAGCTGAGCGCCGAAGGGGGTGGTCTGCCCGGTGCAGTCGACCCGGTGCAGGCGCGTGATGTGGCGCGCTGGCGCACCGCCGAACGGGCACGGCTCCTGGCTGAACGCGCCGCCCTGTCGGTCGCGGCGCGGCAGGAGGCGGGAGCCGCCATCGCGGCGCGGCTGGATCAGCTTCTGCCGGACCTTTCCGGCAAGATCGTCTCGGCCTGGTGGCCGATCAAGGCCGAACTGGATCTCAGGCCCTGGCTGGCGTCGCTCGCCGCACGCGGGGCCATTGCCGCCCTGCCGCTGGTCGTGGAAAGGGCCGCGCCTTTGCGGTTCCGGCGCTGGTTCCCCGGAGCGAAGATGGAGCGGGGCTTCTGGAACATCCCCGTCCCCGCCGAAGGCGACTGGGTAACGCCCGACATCGCCCTTTCCCCGGTCGTCGGCCATGATCCGGCCTGCTACCGGCTGGGCTATGGCGGCGGCTATTTCGACCGGACGCTGGCGGCGCTCGGGGCGCGCTGCCTGCCGATCGGGATCGGGTTGGCCGCCAGCCGGGTGCCGACGATCTTCCCCCAGCCCCATGACATTCCCATGCGGGCGGTGGTCACGGAAAAGGGCGTGATCGGCACGCTGTGAGCGGTGTCAGGCGAAGTCGGTCGCCGCGTAGCCCTGCATGTAGAGCAGCGCCGTCAGGTCGCCGTGGTTGATGCGGATGTCGCACTCGGCCGCGACCGAGGGCTTGGCGTGCAGCGCCACCCCCGCCCCGGCAATGCCCAGCATCCCCAGATCGTTCGCCCCGTCACCGACCGCGATCACATCGGCCGCGGTCAGGCCCAGCCGCGCGGTGATCTCATGAAGCGCCTGCACTTTCGCCTCGCGTCCAAGGATCGGGCGCGCCACTTCTCCGGTGAGCCTGCCCTCTGCCTCCAGCAGCACATTGGCGCGGTTCTCGTCGAACCCCAGATGCGCCGCGACCGGCCCTGTGAAGGACGTGAACCCGCCGGAAACCAGCGCCGCATAACCGCCGTCCGCCTTCATCGTCGCGATCAGCGTGGCGCCCCCCGGCGTATAGGTGATGCGCTCGGCCAGAACCTCGGCGATGACGGAGGTGGGCAGACCCTTCATCAGCCCCACCCGTTCGGTCAGTGCCTCGTCGAAGTTCAGCTCACCGTTCATCGCCCGCGCGGTGATGGCGGCGATGCGCGGGCCAAATCCGGCCTTGTCGCCCAGCTCGTCGATGCATTCCTGCCCGATCATGGTCGAATCCATGTCGGCCAGCAGCATCTTCTTGCGCCGCCCTGCGGTGGCCTGCACCACGAGGTCGACGCCAAGCCCCTGCAGGCCTTCCCAGACCGCCCAACGGTTCTCCGGCATCCCCGCCAGAGGAAATTCCGCAGCGATGCCGGGGTTCAGCCAGCGCGCCGCGCCGCCGCCCCAGGCGTCGCGCAGCGATTCGACCGCCGCCCGGTCAAGATCGGCGCGGATCGGGTTTGCAAGCAGGGTGGCGGTGAACATCGGTCCTGTTTCCTATCGTAGTCGCGGCAGGTCGCTTTTTCCGCCTGAAGCGGCGCTTTAGGGCAGTTTTTACGCTTGCACCAGCGCTTTCCGCCCCGTAAGCGTGGCGGCGGGACACCCTTCCCCACCGAAGGGCACATATCTGGAAGGATAGTATGACTGACCTGACAAAACCGGCTCGGCGCCCGGCCAATGCGCGCTTCTCCTCCGGCCCCTGCGCCAAGATCCCCGGATTCTCGCTCGACCTGCTCGCCGACGCGCCCCTGGGCCGCTCGCATCGCGCCGCTGTCGGCAAGGCCAAGCTGAAAGCGGCGATCGACCTGACGCGCGAGGTTCTGGGCGTGCCCGAAGGCTACCGCATCGGGATCGTGCCCGCGTCCGACACCGGCGCCGTCGAAATGGCGCTCTGGTCGCTTCTTGGCCCGCGCGGGGTGGACGTCCTGTGCTGGGAATCCTTCGGCGCGGGCTGGGCGACGGATGTGGTCAAGCAGCTCAAGCTCGACGCGACGGTGAAGAAGGCCGACTATGGCCGGATCGTCGATTTCGCCACCGTCGATTTCAACCGGGACGTGGTCTTCACCTGGAACGGCACGACCTCGGGCGTGCGGGTGCCGGATGGCGACGCGATCCCCGGGGGCCGCGCCGGCCTGACGATCTGCGACGCGACCTCGGCCGCCTTCGCGATGGACCTGCCCTGGGACAAGCTCGATGTCGTCACCTTCTCCTGGCAGAAGGTGCTGGGCGGCGAAGGCGC
>CAZRKU010000020.1:955-38011 GCA_964600685.1 uncultured Frigidibacter sp. | reverse complement strand
ATCCCCCCGTGGCCGGGGAACGCGATCATCAACTTGAAACCCCGCCACACACTCGGGGTTCATCCCCGCGTGGGCGGGGAACGCTCCGAAGCTACAAAGGTCAAGATGGTCGAGTTCGGTTCATCCCCGCGTGGGCGGGGAACGCCCACTTGTCACGCGTTGCCGACAGATCGGCCTCGGTTCATCCCCGCGTGGGCGGGGAACGCCGTCGTGCTGCCCTCGGACTTCTTCGCCGCGTCGGTTCATCCCCGCGTGGGCGGGGAACGCACACCCAGCTCCTACCCGAGCAGCGTTCGGACCGGTTCATCCCCGCGTGGGCGGGGAACGCTCTTGCTGGAAGCTATTGTGCCACAAGGGAAATCACGATGTCAAAGAGCGTACCGGCAGAATCGGCGGTGGATTCAGTCCTTGCCGGGAAAGAAGCTCACCAGTTTCAGTCCGTCGAAATCCACCGGCATCCGGCGGTTCTTCCCGACGGTGCGGAAGTCGTAGCCCTGGTCGGTCGGCGCCTTCCAGACCATCACGGCGTCGCCGTCTTCGATATGCGTTTCCACCTCGTCCCAGATCCGGTCGCGCGTCCGCGCCGAATAGTCGCCGACGAAGACCCCTGCCCTGACCTCAAGAAGCCAGGCGGCGAGGCGTCCGCGAAGCCGGGGCGGCGCGTTCGAGACGACGATGACCATCATCCGCGATGGCCCTCGTCGCCGCCGGGGCTGTCATCCTCGAAAGCCGGGCCTAGCGCCTCGGGCGGCGGTTCGGGGCGCGGCAGTTCCCCGGCCTGAAGAACCGCCTCGATCCGGGGAATGATCGTCGCCAGAAGGCCGGTGCGGCGGAAGGCGTCGCGGCAGGCGAGGCGCACCGCCCGGTCGGGCGCCATGTCGAGCTTGCCCTTCGCGTGCTGGCCGGCGATGCGGAACGCCTCGGGCACCACGGTGTCGAGCTTGTAGAGATCGGCGATGTCATAGACGAAGCTCAGCGGCTTGCCGGTGTGCAGAAAGCCGATGGCGGGGGCGTAGCCGGCGGCAAGCACCGCCGCCTCGGTCAGGCCGTGCAGGCAGGCGGTGGCGGCCGAGAGGCAGCGGTTGGGGATGTCGCCCGCCTCCCAGTCCCTGGGGTCGTAGCTGCGCCGTTTCCACGCGACGCCGTGCTGACGGGCGAGAAGCGCATAGGATTCACGCACGCGGACACCCTCGATCCCCCTGAGCTGCTCGATGGAGCGGCGCTGCGGCGCATCCTCGCCGAAACGGAGCGCATACATCCGCCGCACCACGCGAAGCCGCGCCGCCGGGTCGAGCGCGATCCGGGCCTGCCAGAGCAGCCGGTCGGCCCGCGCCCCGCCCGGCTGGCCGGCGGAATAGAGCCGGACCCCGGCCTCGCCGACCCAGGTGATGAGGGTTCCGGTACGCGCGGCGAGCGCCACCGCGGCGTGACTGATCCGCGCGCCCGGCTCCAGCATGAGGCCCGCCAGCCCGCCGACCGGGATATGGGTGCGGGTGCCATCGGCGTTCACCGCGACAAAGGCGCCGTCCTGCACGTCAAGCTGCGCCCGCTCGACAAAGACCAGCGATGAACGGTCCCTGAGCGGGATCGGCTTCGGCGGCGGCAGGCCGGGCGTTGCCATCGCTCAGGCCCGGCGGATGAGCATGAGGCCGCAGCCGAAGGCCTTGGCGCGGCCAAAGCCATGGGCAAGGGCGGGCAGGAAAGCCGCAGGTTCCGTGACCGTCAGGACGCCGCTCAGGTCGAGGATGCCGAAGCGCAGGGGCTTGGCGCCGGCGCGCGGCACCTCGGTCACCGAATAGTCGCCCGCCGCTACACTGTCCGGGCGGAACCCGGCCCGCGCCCCCTGCCCCGCCAGCCAGCTTTCCGCCACCCTCTGTGCGGCATCCATCCTTGCTTCGGCCCGGCCCGGCCCGGGCGGTGGCAGCGCGTCCATCACAAGGTCGACGTGGCGCTTCTTCTGACGCCCGTTCGCCGACATCTCGCCGGTCTTGACCGTCCGTGTCACATTGGCGCGGAGCGTGAAGGCCAGCCGGTCGCCGGGGCGAAGATCGGGGGCGAAGTCCTTGACCTCGGGCGGATCGAAGACAATACCGGCCGACGGTGGCCGGGGCGACAGGGTGAGGAACCGGCCCTTGCCCTCGGCCCTCCAGAGGAAATCGCGGGTCGCGTCGGGGTCGCCCGCGAAGGCCGACCAGATGAGGCGGTGGTGGGCATCAAGCCCCCTGCCCCGTTCGGCCGGGTCGAGGAGCGCGCCGAGCGTGGCGACCGCGGGGTCGCGCGTGATGCCGAGCCGCGAGAGGTAGAGCGTCATGCCGCCCCCCGCGGGGTGATCGCGACCGGCAGCACCGCCACCTCGCGCGGGGCGAAGTGCCAGAGCCGGCGGTCGGTGGCGGTGTCATGGCGGATCTCGCGCCGGGCCGCCCCGGAACAGCCGTCCGAGACCATGACGGAGGCGGTCCCCTCCCTTCGCCAGAACGGCAGCCGCAGCGCGGAAAGCGCCTCTTCCGGGTTCCCGGCCGCGACGATCTCCGGCGCGAGGGGGGCCGCCAGCGGACAGGACTTGCGCCCGAGGTAGGGCGCGAAGACCGGGTGCAGGAGCGCCGCGCGAACGGGCTCAAGCGCCCCGCCCCAGACGGCAACACCGTAAAGCGGCCCGCTGCGGTAGTCGCGGAGCGTGATCGTGGTGTTGGTCTTCTGCGGCCCCGCCTCGGCCAGCGCGGCGGGGCGCGACTGCGGGTTGCGGGCGGCCGCGGTCGGTACCGTCTCGATGGTGTGGTAGTCGCGCAGGGCCTCGCCGGCCGAGAAGATGGCGACGGCGACCGAGAGGCTGTCGAGCGCGCTGAAATCGCCGTCGCGCCGGATGCCCATCGCCGCCGCCATCAGCCCGATGAGCGCCGACCGGCCCGGCCAGGTCAGGCTGCCGCGCCGTTCGTGCCCGGCAAGCTCGCCCATCGACCCAAGCGCGGCGGTCAGTTGGAAGATCAGGAACTCAGTCACGGGCGGCGTCCGCTGCGAAACCGGCAATTTCGTCGAGCGTCCCCTGCCCCGCCGGGACATTCATCACCCGGTGGTCATCGCTCGACGCGCCATAGGCCCGGTCGATCTGCGCCGCCGTGGCCTCCAGCGCCACGACAGAGGCGGCGAGCAGATCGCCACCGCTCACCGGCCGGAAGAAGGCGCCGGTCAGGTCGCGCGGCTGCTGGGGCCCGCGTTCGACGCGGATATAGGCCGCGCGCGGGTGATGGGCGTGGCTGTTCTGCTTGCCCTTCGGTGTTGCCGTCGCCAGGGCGCGGGCCAGCGCCTGCATCCCCCGCGCCGCAAGGTCACGGTCGCCGCCGAGGTTCTCGGCCAGAAGATCGGTGTTGACGCAGGCGTAGAGGTAGTAGACCCCCGAGCCGAAGCCGCTTTCGCCGAGATGCCCGGACCCCATGTCCTCGTCCCGGGTCTTGAGGTCATCGACAGCGGAAAACCAGTCATCCTCGGCGACGACCCGGTGGGTGGTGATGGCATGGCCGACCTGCACCGCCGCCTCGCGGTTGAAGTCGGGATCATCGGCGAGCATCCGCCCGAACATGGCGATGTCGACGGCGCCATCGGCCCGGCGCAGGACGAGCTTCTTCAGCTCCTTGTCGGCAGGCAGCTTTTCGCCCGCCAGCGCCTGCGCCGCCAGATCCTCGGCGAGCCGCCATTCCTCGGGCGAGATGAAGGCGAGCGTCGTCGCGACCTTGTCGTCCGGCGCGCCCTTCCTCGGCGCCTCAAGCTTGCCGAAGATCGCGGCGACGGTTTCGGCCGCCTTTGCCGCCGCCTTGCCCTCGGCGCCCTCCGCGACCAGCTTCCCACGCAGCTTCTCATAAAGCCGTTTGGTCCTGTGGCCCGTTTGTCCGGCAAGATCGTTCCCGAAGAAACTCGACTCGCGGATCGCCCGCTTCAGCGACTGCGACGACAGGCGCAGACGCGGCGCGCCGCCGATCGTGGCCTGCTTCGGCCGCCCCTGATCGTCGCGGTTGGGGTTCGACGGCGGATAGGCGGTCAGCAGGTGGAACTGCACGAAGGTCGTCATTCGGGGGTCTCCTCAAGGCTTTCTGGGGCTTGCGCCCCGAAGTAATCAAAGGTCCAGCGGGTGCGGGTCCGCTCGTCCCAGCGGAAAAGATCCTCGCCGAGCGACCCGGCGTTGCAGGCATTGCCGACCATCGGCAGGGCGCGGATAAGCGCGGTGGTCAGCGCCTCGCCCTCGGCGCGCATCAACTGCTGGAAGCGCAGGTTCGGGCTGTCATCGCGCCTGAGCGCCCCGAGCCTTTGCGGCAGGCGCAGCGCGCCATCCTCGCGCAGATGCGCCAGCACGGCGACAAGCCGGTGAATGGTCTCGGGGTGCCCCGTCCCGAGCCGGTCGGCCAGCCGGTGCACGGCGGGTTCCGACAGCGCCTCGATCGCCGTCGCCCGCCTGAGCCGCGCGGCCAGCGCACGGGCGGCCGAGGATTGCCGGTCGCCGATCTCATGCCACCACCAGTTGCGGATGACGTTCCGCACATCCTGCCTTTCGGTCGTCATGCCGCCTCCGTCCTGCCGGCGCTGATCCCCAGAAGATCAAACGCCTTGCCACCGTATTTTCCCTTGCCGCCGAGGGTCGAGCGCAGGAAGCGATGCGCGCCGACGATGGCCGCCTGTGCCCTGAAATCGCGCTCGGCGAGGCCAGGCAGCGCCTCGGCCTCGAAAAGGCGCAAGGCCACCCGCGCCATGTCGGCCAGCCAGCCCTGCGCCGTCTCGGAGATGTTGACGGCCGTCAACCCGGCGGCAAGGCGTTCGAAATCAGGCTCTGTTCCGGCATAAAACGCCTCGCGCACCGCTTCGCGCGCCTCGCCTTCCGAGAGCACGGGAACCAGCGCCGCGCGCAGAGCCAGCGCCACCTGCTCGGCCGCTTCGATCATGCCGGTCAGGCCATAGAGCGCCGTTTCGTCCAGGTTGAGCAGCGGCGGCGCGGAATAGACGAAGTCGCGCGGCTTCATGTTGTCCATCGCCCAGCCGGCAACGATCACCCGCGCCGCCAGATCGGGACGGCGCAGCTGCCATTCCCGCACCATCGCCGCGCGGCGGGCGAGCGATTCATCCTCATGTGGCAGCGCCACAGTGACACCAAGCCAGTTGCGATAGCCGAACCGCCCGGGCCTTGGATGCTTTGGCAGCCATTCCTCACCCGCCTTCAGCCGGTAATAGGGCGACAGCGGATGCCGCCAGCCGGCATAGTTCGTGCCCCAGGGCCGCTGGATCACGCCGGTCACTCCACTGTCATCGGAGATCAGCCGCAACCGCCGGGGCATCCCGAAGAAGGCCTCGACGGGATGGGCCTGTTCGGGGAAATGCTGCTGGCCCTTCTCCGAGGTCAGTGTCGGCTTCATCCACGGCAGGTTGGCGATTGTGCCGGGCTTGCCGTCCGGCACATTCGCCCAGACGATCGGCCAAAGCCCCTGCCCCGGATCGACAAGCGTCACCATCGGCCCGCCGCCGCGCATCGAGGTGCGGTTGCCCGCCCCGCCCGAGGGCGCGAAGGCCTGAAAGGTGTAAAGCGCCATTGCCGCCAGCGCGTGATCAAGCACCGGATAGCGCCCGCGCCGCACCATGAGGTCGGCGTTGTTCTTCGCCGTATTGCCACCGGCGCTGTCGATGAACAGCATGTCGGGCGGGTTCGGCTCACCCTCAAGCGGCTCCATGTCCTGCAGGAAGCGCGGGCCGTCGCCCAAAAGGTCGAACGCCGGCGCGAAGGGCGCGAGCCGGTCGCGCAGCCGGTCGGGATCGGGAGCCTGCCGCGCCTCCCACTCCTCATCATCGGCGGGCGGGTCGGCGAGGAAGACGAGGCCGATAAGCAATTCCAGACAGGCGACGTTCAGATCGGGGCGCGGCCAGTCGGGAAAGGCGATGCCGGGATCGGCCATCTGCCAGGGCGCGATGGTCTGTCGGGTGCCGTCGGTCCTGCGGACGGGAATCCAAAGGTCGGAAATGAGGTTCAGAGGCATAAGCAAATCCTTGTTAGATAAAGAGGTTGCCTCACGCGCCCTTATCCTGTTGAGTGGATTTGGGCGCGCGAGGCTCAGGCTCTTAGGATTCTCATCTTCCTAACCTCCTCGGCGTTCGAAGTTTCCTGCAGCCGTGACAGCGACTGTGGGCAGTTGGGCCTACCAGCGGCGAATCCGAGAGATCGGGTTCGCCGCGTTCCATTCTGGCCGAGCGGCATTTGGGAAGTCAAGCGTGATTTTAGCGCATCAAGATGCCCGGTATACTTATCCCCGCGTGGGCGGGGAACACTTCTGCGCTTCAAGCTACCCGGTATATGGGCCATCCCCGCGTGGGCGGGGTGGTAACATCATAGGCCATGGTTGGCTCTAGTCAAACGTCAAACCATACTCGGCATCGTAAAGCAGCCCCGCGCAGATCCGACCCTCCTCCCCGACCGGACAGACCGTCACCGTGGCCCGCCGCCACTCCGGCCAGTCCTTCACAAGCGCCACGATCTCGGGCGCGGCCTGGTCGGGCAAATCCAGCCCGCGCAGCCGGTGCTCCGCCGCCTGAACCTCGGAAAGTTGACAGCCGTCAACTCCCTCGCCGGCATAGGGGCGAAGCCTGCCGCCGTCGCGAACCGCCAGCAGCAGCACCCGCTGCGGCTGGCCAAGGCGGGTGGGGTAGTCGGTATCCGCGGCCCCCGCCCCGCCCAGCCGGTATCCTTTCTCCAACTCCACCAGATTGTGCCGGGCGTGGTTGGCGGCCGCATAGCCCTTGGCAATCCGCTCGTCCTCGGCGGCACGAAGCGGCTCCGGCACGGCGATGCCGTCGTCGCCATGCACCGCCTCGATGAGGGCGCGCAGGCCCGAAGGCGCCTCGATCCGACCGGTATCGAAAAGCACGCGCGCCGTGCGCCATTGCAGGTCCACCGGATAGACATAGGCGCCGCCGCCCAGAACCGAGGTCAGCCAGCGGGCATCCTCGACGCAGTCGGGGTCTGGCGAGACGACGTGAAGGACCGGAGCGGAAACCGGGCGGCCAGAGGCCGGGCGAAGCTCCATGTGCCGCCAGAGCCGCCCCGCCCGCTGGATCAGCGCCGCGACCGGGGCGAGATCGCTGACCATCACGTCGAAATCGAGATCGAGCGAGCTTTCTACGACCTGCGTCGCCACAAGCACCCTGCCCTCCCGCCCGGCGCCATCCTTGCCGAAACGGGCGAGCGCCGCGCTTTCATGGTCAAGGCGATCCTGAAGCGCAAAGCGCGCGTGGAGGAGGCCGGCCTCGACCCCTGCCGCGCGCAGGGCCGCCACCGCGTCGATGGCGTCATCGACAGCGTTACGCACCCAGAGGCAGGCCGCCCCCTGCCCCGCCTTTTCGGCAAGAAGCACCATGGCCGCATCGGTCGTGGCCAGACGCGTGACCGTGACCGCACCGCGTGGCCCGGTCTCTTGCGGCAGATCGCGGCGCCGCTCGCCTCCGGCCACGGTCAGGGCCGGATAGGCCGGATGGCGGTCATCGGCGGCGTCGTAGACCGAGAGCAGGCGCTTGCGCAGGTCAAGCGGCAGCGTCGCGGTCAAGAGGATCGCCGATCCGCCGGCCATCCGGTGCGCCTTCAGAAGCTGGATGAGTTCGGTCGCCATATAGGGCTCACCGAGTTCATGCACCTCATCGACGATCAGGATCTTGGACGACAGGCCGAAATGCCGGAGCGTGGCGTGCTTCGTCGGCAGCACCGAAAGGAGCGCCTGGTCGATGGTGCCGACGCCGACTGTGGCCAGCAGCGCCCGCCTGCGGTTGTCGGCCAGCCAGTCGGTGCAGATCGGTGCGTCGGTCGCCGACCCGCTTGCGGCTACCAGATCGCGGAACTCCGACGACAGCGCCGCGCGGCCATGGGCGAGCGCGAGGCTGGGCGGCGCCGTGAACATGCGGGCGACGATGCTCCGAGCACGCGCAAACATCGCATCCGCCGTCGCCGTGGTCGGAAGCGCCACGAAAAGGCCGCGCCCCTTGCCATGCGCCATCATCCTTTGCGCGAGGATCAGCGCGGCCTCGGTCTTGCCGGCGCCGGTCTCATCCTCGATCACGGCGAGCATCGGGCCGTCGGGCAAGGCGATGCCTTCGACTGCTTCCTGCATGGGGCGCAGCGGGAAATCGAAGAGACGTGCCGTCGCGGGGGCCGGGGCGGTCAGGCCGGCTGAATTGACGGCTGTCAACGCCAGGGCGCGCGCATGCTCCAGATAGGCGGCGGGCGAGGGGCCGGGGGGCCGGGGCGGAAACCATCCGGTGTTCGAGCCGATCCAGTCCGCCGCCGCGATAAACCCCGGCAGCCACCAGCTCAGTTCGTTCGCACGCTCTCGGGAAAGGTCGGCAAGCGACGCCGCGGGCCAAAGGTCTGCGAAGGCGGCGATGAGGTCCGCCGAATCGGCAAGCGCGTCGGCGCCGAGAGCCGCGAGAAGCGGCCCGCCGACAAGCGGGGGCAGGGTGGGCGGACGCCCGTGATGCCCTGCCGCCGCCGCATAAAGCGGCCTCCGGCGCTTCTGGGTCGAGCCGAGCCGCCCGGCGATCAGCGCGTCGTGATGGAAGAGCAGAACCTCCGTCATCTCCCAGTGCCGGCCGAAAGCCTGCCGCGCGCCGGTTCGCAGCATGGCGCGAAAAGGTTCGCCGATCTTGCCGAGATCATGGAGCGCGGTGAGCAGGATCAGCGCCTGTTCCAGCGGTCGTGCAAAGCCGAAGGGCGCGATCAGACGCTCGGCCACCGCCGCAACGTCGAGCATGTGATAGACGGCGGGGTGTTCGATCCCGCCCTCGACCGTTGGGCTCTTGCCCGGCCAACGTCCGATCAGGTCCTTCATCGCCACCTCCCCGTACTCACACCGCCCGGGCATTATCGGTGCCAATCAGCGCCATGACCATGGGGCCGGGCGAGAATGCCCCTGCCTCGGCCTTGCCGGTCAGCGCCCTGAGATAGCCGCCGGGGCTGCGGATCTCGGTCGCGCGCTGCAGGATGCAGGCCAGCGTGATCGCCGCGACCGCGTCGCCCATCGCCCGGCGCGCCCGCGCCCAGGCATCCGCGCTGATCCCCAGCATCGGCCGCACGAAATCGGCGGCGGCGACCAGTTCATGCCAATGGCGGACCCCATGCGGCACATAATCGAGAAGATCAGGGCAGGCCTTCAGGACCAGATAGAGCGGCAACCGTGGTTCAGCATCGGGCACTTCCGCCACCGCCTCTTCCTTTTCGAAGGAAGGTTCAGAATCTGAAGAGCTTATGTTTGAATATTGTTTGTGCCGCTCGCTTTCGGCGTCATTGCCGTCCATTTCTTCTGTATTGACCGCATCCAGCCGGGCGGAGACGGCCTCCAGCACGTCGAGGACCTCGGCATTCATCTCTTCCAGCATCTCCGTATCGAGCTTGCGCCGCATCTGGCGCTGAAGAAGCCGGGTGCGGTCCTCAAGCGCGTCCCAGTCCGCCGGCGTCGTCTCCCGGCCATAGGCGATGAGCTTGGAGGCGTCACGCAGGCGCAGCACGGCAGCCTCCCGCAGACGCTTGCGGCGGGCCTCGGCCTCACGCGCGGCGCTGGCGGCGGCGCCGATCTCGGCCGAACGTACGAGGAGCGGGCGGAGATCGAAGCCGAAGGCAACGGCGAACCCGCCCATGCCGTCCCTGGTGGCGTAGCGCTTGCCGTTGGGGCTGTCGTGGCGCAGGATCAGCCCCGCCGCCACAAGGGCCGCCAGATGCCGCCGGAGCGTGCTTTCGGCCATGCCATGCGCCCGCTCGGTGAGGGCCGCGTTCGACGGGAAGACGACCGTCCCCTCGCCCTCGGCCAGTGACGCGCCCGGATGGAAGCTCGCCAGTGCCGTCAGGACGGCAAGATCACGGTCGCTGACGCCAAAGGCGGCGCGGGCGGCGGTGAGGTGCTTCAGGATCGTCCATTTGTCCGGCGCATCGGCCGGAATCGGTGCTTGCCTCAGCGTATTGGCGGCGATCAGGCCAGAATCCACCGGCCGCCGCCCGAAAGGCGTCGTTGAAATATGCTGCATGTGTCATTCACGCAGGCAAAGATTTCTCGCCCGCCGGACTCAACCGCGGTTGACAGCTGTCAACATGGCCCGCTAGATTCGAAGTGCTAAATCGAAAAAACGGCCCTTCGGGATGTCATGTCCTGGGGGGTCTTTTTCTTTGCGCTGTCGCGTGCCTCCTTTGTTGCTGCTCGTTCTTCCTCCGCGGGGCGTTTTCGCCCCTATTCCCCGCTTTCCTTAAGGAACTGGCGGTGAATCCCATCGATACGCGCGATCAGCCACTGGCCAAAGGCGGCGTCCGTGACCTTCAGGCTGGCACCACCCGGCCCGGCCTTGCCCTCGCCCAGAACGGCACCGTCGGCGGCTTTCAGCGACACGGGCGCGGACGCCGCGCGCGCGGGTGTCAGCCCTTTCAGGACAGCCTCAAAACGGGCATCCGAGGTTTCGCCCGAAGCCAGCGCAATCGCCCGCGCCGGTGACACCGAACCAAGCCGCGCCGACAACACCAGCCAGCGGTCCCGGCCCGCCGCCGGCGCCGCGCCGATGGCGCGGATCAGCGCCTCGGGCACGGCTTCCGTCACGGTCAGCATCCGGCTGATCACCGTCTTGTCGATGTGCAGCGCCTCGCAGATCACCTTGCGCTCAAACCCCTGCGCCGCCATCTGCCGGGCGAAATTCGCCTTCTCGATGAAGCTCAGGTCCTTGCGGGCGGAGTTTTCCTGACTCTGCGCCACGATCAGGTCGCGGTCGTTCAGATCGCGGACCATCGCCTTGACCGGCCGGCCAAGCTGCTTCAATGCGTTGACCCGGCGGCGGCCATAGACGATCTCGTAGCGCCCTTCGACATTCGGCGAATGCCTGAGGAGCACCGGCACCTGTTGGCCATGCGCGCGGATGCTCTCGGCCAGCGCCGCGATTCCATCTGTGTCATCGTCGAGCCGATCTTTCAGGCCCGCACCGTCTATGAGATCAGCCGGCACCTCGATCAGCGCACGGCCCCTGAGTTCGGCGATCGACTGGCTGACGGCGCCGATGGCACCCTTGGCCGACCGGGGCGGCAGGGCAGGGGAGGGGGCATCGGAATCCGCCATCCCCATCAGCCCCTTGAGAAGATCCTTGCGTGCCATCAGCGCCTCCATGCTTGCTGGATGAGGCCCTCGATCTCGCCGTTGACGGCGTTGAGGCTTTCGATCGCGCGCTCATAGGTCGCGCGGGTGAACTGGGTCTTTTCCACTTCGTAAAGCGTCTGCTTGGTGATCCCGGCATCCGAAATCGCGGTGGATTTCAACACCGTATGATTCAGCACATGATCGCCGAACATCGAGCGCATGAAGCTGACCATCTGGTTCTGCGGCCCGTCGCCGGGTTCGTAGCGTGTCACCACATAGCGCAGCCAGTCATAGGACATGTCGCCCCCCGCCTCGGCCACCACGCCGAGAAGGTTCGAGGTCATCAGGAGGAACTGGCACATCGACATCACGTCGAGCATCTGCGGATGCACGGTGACAAGGACGGCGGTCGCGGCGGACAGGGCGGACATGGTGAGGAACCCGAGCTGTGGCGGGCAGTCCATGACAACGACGTCATAATCCGCCTCGACATCGGCAAGGATTTCGCCAACCCGGGTAAAGAACATCTGACCGGAGCGCGCGGCGAGAACGCGCGGCGTCTCATGCTCGAACTCCATCAGGTCGAGGTTGCCGGGCACGATGTCGAGGTTGGTGAAGTAGCTTTTCTGGATGATGGACCGCAGCGGAACCGGATCCTCGTAGCGGATCGCGTCATAGATCGTGCCGCCGTCGAGGAGGTCGAACTCCGGCTGGTAGCCGTGCAGCGCCGAAAAGGAGGCCTGCGGATCGAGGTCGATCGCCAGCACCCGGTAGCCGTCAAGCGCCAGCTTCTGCGCCAGATGCGCCGAGGTGGTGGTCTTGCCCGAGCCGCCCTTGAAGTTGATGACGGTGATGACCTGAAGATGATCGCCCTCGCGCCGGCCGGGCAGGTAGGTGCCGGGGGATTTCGCGCCTTTCTCCAGCATCTCGCGCAGCGCCTGGATGTCTTCGGAGCTGTAGTAGCGCCGACCGCCGGTCCGCGTCTCCGGCTTTGGCCCGCGCCCTTCCAGATCGAGCCTGCGCAGATAGCCATCCTTGACGCCGAGAAGCTCTGCCACCTCGCCGCTGGTGAACTTCCTGAGCTCCTTGCGTGCATTCGGCGGGAAGAGTTGCGCCCGGTGGGCCTGCAACCGTTCCGACAGCCGTGCGGCATGGGTCCCGACCAGAAGGTCGATCCGTTCCTGCTTCATCTCTGCCCTCTTGCCGGCGGCTGCCTCTGCCCGCGATTGTTACGCTTTCCGGCGTCTTATTCTGTTATCAGCGTATATTAGATGGACGCAGCGGGCCGAGTCTGGCAAGCAGTTTCTGCCATATCTTGCGGTTCCCGGGCAAAAAGACACTACGCACCTTGCCTCGGATGCTCAAATTCGGCCTGAACAGGGTCTAATCCGGCGGATGTCGCCGGGCAGGCGCGAATCGCGACGGCTTCGCCCCTTGCCGTTTGCAGCAAACAGACTAGATTTAAGACCAGTTTTCAGGAGAATCGCCATGCGGGAGATCGGCGCCTTCGAGGCCAAGACGCATCTTTCGGAACTTCTTGCAGCCGTCGAGGCGGGCGAGCGCATTGTCATCACCCGCCGCGGCCGTGCAATTGCCGAATTGCGGCCCGTGTCCGATGCCAGGTCTGAGGGGCGCCGGGCCGCGCTGGCCCAGGCGGCCCGCTTGCGCGCCGAGATCGGCGGCAAGGCTGGCACGGCTTTCACCACGGCAGAAATCCTCGCCCTGCGGGATCAGGGGCGGCGCTGATGCAGCCCAGCCGCGTGGTCGTCGACGCTTCCGCACTCGCCGGGCTCGTCCTGCCTGACGAGCAGGCCGGCGCACTGGAATCCGTGCTGTCGGAAGCCGAAGCGGTGGCGCCCTCCCTCCTTTGGGCCGAAATACGCAATGTTCTCCTGATGGCGGAACGGCGTGGCCGGATTGCGCCGGGCGTGTTCGAGAAGGCTTCCGCCGTTCTCGACGGGCTGGGTATCGTCTACGATACCATGCCTTCCAGCGAAAGCACGGTGGCGCTGGCCCGCCGCCACGGGTTGACGATCTACGACGCGCTCTACCTTGAACTTGCGCATCGCCTCGGCCTGCCGCTGGCGACGGCCGACCGCGCCCTGACGCGCGCGGCAGAGGCGGAAGGTGTCACGGTCGTCTGACGGGACTATGCGGCCTACAGCCCTGCGGCCTTGGTGAGGTTCACCCTGAACCTGTCTCGGCGGCGCTGGTAGCGGCGGGTCATCTCGGCCGAGGCATGGCCGAGCTGTTTCTGGACGTAACGTTCATCGACCTCGGCGCTGCTGGCGAGGCCTGCGCGCAGGGAATGGCCGGAGAAGATCCGGATCCGCTCCGCCTCGGGCAGTTCGGGGCGAATGCCGGCGTCCCGCACGCACTGCTTGATCAGCCGGGCGACATGCTTGTCGGACAGGTGTTCGCCGGTGGCCTTCAGCCCATTGCGCGAGACGGCGGTGAAGACCGGGCCAAAATCGATCTTCGCGTAATGCAGCCATTGGCTCAGGGCGTGGACGGGACAGGTCTGGTCAGAGGAGCCGCGGCTGATTTCCACCTCGCGCCAGCCGGTCTTGCCCTGCAAGGTGATCAGCGCGCCCTCGTCCAGAACCTCGACCCAGCCGCCAGAGCCCGGCGTGTCGTCCTTGCCGTGATCGAGGCTGACGATTTCCGACCGTCGCAACCCGCCGGCAAAGCCGATCAGCAGGATCGCCCGATCGCGCAACCCGCGCAGGTCCTGGGGCAGGGTGGCGATCATGGCGCGGATGTCGTCCGGCAGGATCGCTTCCTTCTGCAGCGGGGGCCGGGCGTGCTTGCGGCGGATGCCGGCAAGGACGGTGGCGATGTGGCGGTCCTTGCGGTCAAGGCGCTGGCCGCGTTGCGCATAGCCCCAGGTCAGGCCGGAAAGCCGCCGTTCGATTGAGGAAACGGATAGGGCAGGGGCCTTTCCTCCCGGCGCCGCCAGATCAGCGATGTAGAGGCCGATGAGTTGCGGCGAGGGCGGCAGGGATCGGCGCAGGTCATCGAGGCCGTGCTGGCCGACCGGCCGCGTGGCGAAACAGCGGCCTTGATCCTTGCCGATGCGGTGTTGGCAAGGTCATTGGGGGGCAGTCATGTCCTACCGCTTTTGTCGCTGGCCCTGACGGTGCGTGATCTGCGCCTGCGCGGCGATGACCTGCGCCTTGCCTGCCACCGGGCCGTCTTGGTGGGGGTGAGGCAGGCGCTGCCCTTGGCGGGCAATCTGGCGCGGGCGGCGTCACGCCTGCGCGCGGTGGTGCCGAAGCTGCGCGCCAAAGGGGGCGCGCAGCCGGTCGATCTGTTCCTGTCGCGCGATGCGCTGACACCCAGGGCGCCGGCCAGGGAAATGCACGACAGCCTGTCGGACCGTGCCGCGCGGCGGTTGTGCGAGCGGCTGGTTGCCTTAGGCGCGCTGCGCGAGCTGACCGGGCGGGATACATTCCGCCTCTACGGGGTCTGAGCATGGTGCGGCGCGAGGAGGCAGAGTTTGATCGTGCCCTGGCTGACCTGCCGCCCGAACTGCGTTGGCGGGAATGGATGCGCCGGATCGAGGCGGTGCTGTTAGCAAGTAGCGCGCCGGTGGCCCGCGAGGATCTGGCACGGGTGGTGGGGCAGGGGGTCTCGGTCGACCTTCTGATCGAAGATCTGGCGATTGATCTCAAGGACCGCCCCTATGAGGTGGCGCAGGTGGGCGCGGGATGGATGCTGCGCACCAAGCCCGCCTATGCTCCGGCGATCCGCGCCGCAGCGGATGTGGGGGATCAGGCCTTGAACCTGTCGGAGTTCGACCTGGCCGTACTCGCAGCGATTGCTTTTCACCAACCGATCAGCCGCGATGGATTGAAGGCGGTTTTCGGGCACGAGATCAGCCGTGACCTGATCGGCCGACTTGGCCGAGCGCGACCTGATCGGCACAGGCCCCCGGGAGCCCAGACGAGGCGCGCCCTACACCTTTGTCACGACCGAGGCCTTCCTTGCCGCCTTCGGGATGCAGTCCCTGCGCGATCTGCCCGATTCCGAGCAACTCGCGGATGCCGGCCTGGCGGGTCCGCCGGAGGTCCCGGTCATTTAGGAGGCGGGTGGGCTTCGACAGGAGATCGGCGGGCTTCATGAAGCCGGGTCGCGGCCCGCAGCAAGGCGGCCAGATCAGGCGCTCTGGAGGAGAAGGCCGGCCGCAGCCCGGCAGTTTCGCTAAGCTGATCCGTGAGCGCCCTGACCAGCCCGTTGTGGTTTTCAGCGGCGCTGGCAAGCCGGACCCAGAGGTTCGGCGGGCCGCGTTCTGTGGGGTCTCTCGCCTCGATCTGCCGCTCTGACAGCCGCCGGAAGAAATCGTAGCGAACCCGATGCGACAGATGCGGGATCGTTGATGTCGTCGCATCGACAGGCACCGGGCATCTCGCAAGCCTCTCGGGGAGGGACTTCCGGTCGCCACGGGAAGGCCCAGCTCTGTCAAGGCGAAGCAGATCGTCGATCAGCCGCTCGAGGCGCCTGGCGCCCGGGCTTGCCGGGTGGGTCGGTTTGGCGAGATGCGTGTCGCAGAAGGTGCAGCAGTGCTGTTGCAGGAGGCGATACTGCCTGAACGGCGCAAGACCCTGACCACAAGACGGTCAGCGGTCGCGCAATCGGCAGCCATGACGAAAGCACGACACGCGGGTTGCCAGAATCCAGCTACGCCGGAAATAGGGCACCTCGTCGTCCCGCAGGCAGGTGGGACAGAACTGCAGCCAATCGGACTGCGCCGTCGATGTCCCTGCAACTTGCGGCCGGGTCCGCAGCCGCAAGCGCAGGGTCGAGAGGGGACTGTGGGCCAGACAAAGACCGTCAATCTCTTCAGGGCAGATCGACGTATGGTCGAGCAGCAAGCGACGAACAGCCTCCGGCAGATCCCAGTCTAGTTGGGCCGACCATGTCTCGCCGCCCGCTCCGAGCACCGCTCCGAAATAGCGGGGCGGCACACCGTTGGCATGCGCAAGCCGATGCAGCCAGCTTGACAAAAGCTCGCCGGGAGCTGGCCTGACCTCCACCGGCCAGCGACGTCCCGCCGCCATTCCATAGCGGCGGGCCGGGGAGACGGAGATCCTCGGCGCAGTGCTGGTCATGTCATCGCTTGACGCAAGGCAGAGTTCCGTCGCCGTGAAAGCGGCACATAGCCGAGGGCCATGACGGTGCTGGACGTGATTTGTTCCTCACCGCTCTCGATAGCTGCAACCGCCGCCCGGCTGACGATGTCGACCACCTCTCCAATCAGCCCTTCCGAGAAATCATGGATCAGTCTGGCAAGGGGCAACCTGGCACTGACCCACGGTTGACGCCACCGTTGGGGAAGAGGGAAGTGGTTGAAAGGGTCGTCTCAAAGCTAGCCAGCTTGGCAGGAATAAGGTGAGGCCTGCAAAAGACTGGAACTAAACGCAATTCTCGAGGTGCTCAAGGCGATGTCGTTGGGCATCAGCGCAGTTGCGAGTTCGCCTTGACTCGTAGTATGGTGCTCCAATGGAACACCATACGAGGGCCCCACGATGACCGTGCATAAGCAGAGCGTGAGCTTCACCGATGCAGCCTTCGCCTTCGCCCGCGAGCTGGTCGAAGCCGGCGAGTATCCCAATGTCAGCGCTGCGGTCTCCGGCGAGATGGCCCGTGCCAAAGCTGCGAGGGAGCGCGAACGCATCTTGCTGGAAGCCGAGGTGCAACGGCGCCTCGCCTTGCCACCTGATCAATGGGAACCTGTGGCGGCACTCGGCACCTTCACAAGGTCTGCGCGCGAACATCTGGCTCGGCTCAAGTCTGCCCAAGAGAACAGCACGAAATCCTGATGCACCAGAGTAAGCACCCGCTGGTCGAGCGCGACCTGGTCGGGATCGTGGACCATATCGTCGAGGTCACGCAGGGCGATTTCGAGGCCGCCGCACGTCGGCTTGACGAAATCGACGATCTCATCCGCGACATCGCCGCAAACCCGATGTCTGGCATGCGCCTTACTGGCTCGCTTGACGGATGGCTGGTCCGCCACGGCGGCCGAGGTCATCGCTTGACCATCGTGTTCCGCGCCGACGTCGAGCGCGATGTCCTTCAGATCGCCCTTGTTGCCTTTGGCGGACAGGATTGGGTGTCACTTGGCGCAGAGCGGAAGGGTGCTGGGTTCTGAACTCAGCACTTCATGCAAAGAACACACGCACCTTGAAAATCACGCAACGCCAATGTATATGCTTGTGCATATGCAATGGAGGCCGCCATGCCGCAACCTCACACCCATGATCACCTTCCCGGTCGCGAAGCCAAGCTCTTCCGCAACAACAAGAGTCAGGCCGTGCGCATCCCGGCCGACTTCGAAATGCCGGGCGATCGCGTGATGATCCACCGCGACGGTGATCGCCTCATCCTTGAACCCGTTCGGCGACAGAGCCTTCTGGCCGTGTTGGCAGATCTTGAGCCGTTTGGTCCGGAAGACCAGTTTCCTGACATCGACGATACGCTCTTGCCCCTGCGCGAGGTCGACCTGTGAGCCGACTTTACATGCTGGACACGAACATCGTGTCCGATCTGGTTCGCAATCCGCATGGTCCGGTCACGCGGCACATCGTCAGGGTCGGGACCGAGGCCGTCTGCGTCAGCATCATCACTGCCGCCGAACTTCGCTATGGATGCGCCCGGAAGGGGTCAGCCAAACTGCTTGCCAATGTCGAAGCCATTCTCGGCAGCATCCAGGTGCTGGCCTTCGATGTGCCGGCCGATGCAGAATATGGCGGGATCCGGGCCGAGCTGGAGGCTGCCGGGAAACCCATTGGGCCGAATGATCTCTTGATCGCGGCACACGCCTATTCTCTCGGAGCCATCCTGGTCACGGCAAATACCGGCGAGTTCAACCGGATACGAGGCCTTCAGGTCGAAAACTGGTTGAGCCCAGCGTGACGAGGGCTCCAAGTGGTGCCCGGCCGTGTCAACTTTGACAGTTTATCCATTATCTTCAACGCTTTAGAAAAAGACCGATAATTTCGATTATGTAACAGACTATGTCGCAGAGGGCGGCGGCAGTCGCCGCGTTTACGATGAGCCATGGCACAGGGACGCCGCACTGGTGACACTGGCGTTCCGCAAGGGCTCAGTCTGATCTGCGACCCGTAAACGCCCCTGAACGTCGGCAGTTCCAGCGTTGGGCGATCATACACACGATCTGGCGATCTCAGCATTCTTGCCGCTCAAAGCGATACGACAATCAATTTCATACTGCCAGATTTGGCCCAACTGAGGCTGCACCCCTTCACGGGAAAACATTCCGGTTCCGGCTGGCGATCAGCTTCCGCCCCGGACCGAAACGGTCCTGCATCAGACTCTGGCCCGCTGTCCGTCAAACCTTGACGCCGGGGCCGCGCCAGCTTCGGGAAGCCAGCCCTGCACCCTGAGAAACCCGACCAGACGCGCGGCGACCACAGCTAAACCGGGGTCGGCGACGCCGTTCGGCAGACGGTCCCGCGCTGCACGATAATGGCTGTTGTCATAACGCTTCAGCGTCATCGCGCCGATGTGCGGCGCCGAGCGGTTGAAAAAGTCGAGCAACGGAAAGACCGGATCCTCGGGCAGCGCCAATCGGTTCAGTTCGGAAATGAAGGCGCCGATCGACAGCTCGCGGAACCGGTAACCGAAATCCGCGCCAATACGCCGCGTCAGATGGGTGAGGCTGTAGTAGCTGTCGGCAGTCAGATGGTAGGTCGCGCCCGCCGCTTCCGGGTCGAGCGACAAGGCAACAAGGTTATCTGCCACCGTATCGACCGGCACGAGGCTTAGTTGGTTGGGCGTGTCTACGGCGATCTCGTGGCGGATCATGAAGGCAAGGAGCCGCGCCGCCACGTCGTTTCGGTCGCCCCGCAGTGTGCGCGAGACCGAGATCAGCGAGGGCCGGTAGATCGTGCAGGCCAGACCAGCCGCCCTTGCCCGCGCTACAAGCTGTTCCGCAACCCACTTGCTTTGCGAATACCCGAAGTCGAGTCCGGTCATCGCGCTGTTGGCATCGGTCTCGTGCAGCACCGGCTGGCGCGTCCAGCCGAAGATGAAGGTGCTTGAGATGTGGTGGAAATGACTGCCCGCCCCGGACAGCGCCAGATCGAGAAGCGCCCGCGTTCCGAGGACATTCGCCGGTCGCAACACGCCATAGGTCTGAACATAGTCGACCCGCGCGGCGTTGTGATAGATCGCGAGCGGCTCGGCGCGCAGGGTCGCCAGACGCCGCGGCGCGAGGCCGATGTCCGGCGCCTCAAGGTCGCCGCAAAGCACTTCGACCCGCCGCGCCGTTCCCTCAACAAGTCTTGGCGCAACCGAGCCGAGTGCGGTAAAAACCCGCGCGCGCGCCTCCCCGTCAGTGGCACCGCGCGCGACCACCGTGATCGGCAGGTCCGTCCGTTCCAGCAGCGCTGCCAACAGCTGTGGCCCGAGAAAGCCTGTGGCCCCGGTCAGCAGGATACTCGCTGGCGCCGCGTCATCTGGCGCACGCGTGGCGCGCGGCGCCAGCGGCGCTGCCGCATCCGCCGCCATCTGCGCGTGTTCGCCTTCCCGCACCCTTCGGCCGCGCGCCACCAGCGCCCGCAGCCGCAGTCCGGCCGACCCGCCATCGTTACGTTCGAGCGCCTCGGCCAGATCCAGCAGCCCGCCACAGTCGCACGACAGAAGCGCCGGACCATCGAGCCCTGCGATCTCGCCGGTCAAGCCGCAGCCTGCGGCCAGATCCTCGATTTCGAGCTGCAACTGCACAAGCCGCAGCGAATCGATCCCTGCCTCTGCGACCGGTATCCGCGCCAGTGACCCGTCACGCGCCACCCGGGCACGCAGCCAGTCGATCGGCGTCTCACCGGTCTGCGCAACCTCGCCCAGGGCCTCGTCGGCAAGCAGGCGCAACGCGCCGCGCTCAAGCCGAAGTCGCGTCTCGGCGCGTGCAATCTTGCCGGACGTCGTGCGGCTGATGCTGCGCGGTTCCGCCCAAACGATGCGCCCGAGCTGAAGCCCGGTTGTCGTCGCAACGAACGCGGCAATGGACGCGGCAGGGACACGCCCTGCCCCCGGCGCCGTTTCGATCAGCAGCGTTCCGCGTCCCTCGGCGTCGGCAAAGGCCACGCAGTTCCGACCCTCGCCCAAGACCCCCGCCGCAGCCAGTTCGATATCGTGGGGATGGAATTTTTCGCCACGCCGGTTGATGACCTCGCTCAACCTGCCACAGACAAACAGTTCGCCCGCGCACATGAATCCCAGATCCCGCGTGCGCAAGACGCCGCAGCGCGTCCCGACGGCGCGCTCGTGCCAGTAGAACGGCGCGACGCTGTCGCCATCGACCTGAATCTCGCCGATTTCGCCGGGCGGCTTCTCGCGCCCGGTGATGGGGCAGGCAATGGTCACGCGCAGATTGCCGAGCGGCGGGCCGGCGCTGCACAACTCGACAGAGGCCCCCGCGCCGGGCGGGCCGGCATGCCCCCGCAGCAATCCGGCCGCATCAAAGCGTTTCTGGCGGGCGCTGCCATGCGTGACGGCAAGCGTCGCTTCGGCAAGGCCGTAAGCGGTGACCAACACGCCCTCTCGCAGCCCGAAACCCGCAAATCGCGCCTCGAAGCGCCGCAAAAGGTCCGGTGGCACCGGCTCGGCACCGGC
Source organism: uncultured Frigidibacter sp. (assembly GCA_964600685.1). Taxonomy (GTDB): domain Bacteria; phylum Pseudomonadota; class Alphaproteobacteria; order Rhodobacterales; family Rhodobacteraceae; genus TMP-24. Next base: position 17,252 of record CAZRKU010000020.1, on the reverse strand, counting down.
CATCAGGACCCGCAGGCTGGAAAGATCGACACCTTCGAAGGCCCAGGCTGCCGCCTCGGCCCGGCGCAAGAGCTGCTCGAACGCTATTGGCGGCGCGGCGGCGTAGGTTGCGGCGTGCTTGGTCACCATCCGCAGCCAGGATTCCGGACGGCGCAGGAAGTCCGCTGCGGCCATGCCGTGACAACTGCCGCCAAGGACGATGGGGAACAGGTAATGACCGATGAGACCCATGTCATGGAATTGCGGTAGCCAGGTCGCGCCGATCGGAACATGGTCGATCAGCGCCCGCGCGTTGGCGATGATGTTGGAATGCGCGATCGCCACACCACGGGGGCGGCTGGTGGAGCCCGAAGTATATTGGAGCAGGGCAATCGCATGGGCTGTCGTCGCGAACGGGGCCGACGCCCCTCCTGCCGAGCCCTCGATCAGGTCGGTTGCCAGAAAGCCGATGGATCCGCCTGACATGGCGGGCCATTCCGCCTGCTGGCCGGCAACGCCCAGGGCCAGCGTCGGGCCACAGTCCGAGACGATGGCCTCGATCCTGTTCCGTAGTTTGGGTGCGGCAAGGCTGATGCCCGCCGTGACCGGCGCAACGGTCGCCAGCACCCCTATCCGCATGCATGCGACCAGCGCGGCGACGAGCTCGATGCCCGGCGGATGCGTCAGCACCGCACGGACCCCCCACGCCAGCCCGGCCGCGCGGAAAGCGTCGGCCAGGATGCGGGTGCGCGCGGCGAAGGCTTCGTAACAGAAGGTTTGCGCAGTTTCGCCGCGCGGATCCCGGAACGAATAGATCACCCGCTCACCCTGACGCCCGCTCCAGTGGTCGAGCAGGGCGGGAAGGCTGCCCAAACTCGCAGAGCCAGCGGCGATCATCCGTAAGTGCCCAGCAGGGCAGACACAAAATGACCGCCCCGCGCGCCCACGGGCCGACGTGAGCGCCGGTCCGTGGGCCATGTCGGGACGGGATACCGGGGCAGACCCGGCATGCCGCAACCCGGCCCGGGTCTTAGCGGCATCCGCAGCCCCTTCCAGCCGCACCGATCCGCTCTTGCAACCGGATCTGCGCCGCCGCATCGAAGCCGACAAGTGCCGTCACCTGCATGGCCTCGGACTTGTCGGCCACCGCCATTGGTCCGGTCGGGGCCTGCGCCAGCCAGTTCGCAACCGCCGCGACGGGATCGGTTTGCCGCGCTCCGGTAGCCCAGGCTGTTTCCAGAGGATCAAGAATAGCCCAGTCGACCAGAGGCAGCGAAGCCGCGTGGGCAAGGTGCGCCGCCAGATCGTGCAGCATAGCTGGCGCCTCTGCGGGAACCACACGCTCGCGGCGGATGCGGCCAACGAGATCGGCTATGGAATCGGGCTGCATCCAGAGTGGGCAGGCCTCTTCGAATTCCACACGCGCGCCGACGACATCGCCCCCCAACGCCAGCGCGCCGGCCAGCCGGTACCAGGCCAGAAGCGGCCGGACAGCGACCATCAGCGCGCCTTCCTTGAGCACGCCGTTCCCGGCAATCCGCTCGGCCAGCGCCGGGCTGAACTGCCAGTACTGGGCATAGACCGCGTCGATCAGCCGCCCCGCTGCGGGCGACCGCTCCATCACCGCGTCACGGAGAGCCCGGAGCGCAGTCACTTCGTCGGACAGGTCCGACCCGGTGGCGGCGGTCACGATGAAGCACGAGGGGCCGGGACCTGGGCCGGGACCTGGGCCGCCACCGCCGCTGACGGCGTCAAGGCACGTCGTTACCGTGGTGCCATTCTGCGAGTTGTAGATGTTGATCTGCCGGGTCTGATATCCGCTTTTGCTGATCGCGACCGAATAACCCGCATAGACGGTGTCATCCCAGTAGACCGCGATTTCACCATAGGCGTTGGTATAGACGGTGTTGTAGCCATCGGTGACCGCCGCGCCCGAGAGGGCACTGCCGCCGCTGCAGGCATTCACGTGGAGGGTGACAATCGCAACCATCTCAAGCCTCCTTCTCTTCCGGCGGAAGCGGGAAAATCGGCTCGCCCTGCGCCACCAGCACCTGCATCGCCGGGCGCTTGCCATGTCCCTGCAACCGGTCGAGCAGCAGCGCCGTCTCGGAGTTCAGGCTGCCGCGGTTGGCGTTGCCGTAGGCGACGAACATGCGCAGCATCGCACTGACCCGGGCAACAAGCTCATTGGGCGTCGTGATCGGGAACAGCGCCTCGCCAAGCTGTGCGATAAGCCCCCCTGGCAGATAGGCATCGTCAAGTTTGATCCCGTCCGAAAGCTGTTTCGCCGACTTCAGAGGCAGCCTCGCCTCAAGCTGGCGGGCGATCTGGTAGGTCGCTGCCGCCTGCGGATTGTGACGGATCACAAGGTCGCGCAGGTCTTGATCATTTTCGTAGGGCGTCATGGGACCTCCTCCCGCCGGCGGTTGCACAGGGCCGGCCTTGAACCAGCCCGGATGGGCCAGGGTGATCGCGTAGCCGCCGAGAAGATGCCCCCCGGCGAGCCAGGCAAAATGCAGAAGCACGAAATCGTGGCTGCCCAGATCGGTCGCCCGCAGTTCGAGCGCGATTTGCTGGTTCAGCGCCGGCAACTGATCGAACTGCAGCACGCGCTCGCCAAACCGGTCGGGCGCCTCGATCTTGACGCCCTCCAGTCCGGCGCGCTCGGCGACAGGCCGCGTCTCGCCGGTCAGTTTGATGCCGGCGATCACTTTCTCCGGGCTGATCCGTTCGGCCGCGAAGCGGAGCCGACCGGCCGTGTCCGACTTGCGGGTCAGGGCGCCGAAACCGCTCAGCACATGGTCGCCGACCTGCGCCAGCGTCGCCACCGGGTTCGCCTTGAGTGGCAGCCCCGGCATCCGTACCCGCAGCGCCAGAACGCGCAATTCGGCAAAACCAAAGCCGAAGCCGCCGGGAAGCCAGAGGTTCATCGCCTGTGCGACGGCAGGCAGCACCTGCACGTTGCGCTGGCCGACATGGCGATCCTGCCAGGGCTTGAATGGCGCCTGGATCGGATCGAACACGGCATTGTCGGCGCTGACGAAAAGGCACTCATGCCCGTTGTTGAGATAGGCCGGAATCCATGGCGTCGGGCAGGGCACCACGACCGAACTCATCGGCTTGACCTCGACCATGACCTCGCCGATCGGATGGGCATCTGCCGCACCAAGCCCGACCGAAGGGTCGCACCAATAGTAGCGCAGCATGGTCGGGGCCGAAGTGGCAGCGCCGAGGTTGAAGACCCGCGCCCACACCGTGTTCGCCGCCCCGGCAAGCGGCATGCCGCTGGGGTCGGGGCTGTAAACGCCGATGAAGGGCGAACTCCAGTGCGGCATACCCGACGTGAGCGGTCGCTGCCCAAAATCGGTCAGTGCCGCAGGAACCACCAGCCAGGGGGAATAGGGGGCCTTCTGCTCTGCACCCTTCTGCCATTCCAGCCAGCGCCGCCGGAAGGCCTCTTCCCGCTCTTTCTCGGCCTTCTGCAACTCCTCCCATTGCCGGGCGAAGTAGTCGTCATCATGTCCCGCGCGGTCCTTGCCGCCCTCGGGGTTCTTGCGATCGACGGGAACAGCCATCTCAACTCTCCGCCATGATGTTGACGGGATCGGTCCATTGCCCCCCGACGAATTCCCAGCCGGAGAAACCAAGACCCCGATCGCCGTCGAGATTGCGGTCGGGAATGTTTCCGCCCGCCATCAGCCAGCCGATGACGGCATCGGCTGCATTGATGTATCCCACGGGCACGCCCGAAGTGGGATCGGAGGCATAGGGGAACGGCGCCGGGTCAAACACCGAAGCCGCGCCGAAAGGATTGGCCGGATCGTCGATGAAGCCCGAGGGATAGGCCGCCGCCCGCGTGGCGATGGTTGTCGGCTGTTCGGCCGCTCGCGTGGGCATGTCGAACCACGACATCCCCTTGCCGTCCCAGGGCAAGACCGGAAAACCGTCGCGGTTCGGCTTGCTCATGACGACATTGTCGCCCGTGCGGATCACGATCGGGTCGATCCCGGCGACCAGCTGCAGTGTGGTGCTGTCCACCGACAATTCGCCCTTGTAGGGATGGACAAGAGCGCCAAGGCTCAAGACATCGTGAAGCGCCCGCAGCCCGTTGTGAAGATAGAGCCGGTACCAGCCCAGATCGCAGCGGAACTTGTCCCAGTCGATGGTCCCCGCGCTGGCAGCCAGCGCGATGGCGCCCGCGATGGCGGCACCCCCGGTGATCAGCCCGCCGAACAGGATCTGTCCCAACCCCAGGATCGCCAAGAGGATCGCGCAAACGATGTTCTCGGGCTTGATCTTCGGGTCGACGGTCGGCGCCGGTGGCGTTGCGATCGAAGTTCCACCCGAACTTGCGGTGGTCGGCGACGTCCAGGTCGGCGGCGTGCCGCAGGCGCTGGCGGGGATCGGCGCGTTGTCGTTACAGCCGAGACTCTGTCGGCTGGTCTGGAACCAAAGCACCAGCCAGGTCATGGCATAGCCGTCCTGCAACGTCGGCGCGTCGAGCTTCGGTCGCCGCGGCTCGAGATCGCCATAGATCTTGTCATAGGCCGCGACGAAGAAGTCGGTGAAAAATCCTGGCAGTTCAGAGGCCAGCGGCTGTTCCTGCCGCAGAAGGTCAAGGAGAGTGTCGGGGTCGAACGATGCGCCCGGCACGGTGATCCTCTGCTGCAGTTCCGCATCGCACAGGTTCGGCCAAGCCGCATAGGGTTTCGGTGCCGGGCCTGCGGTGGCGTAACCAAATGACCAGAGATCGACGTAGTTGCTGACGAACCGCGCCCGCCACCATTCGTTGCGGTATGGCGCGCCTATGATGCTGGCGACTGCGCTTGCGCCGCCGCCGGCCAGCGCCCAGCCGCTGAGCCATCCCAGGGCGTAGGCGCGAAGCTCGTCACGATCAGCGCTCACCCATAGCTCACGGGCGAACCTGCCGGTGCGGCGCCAGGACAGGAACTCGCGCAACGTCCAGAAATTGCCGGGGAACCCGACGCTGCCGTCCGGTCGCGGTTTGACGATGGCGGGCTTGTTCGGCCCGCTGATAAGGCTCGCGATCTCGGGCACGAGGCCGAGGTTGCCGAGCGTGCCGTCGCCCTTGATCGTCGTAACGATCGCCGTCAGGTTGGCGGCGATGGTGTTGATCGTGTCGATCGACCCCTGCATGCCCTTCAGCGCGTCAAGATCCTCGGCCGCGGCAATGGCATCGAGTTGGTCAAGCAGGGTCCGGATCTGGTCGAGCACCGGCTTCAACCCGGGGTTCGCCGCGCTTCCGTCGCCGCCGAAGACGTTGAAAATGCGCTTCCACAGCGCGGCATAGCCTGGCACACCGGGCTGGCCAAAAACTACTGTATCGACATGGGTAGGACAAAGATCGCCCCAGGCCGGCCCGATCGCACCCAGATTGGCCCATTCGGGATGGGCATCGATCAGCTGGCCATGCGCCACCATCGCCGGATCGGCCGAGGCCAGAAGGCGGCTGCGCAACGCCATCAGGCCAGAAATACGAGTCGTTATGCCAAGCATAGCCCTTCCCCTTCAATCACGGGGTTGCAAAGATATAGAATCTTGCCGCAGCCAAGACTTTCTGGCCGAACTGCTTCTATTAACTTTCGGCCTGGGCATTGCGGCTGACTAAGCGCCGCGACACAAACAAACGTCGCCCCTAGACACCGCGAATAGCGGTCGCGTCATGAAAATAGTTTGCCCGACTCGGCATGATTCTGTCGACATGGAAGATTGTCTTCGCCCACCGGTTGAGCGGATTTTGGCTTGCCGTGGCGACCATCACCAATGTGTCGGCCCTGGCGCCAGGCGTTTTGAAACGGACACCGCACGGCGAAGACGCGGCGGTTTCTCCTCGTAAGCCGGTGAACAGAAGGCATGCGGCGCACTTCTTCACCCAGAGGCGCGCCCTGCCCGGCGTTTCATCGCCCGGGCGTCGAAAATCCGGATAGTGGGGCCGGTCGAAATCTGAACTCCGAAATCGCCATCCTGAAAAAACAACTCACCATCAATGACATAGCCGCCTTTGCCGCAGACCGCCAAAGCTGTGGCAGCGCCCAGCCTGACACCGGGATGCCGGCAGCGGCCGCGAATGATCTGCCAGAGCCGCAGGGCCATCTCGCGCGGGCGCATCGACACGGTGACCAGACGAAATTCGTCCGCCCGGACGGGCTTCTGGCCGAACGGCGTAAACCAAAGAAACGGCCTCTCCACCACCCCGACGGCGACCGTATGAGGTGCAGGGCGCACCAACTCCCCGTTGATGGTTACGACAAGTTCGACCTGCTCAAGGGGCCGACCGTCGAAAATCGCCAGAAATGCGGCGAGCATGACCTCAACCGCAGCAGGTATCCCACGCCCGACTTTTCGGTCGTAAAGCGCCGCTGCCCGCGCGGCGGTGCCGGCCGCGAAGGTGAAGCCATACCGCGGCGGCGCCGAGGACGGGTCAGACACTTCCAGAAGGCGCACCTCTACCGCGGGCACCCGGCCCGCCGCCAGTTCCGCGAGAGCGGCCCTGACCACGCCCTCGGCCCGCCCACCTGTGCCGAAGGCCCGCGCGAGCCCGCTAAGCGTCCCCCCCTCCAGCGGCAGCAGCACCGGCAGGTCATCATCCGGGCGGAAATGGCGCAGCATCGCGGCGACAAGGCAATGCATGCTTCCGTCGCCGCCCAGGCAGGCGATCGCCCGGACACCCCGCTCACGCAGAACCGCCATCGCGGCATCGAGATCGGCCTGGTGCCGCGTGACAAAGACGGCCTCGGGCGGCATGAGGCCCTCCCAGAACCGGTCGCGCCGCAGATGGCGGCGGCGCACGCGACGGGCACTGGCATGGACGATCAGGCCAAACAGTGGTGCTCCATTGGTCAAGATCATCAGACCCTGTATTGCCTGCCTGCATCTATCCCTACGCCAGGGCTCAGGCGGTGCCGTACAGGGCCGCTGTGCCCGATGAGGGAAGCCCCCGGCCGATTCCTAGTGCAAGAATACCATCTGGCAACAAAATTGAACCGACGGCGCCGAGCCGGCTGCTGAAATCGCACCGCATCGGGTCGGCATCGCAACCATCCGACTTCCGGGATGCGGCTTGCCGCCCCGCTTGATGACTGGCTCGTCCGGCATGGTCGACCGGGTCAGTGTGCCCAGCCCGGCCCCCCGCCCCCGGCAATGAACGCGTCACGGACGGGCAGCGGCACCGCAAGGCCGAGCGCGTCGTTCAGCACGCCGATCTGGTGGGCAACAAGATCGCCGAGGATCTTCAGCCGCGGCCCGGAGAGTGTCTCTATTCCGGCCGCAATCCGCGCCAGCAGACGGTCCGCATCACCCTGCACCGCCTGCACCTGGGGGCGCGAGCCGGGGTTGATCCGGAAACCGATGTCTTGCTGAAAGGCCAGGTAGTTGGCCAGCGTCAGCGCTTCCATGCCCTCTGCGTCGCCGAGGCGGAAGGCGAAATCATGCGTGACGTTCGGATCGGTCAGCACCGGCACGACGTCATAGAGCGGCGCCAGCACCGGCGGCCCCGGCCGGTCGTAAAGCAGCGCGTGGTTCTTGGCATGATTGTCGGTATTGCCGACCGCCAGATTCAGGAGCGTCATCGCCCGGAAGTCCTGCCGCGCCGTCAATGGCACCCGCGTCTGGCCCAGAAGCCAGCCGACCCGCGCGGCGGTGAAGGCCCGCCCCCCTGCCCCGGCGCGTTCGTATTTCAGCGCCGCGGGCAGGCCGAGCGCCTGAGCGAAGTCCTCCTGATGCAGGCGGTGGACGCGCCCCTCCTCGACCCGCCGGTCGAAGCGGCGGACAAGCAGCCCGCGCTGCTGCCCCGCCTCAAGAATCGCGGTTTCGGCGACCGGATGGTCGAGTGCTTGCGCCGCAAGCATCATCAGCGCCCGCTCGTGATCGACCAACTCCCCTTCCCCCCGGCTCGGCACCTTGAGGATATGGGTGGTCGGCGCCCCCGATCCGGGCTTGGCCAGCGCCAGACCGCCGTCTGCCAGCACCGCGACCGCGATCTTGCCCTGGACCCCTGCCAGCGGCGACGGATCGGCCGATCCGGTCGGCAGGCGACGGTTTTCGGCCAGCGAACGCATGATCCGCTCGATCTCGGACTCCGGCAAAGGATCATAGTCCTGCGCCAGAACCCCCGGCATCTTGCCCGGCTCCTCGCCTTCGGGCACGCAGGACAACGCCCCGGCGCAGTCGCGGCCAAGATGCCACAGAAGCCCCGCCACGTCATTCCGCGCCACCGCGTGCCGGGCCATGACCAGATCGAGCGCGGCGTTTTCCTGCAGCAGGTTGTCGAAGAAGGCCCGCGCCGCCACGTCGCCGTAGGACTCCTCGCGCAGGGGCAGCGACAGCGACAGCGGTCGCCCACCTGCCAGCGCGTCGGGCAGGTAGGCAAAGCGGAGCGACAGATCATCCGCCCGCTCCAGCCGCCCGATCGGTCCCCCCTGCCCTTCCAGATGAACGTCGAGCCGCATCAACCAGCCTCGACCACGATCCGCAGGCCAAGTTCGCGGCAGGCCAAGAGCGCGGTTTCCAGCCGGATGCCCGGCTTGCCACGTTCCAGTTCGCCGATCAGCTGGCGGCTGACCCCCAAAGCGGCGGCGAGCGCGGCCTGGGTCAGGCCGAGTTCGCGCCGACGCGTGACCAGCGCGACGCCGAAGTCTTCCGGGGTTTCGGTGGCGGGCATGGCAGGCCTTATGTCAGTAATTACTGACTTATTGCCAGTTTCAGTGTCGTTGGTCAAGAGATGTCAGAAATTCATGACATTCTATCGAATACTCTTTGGTTTGCCACCAATGTCGGTTATTCATGACATGTGGAACCGCCCCACCGGCTTCAATCCCTGACCAGATCCTCCAGAAACTCTGACACCCGGCCCGCCCCCGATACCCACAGCCTTTCCCGCGCCCGGGTTGCGGCAACATAAAGAAGGTGCCGCTCCCTAGCGAAAATTTCGTCCAATGCCGCCTCGTCCTGTGCCTGGGTCAGACGTGCCTCGCTTGGCAGAATTTCAGCGTCACAGGCCATGACCGCCACTGCTCGAAATTCCGTGCCTTTGGCTTGGTGCATGGTGGCGAGAGTCGCCCGACCGGGGTGCCGGTTGGCGGCGTCGGCCAGACCGGCATGGGCCAGGCCCGCGGCGTCGAGCGCGGACCTGGCACGCGGGACTTCCCGTTCGCTGCGGACCAGAACGGCGATTTCGTCCGGGGCGATCCCGTCCCGCGCCAAGGCCGCCAGCCACCCGGCCAGCGCCAGGCTTTCCTCGGCCGCCGTGGCGAACTTGCGATACTCGGGCACCGGCCCCTCGAACACCGAGACAACGCCGCGCCGATCCTCCTCGGCCCCGTCCGCCTCGGTCAGCCGTGGCGGCAGGAGACGGTCGGACCGGTCACGGATCTGCTGAGAGGTGCGGTAGTTGACCTTCAGGCGGCGCGACCGGCCCTGGATATCGACGCCCGCCGCCTTCCTGGGGAAGGGCGCGCGGAAGATGCGCTGGCCGATGTCGCCGGCGAAGAACAGGCCGTTCGGGCGGTTGCCCCATCGATCCGATCATCGCGTCGAAGGCCCGAAGCTCTGCCGGCGAGACCCGCGCCGCCACCGGCTGCGCGGCACTCGTCACCGCCGCGTCAGAACGAACCGCACTGTCGCGGACCTTGCGGACGGTATCGCGCCCCATCCGTAAGCGCTGTGTTGACCCCACCTTCCCGCTGAATCTGTAAGCTGCGATTGCGCGTTCCGTGGAGATTTGCACGGGAGGTGTCAGTGGGAGTCCATCGGGAGCGCCATATGGAGGCCGTGGGGTTCGTGGAGCTTTTGGCGGCTCCGGCAGCCAAGCGGCGATGGTCGGATGAGGCGAAGGGCCGAATGGTCGCCGAGACGCTGGTGCCCGGTGTCACGGTGAACGCCCTGCATTGCATCGGCGAGGATGTCTCGGAACGGCGGGACATCATCCCGGCCCAGTTCCGCGTGATCGTCACCCGTCGCCCGAAATATGCCTGCCGCTCCTGCACCGATGGTGTCGCGCAGGCGCCCGCACCGGCGCGGCTGATCCCGGGCGGCATGCCGACCGAGGCGACGGTCGCCCATGTGCTGGTCCGCAAATATGCCGACCATTTGCCGCTCTATCGACAGGCCCAGATCTACAGCCGCCAGGGCGTCGACCTCGACCGCTCCACCCTTGCGAATTGGGTGGGCAGAGCCGCCTTTGAACTCCGCCCCATCCATGATGCGGCGATGGCCGACCTGAAGCGGTCTACCAAGTTGTTCATGGACGAGACCCGCGCCCCGGTTCTCGATCCGGGGGCCAGTAAGACCAAGACCGGATATTCTGGGCCTTGGCCCGCGATGACCGGCCCTGGGGCGGCACCGCGCCACCCGGTGTGGCCTTCACCTATGCCCCCGGCCGGGGCGGGCAGCATGCAGACCGCATCCTGCAGGGCTTCGGCGGCATCCTGCAGGTCGATGGCTATGCCGGTTACAACCGCCTGATTGCGCCGGGACGTGTCGGCCCCGGCATCCAGTTGGCCCATTGCTGGGCCCATGCCCGCCGCAAGCTGATCGAGATCACCCGCAGCGGCCCCGCGCCGATTGCCGAGGAAGCCGTGGCCCTCATCCGCGGTCTCTATGCCATCGAGGCTGACATCCGGGGCCGCGATCCAGCTACCCGCTTGGCCGTGCGACAGGAACGCTCGGCCCCGATCCTCGCCCGCCTCGACGACTGGCTGCACCATCACCGCGCCCGCGCCTCTGCCAAATCACCCCTCGGCGAGGCCCTGCCCTACATCGCAAAATACCGCGAAGGCCTTGGTCGCTTCCTTGCCGACGGTCGCATCGAGGTCGACAGCAATGCCGTCGAACGCCCCATCGCCCTGAACCGCAAGAACGCCCTCTTTGCAGGGCATGATGCCGGAGCCGGGAACTGGGCCGTCGTCGCCTCGCTGATCGAGACCTGCAAGATGAACGGCGTTGACCCGTATGCGTGGCTGGCCGAAACCCTCACCGCCATCGTCCAGGGGCATAAGCAAAGCCAGATCGACGGTCTCCTGCACCGGATACCCACGCACCCGGATCTGCTGCACCGCGTCACGCTTGAACTCATCGCTGTAGTTGCTCGTCCCCATCTCGGCCTCCTTGCCTCAAAGTTAGGGGGCAAAGCGTCTAGAAATCTAGGGGCACCTCATTGATCTGGTTCGGATGGACATCGAAATCCTGCGCCAACTCGATCAAGGTCTTCTCGCCCTTGATCGCGGCCACCGCCACTTTCGCCTTGAATGCCGGACTGTGGTTCCGGCGCGGTCGTCTTGCCATGATCTTCTCCTCGCTCGCAGCATCATGTCGCTGTTGCGCGGAAAATCCACTTATCCCGGCTGTTCAGATTCCCGCAGCCACCTCTCAGAAAGACATCGCCATGACCACCAATACCCAGACCAGCACCCCCGACCCCGACCAGCACACTCCCGGCGCCACCGCCGGCGTCCAGCGCGACATGCCCGGGACCGAGGCCCGCCCGACCACCGAGGGTGCCAGGGCCGGCGGCCTCTCCGGCGTCAATGCGCCGGGCCGCGACGCTGTCGCCGAGGATGCCGCCGGCGTCGCCGAGATCCTGACCGGCAGCGACCTGCGGCAGCTGTTCCCCGGCCTCGACCTGTCCGAGTCGGACTGGAGCGGTGTGCTTGGCGCCTTCGACGGCCGGCCGTCGCGACGCCGGCAGATGTTCGGCGAGTCGATCGGCCTGCAGGCCGACATGCTGGCCGGGGGCGTGTTCGACGACGACCCCGGCCCCGAGGGGGCAGCACTCGTCCGCCGGCTGGACGAGCTGCCGCTTGCCTACCGCGTCGCCGTCCTGGGGGTGATCGAACTCTTCTGGTCCGATACGCACCGGTCGGTGGCCCTCGCACGATGGTTGCGCCGGATTGATGTCCGGCCCTGCGAGAGTGACCGCCAGCGACGGGCCGCCAGGCGGTTTGGGGAGCGGACGGAGATCCCCGCGTCGCTGCGCGGGCGCCACACGGTTCCCGAGTTCCTGCCCTGCGGGCCCTCGCTCGGCTGACCGCTCTCTCGCGGCGTCCAGGGCGGGCGGTTGTTCGCCCTGAAGGACGTCGGTGGTAACGACCCCGGTCAGTGTGGGCGGACAGCCGCCAAAGACAGCCGGAAATCCCTTCCGGGATCGGGGAATGGCGCAGTGACCCCCCCCTTCCCTTCTGCAGGCACCTGGTCAGCCCGGGATGCCCGCCTCCGCAAAGAGGTTCGGGAACAGCCGCTCGCGGTAGTCCAGCGGGAAGGCGATCCGCACCGGCGTCTTGGGCGAGGCCGAGGTCAGGAAGCCGGTTTTCGTCAGCCGGCCCAATGTGACGCGCGCCGTCCGCTCCGAGGTCCTGAGGGCGAACCGGGCCTCGCCGCGTTCCAGTTCGCCATGCCGAAGCACCGCCGAGATCAGCTGCGGCGCGCGCCTGTCGTCGATGACATCCCCGATCAGGCGCAGGTAGCGCCGCTCAAGCCCGGCAAGGTCGAAGAGCGCCGCCGAAAAGCTGATCTGATCCAGCATGACCTTCAGGAACCACGCGCAGAAGTCCCGCAAGGCGGCCTCGGACAGGTTGCCCCGTCCGTCGCGGTCGCCCTGCCGGGGGCGATCGGCATGGTCCATCATGCGGCGGTATTCGCCGCGTTCGACGAGACCTCGCGCCAGCCCGCGCGAGACCGACCAGAGCCCCTGCCCGCCGATCCCCGCCCTGAGCGCCATGGCATGCGACATCAGGCGGCTGACCCGGCCGTTTCCGTCCGGGAACGGGTGGATGTAGTTCAGCCGGTGATGTGCCGACGCAATGGCGATGATCCGCCCGCTGGCGGATCGTTCGGCGATCCGGAATCTCTTGTCGAAATATTCCATGAAGGCGGCGACGCGCGCGGATGACGGAGGTTGATGTCGGCCGACCGCCACCTCCGCGTCGCCGGCCGAGCGCATCCGCCCGGGGATGATTTCCTCGCGGCGGCCGTCGGGATGCTCGACGAAGCGGAACTCGTCCGGCATTTCCTCGTAGAAGGCGCGGTGCACCCATGTGAGGAACCCGACCGAGGTCGGCACCGGCAGCGCGCCCGAGCGGTGCAACGCGTCGATGCGGCGCTGCACGACCACATGCGCCTTCGCCTCCAGCGCCAGGGGCCGGGTCTCTTCGTCGAGCGTCGCCCCGGCCAGGGCCTTCTCGATATCCCTCGGCCGGGTGTTGTGGCCCTCGATGAGGTTCGAGTAGTAGCAGTTCATGATCCGCACCAGGTCGGCAAGCTCGGCCGCGCTGTCAGGATGCAGGCCGCGGCCCAGTTCGCCCGCCGCGCGCTGGATCTCGACCGACAGGTCGGCAAGCTCTGCCGGGATCTGCTCCTCGAAGAAGCACGGCTCGATCCTGCCGGGTGTCTCGGGCATTTCCTGCCGATCCTTCGCCTGATGAAAGCCCTTCACTTGTAAGGTGATAGCGACGTGCGACGCAAGGTCTTGCCGATGTCGGCTGCCGATCTGCGGCGGGGGCAGGTGGCGCTCGCGCCCCGCCCGCCTGCCCTTTCCCGGGCCAGCTGCACGAAGCCCCCGAGGCAGCGATCCATCGCCTGAACCCCGCCCTGCCCCGCGGCTCCGCTCCGGCGCCTCCGGCGATCAGAAGTCGGGCAGGCGGCATTCCCGCATGACGCGAGTTGATTATATTTCCATCAACCAAAAAGCTGTGTGAATGGCATGCCGCCGCCACATTCGTGTCATTTCCCGGTGGCGGCAGAGGCGCGGACGGAAAAAGAACATTGTCGACATGGCCAGGAGGCGATCGATGAGAGACATGACTGACACAGATGCGGATGGGGCCGGTCCGCCATCAGCGCCCTTGGAACAGTTTCGTGTGATTGCGGAGCGGAGGGTTTGCGGCTCATCTTGACCCCATATGGAGTTGAAGATGACGAAGAGACCCGTGACGACGAAGGCCCCTGCCGAGCAGGTTGTGAAGCCTGGCCCATTGTCCCGCGCTATGAACACCACGGCGTTCGCCGTTAAGATCACATCGCAAAGGACAACACTTCCATGACCAACCACCCGACCACGTTCAACCAACTCAGGGCGCCAGCACCTGGACGGTTGGCGGGCCTGCATCGTCCCGTCTTGCTCGGCGGTCCTGAATCATGACCGCGCTGTTTCTCTGGCGGCAGGCCCGGGACCTGGGATTTTGCGAAACCGCTTCGGCAAGACGCAACCCGGTATCGGATCGAGATGATGATCGATAAACAGGGCTTCCATAGCTCAGCTTTATGACGCAATATGAGTGATAGGAGGGATCTCTATCGCTCATGCACTGGAACTGGACACAACCCGGCTGGCCGGATTTCCGATACGACGCCGCGGCGCTTGATGCGTTGGAGCGGCGCTTCCTCCTGTCAGCCGGCGAGATCCTGGGAGCGGTGCGCCATGTGGGTGGCGAGGAGCGCGACCGGCTTCGCATTGAACTCCTGAGTGAAGAAGCGATCCGGACAAGCGCCATCGAGGGCGAGATTCTGGACCGGCTCAGCGTCCAGTCCGCGCTGCGGCGCCAGCTCGGCCTTGCCCCCGACAGCTATCCGCTCAAGCCCCGCGAAGAAGGGATCGCCGAAATGATGGTGGATGTCTATTCGGGTTACGCGGCGCCGCTTGACCGCGCGACGCTCTTCCGCTGGCATGGCATGCTGCTCGCCCATGACCGCAACCTCGGGACCGTCGGTGCCTATCGCCGGCACGACGATGCGATGCAGATCGTCTCCGGCCGCATGGACCGGCCGACGGTGCATTTCGAGGCACCGCCCTCAGTCAAGGTGCCGGAAGAGATGCGGGCCTTCGTCGGCTGGTTCAATCGCACCGCGCCGGATGGCCCGGGCCGCTTGCCCGCGCTGACGCGCGCGGGGCTTGGGCATCTCCACTTCGAGAGCATCCATCCCTTCGAAGACGGCAATGGACGGCTTGGCCGGACCCTGGCCGAGAAGTCGCTGGCGCAGAACATCGGTCAGCCCAGTCTGATCGCCCTCGCCTACACCATCGAGCGCGACCGAAAGGCCTACTATGACCAGTTGGAAGCGCATCAGAAGACCTTGGACATCACCGGCTGGCTCGTCTGGTTTGCTGAAACGGTCCTGAAGGCCCAGCAGACGGCGCTCGAGCGCGTCGCCTTCTTCATCAGCAAGGCGCAGTTTTACGACCTGCATCGCGACCAGATGAACGACCGGCAAGGCAAGGCCGTCGGACGGATGTTTCGGGAAGGTCCGGCAGGATTCACCGGCGGCCTGAGCGCCGAAAACTACATCGCAATCACCGGCACCTCCCGGGCGACCGCCACGCGCGACCTGCACGACCTCGTCGAAAACGGCCTCCTGACCCGTACTGGCGAGCGCCGCCATGCGCGCTACTGGCTGAACCTGCCGGACCGTGGCGCAAAAGGGCGAACCTGACGTTGCCAGCCGCAGCTGCATATCGCAGCGCCGCGCAGAGGCTGCCGCACTGGCCGACGGTCGCAGCGAGCTCGACAGCAACGCAGCCAGCGGTTCATCCCCGCGTGGGCGGGGAACGCAGGGCGGGATGGCCTATGTTTTGAGTTACTGTCGGTTCATCCCCGCGTGGGCGGGGAACGCTGGGCCTGACCCATGCCGCGCCCCAAGATCAACGGTTCATCCCCGCGTGGGCGGGGAACGCGCAGCTGGGCGACCGGCTCGAAGGCGAGCGGCTGGTTCATCCCCGCGTGGGCGGGGAACGCTATTCCGCCCAGTCGAGCGCCCGGCGGCGGCCCGGTTCATCCCCGCGTGGGCGGGGAACGCCCCGAAGAACTGGCATCCGCCAAGAAGGCGATCGGTTCATCCCCGCGTGGGCGGGGAACGCGCGGCCGCTCAAACCGGCGCGGCGGGATATGGCGGTTCATCCCCGCGTGGGCGGGGAACGCGCGCTGGCCTCGGACTCGGCGGCGCCCCATGCCGGTTCATCCCCGCGTGGGCGGGGAACGCTCACTAGACGGCGGGAAGCAGGGCGCGGATGACGGTTCATCCCCGCGTGGGCGGGGAACGCACAGTGTCGGCGGGGCGGCGCAGAGCGTGGGCCGGTTCATCCCCGCGTGGGCGGGGAACGCGCGGCAATCCAGCCCTCGACCCTCCGCCGAAGCGGTTCATCCCCGCGTGGGCGGGGAACGCGCACGGACAGCAACGCCGTGCGATGGCGGCCGCGGTTCATCCCCGCGTGGGCGGGGAACGCGATGGCGTGAGGACGAACAACAAAGCGTCAAACGGTTCATCCCCGCGTGGGCGGGGAACGCGATGGCGTGAGGACGAACAACAAAGC
>CAZRKU010000020.1:0-855 GCA_964600685.1 uncultured Frigidibacter sp. | reverse complement strand
GTCAAACGGTTCATCCCCGCGTGGGCGGGGAACGCGCTCAAACCGGCAAACATCGCGCGCAAATCGTCGGTTCATCCCCGCGTGGGCGGGGAACGCATCGCGCTTCGGTTGCTTTTCCGGGGGCCTGACGGTTCATCCCCGCGTGGGCGGGGAACGCATCGCACTGATGTCAAACCCGTGGTCGTTAACCGGTTCATCCCCGCGTGGGCGGGGAACGCGGCGGGTATGGGCATAGCAAAGCGGGAACCCGCGGTTCATCCCCGCGTGGGCGGGGAACGCGCATGATGGTCATGGTGTTTCTCCTCTCATTACGGTTCATCCCCGCGTGGGCGGGGAACGCCTCGACAGGCGAACCGTCAAGCCAGTTGGCGACGGTTCATCCCCGCGTGGGCGGGGAACGCGCGCCAGCCCCCATATGGGATGACGTCACCACCGGTTCATCCCCGCGTGGGCGGGGAACGCTCTGGTTGGGTGTTCCGGGGGGTCGGTTTCCCCGGTTCATCCCCGTGTGGGCGGGGAACGCACAGGATCAACGCTCTGCTGAAAGACGATATCCGGTTCATCCCCGCGTGGGCGGGGAACGCCCCTGCAACTCGTCTGTGCGTTGCTGCCACCGCGGTTCATCCCCGCGTGGGCGGGGAACGCACAATGTCCCGCACCGTGAATGTCCGCAGGCCCGGTTCATCCCCGCGTGGGCGGGGAACGCCCGATGGCGACAGCGTTCTTCGATACAACGGCCGGTTCATCCCCGCGTGGGCGGGGAACGCCCCCGGCGGGGGTTAGGGTTCCTTCACCACAACCGGTTCATCCCCGCGTGGGCGGGGAACGCAGATGATCCACGCCTATCGAAGCGGC
>CAZRKU010000019.1:33219-38019 GCA_964600685.1 uncultured Frigidibacter sp. | reverse complement strand
CTGGCCAAGCCCGCCGAACAGACGCCGCTCATCGCCGCCTATGCGGTGTCGCTTCTGCACAAGGCGGGCGTGCCGGTCTCGGCCCTGCAACTCCTGCCGGGCGACGGGCCGACCGTCGGCGCGCGCCTGACCTCGGACCCGCGCGTGGCGGGCATCTGCTTCACCGGCTCCACTGAGACCGCGCAGCTGATCCGCAAGGCGATGGCCAGGCACCTCGCTCCCGGCGCGCCCTTCATCGCCGAAACCGGCGGGCTGAACGCGATGATCGTCGATTCCACCGCCCTGCCCGAACAGGCGGTGCGCGACGTGATCGGATCGGCCTTCCAGTCGGCGGGCCAGCGTTGCTCGGCCTTGCGCTGCCTTTACGTCCAGGAAGACATCGCCCCCCAATTCTCCGAGATGCTCTTCGGCGCGATGGAGGAACTGGTGCTGGGCGATCCCTGGCACCTTTCGACCGACATCGGCCCGGTGATCGACCACGAGGCCGAAGCCGGCATCCGCGCGCATGTGGAGGAAGCCCGCAGGCAGGGCCGCCTCCTGCGCCAGCTGTCGCGCCCGAAGGACGGCCATTTCATCGCCCCCGCCGTGATCCGCGTGAAGGGCATCGGCGACCTGAAGCGCGAGATTTTCGGTCCGGTCCTGCATATCGCCACCTTCAAGGCCGATGACCTGCCCAAGGTCGTGGCGGCGATCAACGCCACGGGCTATGGCCTGACCTTCGGCCTGCACACCCGCATCGACAACCGCGTGCAGGATGTGTGCGAGGCGCTCAACGTCGGCAACATCTACGTCAACCGCAACCAGATCGGCGCGGTGGTGGGCTCGCAGCCCTTCGGCGGCGAAGGGCTTTCCGGCACCGGTCCCAAGGCGGGCGGCCCCGACTACCTCGCGCGTTTCGCCGCGAACCCGGCGGCAAGCCTGGCGGACACGGCCATCGCCCCCGCGCCTGCCCCGGCCAACCCCGATGCGATCCGCAAGGCCCTGGCGACTGCCAACCATGGCCGCATCGTCGCGGCGCTGGACCTGCCCGGCCCGACCGGCGAATCGAACCGCCTCAGCCTCCATCCGCGCGCGCCGCTGCTCTGCCTCGGCCCCGGCACGGCCGCCGCCGCCGATCAGGCCCGCGCCATTCAGGCCCTGGGCGGCGCGGCGGTCGAGGTCGCCGGCCACCTGCCGCCCGAGGTGCTGATCAACCTCGATGGCTTCTCCGGCGCGATCTGGTGGGGCGGCGCCGATCGGGCCCGCGCCTACGCGCAGGCGCTCGCTGCCCGCAAGGGGCCGATCCTGCCGCTGATCACCGGCCAGCCCGACCGCGGCCATGTGACCGAGGCACGCCATGTCTGCGTCGACACCACCGCCTCGGGCGGCAACGCCGCGCTGCTCGCGGAAGCCGGCAACGCTTGACCTTTCAGCGCGGATCGGGAAGCCTGCCTACATGTTCCCGATCCGCGACCACAACCCGTCCGAACGCACGCCTTTCGTGACCTACGCGCTCATCGCGGCGAACGTGCTGATCTGGCTCTACCAGTTCTCGATCCAGTCGAACGAGGTCGCGACGGCCGAATTCATGTATCGCTGGGCGCTCTTCCCGGCGGCGGTGACCGAAGGCGGCGAATACCGTGGCCTCGTCAGCCATATGTTCCTGCATGCAGGCTTCCTGCATCTGGCGGGCAACATGCTCTTTCTGTGGATCTTCGGCGACAATCTCGAAGATCAGCTGGGGCACCTGGGCTTTCTGATCTTCTACACCGCCTCCGGCCTCGTCGCGGCCTTCGCCCAGATCCTGCCCGACCCCGCCTCGACCATTCCCATGGTCGGCGCCTCGGGCGCGATTGCCGGGGTGATGGGCGGCTATCTCTTGCTCTTCCCCCGCGCCCGCGTCGACATCCTGCTGATCTTCATCATCTTCTTCCGGGTCTTCACCATCCCGGCCTTCGTCGTCCTCGGCCTCTGGTTCGCCCTCCAGATCTTCGGCGGCCTCGGCACCCCGACCGAGGCAGGCGGCGTCGCCTACTGGGCGCATGCGGGCGGCTTCATCGCGGGCATCGTCCTGACCCTGCCCGCCTGGGCCCGGCGCGGGGCGCGGAACTGGTGGCAGGCCAACCAGGGCCAGCCGCCCCATCCCGAAGCGACCTATTCGCCCTCGACCATCCCCACCATCCGCCGCCGGAAATGACGCTCCAGATGGCGGCCCCGCTGCGGCCGTCCTCATTTTCTGTCGGAAAATATCCTCGGGGGTGAATGCGCCCCGAGGGCGCAGAGGGGGCAGAAGGCCCCCTTCCTACGCCGGTTCGCGCAGCATCTCGGACAGGGGTTTGAACAGCTCGCCATTGGCGGCGATCACCGACCCGCTTTCGAAAATCTCGCGGCCCTCGCGCACGGCGCTGACAAAGCCGCCCGCCTCCCGGACCAGCAACAGCCCGGCCGCGATGTCCCAGGCACCAAGCTCGCGCTCCCAGTAGCCGTCATACCGCCCCGCCGCCACATAGGCGAGATCGAGCGCCGCCGACCCCCAGCGCCGCACCCCGGCGCAGGCGGGCATCAGCCGCGCCAGATCGCGCATCGTGGCGGGCAGGGTCTTCTTGGTGCCGAAGGGCACGCCCGTGGCAAAGACCGCCTCCGCCATCTGGCGCCGGGCCGAGACGCGGATGCGGGCTTCGTTCATCCAGGCGCCCGCGCCCTTTTCGGCCCAGTACATCTCGTCCTTGGCCGGATCGAACACCACGGCCGAGGTGATCTCGCCCTTGTGCTCCAGCGCGATCGACACGGCCCAGTGCGGCAGGCCGTGCAGGAAATTCGTGGTCCCGTCCAAGGGATCGACGATCCAGCGCCGCGTCGGATCCTGGCCGTCCGCCTCGCCCGTCTCCTCGCCCAGCCAGCCATAGGTCGGACGCGCGCCCATCAGCTCGTCCCTGATGATCTTTTCGGCGGCAATATCGGCGCGGCTGACGAAATCGCCGGCGCCCTTCAGCGACACCTGAAGATTCTCGACCTCGCGGAAATCCTTCACCAGGCTGCGGCCCGCCTTGCGGGCGGCCTTGATCATCAGGTTCAGGTTCGCGCTGCCTTGCATGGCCGATGGCTCCTATGTTCAGGCGCGGGGATATAGCCGCACGGGGCGGGGATGTGAAGGGCCAGTTCCGCCCGGCAATCAGGCCGCCAGACGTGCCTGCCGCGCCCCGGCAAAGGACAGGAGCCTGCGGCTCTGCTCGTCCCACAGATGCAGGCGCGTGCAACGCAGGCTTTGCCACAGGGTCATGCGCTGACTGTCGGCCAGCGCCGGATAGTCGCGCAGAACCTCGGTCAGGCGGTAGAAGGGGATGCGGCTGTAAAGGTGATGCACATGATGGATGCCGATGTTCGCGGTCAGCCAGCGCAATACCAGCGGCAGGTCGTAATGCGACGATCCGTTCAGCGCCGCGTCATGCAGCTGCCAGTCGGCATCCTCGTCCCAATGCGCATCCTCGAACTGGTGCTGGATATAGAAAAGCCACATGCCGATGGTCGCGGCGATCAGCGCGGTCGGCAGCCAGACGATCAGCAAGGGCAGGAAGCCTCCCCACCAGATCATCAGGCCAAGTCCGAGCGCCAGCGCCAGATTGGTGCCCATCGCACTCGTCCAGTAGCGCCAGCCCGCGCCCATGAACCCGACGGGCAGGCGGTTCTGCAGCAGGAAAAGGTAAGCCGGCCCCAGCCCGAACAGCACCAGCGGATGCCGGTAAAGCCGGTAGCCGAAGCGCTGCCATTTCGACAAAGCATAATATTCCCGCACCGTCAGGGTCATCACGTCGCCGATCCCCCGCTTGTCGAGGTTCCCGTGCGAGGCATGGTGGATCGAATGCGACCGGCGCCAGACGTCATAGGGTGTCAGCGTCAGGACACCCAGCCCCCGCCCCACCCAGTCGCTGACCTGCCGGTTGCGAAAGAACGAGGCATGACCGCAATCATGCTGGATGGCGAAGGCCCGCACCAGAAAACCCGCATTCACCACCGCCAGCGCCGCCGCCAGCCAGATGCTGACCGACAGGGCCCACCAGCCCAGCGCAAACAGCGCCACCAGCGGCACCAGCGTGATGATCAGCTCAAAGGCGGACCGCAGTTGGTTCGGCTCCCGGTACTTTGCCAGAAGCTGCACCCAGTCACGCCCCGTGCGCACTGGTGCCCCGGCCAAGGCAGACACCGTGTGATCCGTCATTTTTGGTCTTCCCCATCGTGCGGGCATTGGTTCGCCAAGGTCCCGCCCGCCAGAACCCTGGCTTTGGCATCGCCATAGGCCAGAGGGGCGCTTTGTGCAATCACCTCGTCGGTCCTGACGCAAGAAAGCCGGTCAATCCCGCGTCATTCGCCGGTCCGGGTCACGGCCTGCGCCACGCGGAAGAAGGTCTCGGGGCCGTCGACCTCGATCAACCTCCCGCCGTCGATCTGCCAGAACCGGGCGCCGACGTTGCGCACGAAACTCCGGTCATGGCTGACCAGCAGGCAAGTCGCGCCCCGGGCCGGCAACTCCGCCTCCAATGCCTCCTGCCCCTCGACGTCCAGATGGTTCGTCGGTTCATCGAGCAGACAGCAGGGCCGACACAGGGCCGGGGCGGCGCTCGCGGGTGAAGAAGGTTTTCACGCAAGGCCTCAGGGTAACGAACCGCCCGATCCTGCCACGTGGGGCCGCACTGTTAAGCCACGGGCTCGCGGGCCGCCACGATTTCCGCCCCCAGGCGCAGCACCTCGTCGACCAGCAGATCAAGATCTTCGTCCCGCGTCCGGTGATTGACGACCGCCACGCGCAGCGCATGCCGCCCGCCC
>CAZRKU010000019.1:5165-33119 GCA_964600685.1 uncultured Frigidibacter sp. | reverse complement strand
CGGCACCAGCCTGAGCGCCTTGTGCCCCAGCCCCAGAATCTCCATCGCCTTCTTGTGGCAAGAATGCACCTGACCGGAGGCATAGAAGCGCAGGGGCGCCGCCCCCACCCCGTCGGCGCGCACATCATGCCCGGCCTTCGCATTGCGCGCCACCGTCAGGCCGATCAGGTTCGCGACCGACCCGCCACTGGTCAGCGTGCCGCCCGCCGTCACCGGAAATCCCGTGATCTCCGCCATCCAGCGGATCACCTGCCGTTCAAGAAGCGCGGGCGCAGTATTGCCGCCGCCAAGGTTCGACCCGTCGATCGCCGCCAGAAAGTCGCCCAGCGCGCCGACAATATTGCCCGCACCCATATACCAGGCCCAGAAGCGCGGATGGATGTTGCCCATCGGATAGGGCCGCACGTTCCTCAGCATCGCCTCATAGGTGGCCTCCGGCCCGATGCCCGCGCGCGGCAGGCCACCCGCGAACGCCGTCCGGACCCCCGCCGGCATCTCCTGCCAGACCGGACGGTCGCGCAACCCCGCCAGATGGTCGATCGCCTCGTCCATGATCCGGTGGCCCAGCGCCCGCATGCCCGACCAGTCGTCCGGGTCCAGGGTTTCACGTCCCGCCATCGCGCCCTCCCTCGCTGCCGCAGGGATGCTGCGCCCCGGATGACGCCCCGTCAAACCCTATCGCGCCTCAGACCCGTTGCAGCTTCACCGGCTCCGACCGCGCCAGCTTCAGGAAATGCGCCATATAGGGCTGGGTCGCGTCCTCGGCCCGCGTGGCCGCATACATGCGCTTGGTGATGCCCGCCTCGGTCACCCGCCGCGTCACATAGTCGGGCTGGTATTTCACCTCGCGCAGCACCCAGTCGGGCAGGACGGCGACGCCGCGGTCCGACGCCACCAGCATCAGGATCACCGCCGTCAGCTCCACCTGCCGGTGGCCGCGCGGCTCGACCCTCGCGGGCGTCAGCAGCGTGGTGAAAACATCCAGCCGCGACCGGTCCACCGGATAGGTGATCACCACCTGATCGCGGAAGTCCTCGGCCACCACGAACGCCTTTGCGGCAATCGGGTTCTGGGCGGCGGCGATCAGCGTCGGCTGATAGTCGAACAGGGGATGAAAGATCACATCCTTCAGCTCGTCCGGGTCCGAACTGATGACCAGATCCACCTCCTCGCGCATCAGCGCCGGCATCGCGTCGAAGGCAAGGCCGGGGCGGATGTCCACATCCACGTCCGGCCAGGCCCGGCGGAACTGCTCCAGCACCGGGAAAAGCCAGTCGAAACAGGCATGGCATTCGAGCGTGATGTGCAGCCGCCCGGACCGCCCCATGCGCAGCGCGCGAAACTCCTCGGCCATGGCCTCGATCTCGGGCAACACCCGGTCCGCCAGCCGCAGCAGCTTCATCCCCGCCGCCGACAGTTTCAGCGGCTTCGCCCGGCGCACGAACAGCTCCATCCCCGCCTGATCCTCCAGCCCCTTCATCTGATGGGAAAGCGCCGACTGGGTGATGTTCAGCTGATCGGCGGCACGCGCCATGCCGCCCGCCTCGTGAATGGCCTTGATCGTGCGCAGGTGGCGAAAATCGAGATGCATGGCGCGCCTTTAGTTTTGTTCATGTCCAATGTGAAGATTATGAATTTGTCTCACAGCGCGCCAGGTGAGACAAGGGGACAACAGAAAGGACCACTGCCATGACCCATGCACCCCGCCTCTCGTTCGAATTCTTCCCGCCGCAATCGCTCGAGGCGTCCTTCAAGCTCTGGGAAACGGTGCAGACGCTGGCCCCCCTCAACCCCGAATATGTCTCCGTCACCTACGGCGCCGGCGGCACCACCCGGGCGCTGACGCATGAGGCGGTCAAGACCATCGGCCAGCATTACGGGCTGAAGGTGGCCGCGCACCTCACCTGCGTGGATGCGACCCGGGCCGAGACGCTCGCGGTGGCGGAAAGTTATGCTGCCGTCGGCGTGACCGACATCGTGGCGCTCAGGGGCGACCCGCCGAAGGGGACGGAACGGTTCGCGCCCCACCCCGACGGGTTCGCCAATTCGGTCGAACTGGTCGAGGCCCTGGCGAGAACCGGCAAGTTCAACATCGCGGTCGGCGCCTATCCCGAACCGCACCCCGAAGCCGCCAATCCCTGGGCCGACATCGACTGGCTGAAGCGCAAGATCGACGCGGGCGCCTCCCGCGCCATCACCCAGTTCTTCTTCGAGGCCGAAACCTTCCTGCGCTTCCGCGACAGTTGCGCCAAGGCCGGGGTCAACGCGCCGATCATCCCCGGCATCCTGCCGATCGTGTCGTGGGAAGGGGCCAAGCGCTTTGCCGCCCGCTGCAACGCCCATGTTCCCGCGAAACTCGACGAAGCCTTTGCCCACGCGGTCCGCGACGGGCGCGAGGAACTTCTGGGCCTGACGCAATGTTCGGTCCTTTGCGAACGGCTGATCGAGGAGGGGGTGGAGGAACTGCACTTCTACACGCTGAACCGCCCGCAGATGACGCGCGACGTGTGCCACGCCCTTGGCCTGCAACCCTCCGTCACGCTCGGCAAGGTGGCCTGAGGCCTTCGGACTCTCCCTGCCCACATCGGGAAACGCGCCTTCGGGCGCGTTCTTTTTGCCGCGCCTCCCGACCAGCGTGCCGCGCGGCGCGACCCGTTGATTTGCGTATCTGGGCAAAGAAGAAGCACAGGTTTCCCCTTTGCTCAAATACTCCCGCCGGAGGCAATGCCCCCCGGTGGCCACGCCGGAGCCGGTCCCGGCAGGCCACCCGTTCCGGGCAGTTTCTCCAGATCTCTGTCCCCGGCGGCCCGGCCGTCACAACAGATATGTGCCGTCGGACGGAATGCCATGTCGCTCTCGAGGCCGCCCGCAGGCACCACGAGACGCGCGCCGTTCCTCTGGAGATCGGGAAGCGCCGCGCCCGCATGCGGCACCAAAGCCCTTTTCATCGCGGGTGCCGGCCGGCCTGATGGACCAGCCCGACCCTCCGCCCCGTGCCGTTGGTCGAATGAAACCATGGTCAGCTTTGCAGCTTCGGGAAATGGCGGAATCTGGCCCGGCGGCTTTCCCGGGCGCTGTCATGGACCGCCTCGGACGGATCCCCCCCCACCCGGCGCCGCGCCCTGAGCAGGAAGGCCTTGCTCCAGCCGCGCACCGTGCCCACGCTTGGCGCGGCCGGATCGGTGGGCAGGCCGGCGCGCCAGCCCGGCGGCAGGCCAAGGCCGAACCGTTCCGCCCGCTCCAGCATCCAGACCAGCGGGATGTTTGCCAGCGGCCGCGCCGCCTCGAACCCCTGCAGCTGGCCGCCGACATCGCCATGCGCGCCGCGGAACCAGACCTGCTCCACCCGCCCCCGCCAGTCGCCCGAGGTCGTCTGCCACAGGACCGGGTCGAAGGCCGCGCGGGTTTCATCGAGCGCCAGCGCGTGAAACCCGTGCCGCACGACGCCGGACAGGGCGTGGTTGTGAAACTCGTGCTGCGGCTCGGTCCACATCCACAGGAACGGCAGCCGCACGCCCAGCGCCTTCACCGTGTCGAAGACGCCGATCATCTCGACCTCGACCTGCGGATGGCAGAAGGCCTCCCGGAACTGTCGCTCCACCGCCGTCACCTCGACCGTCTGATAATAGCGGTAGGCCAGCATCACATTGCGCTCGGTTGCCGAATCGGATCGAAGAAGCCCGACCTGGTCAATGATCCCGGCCAGCGAACGCACCGCATAGGCGCCACGCGAATAGCCGAACAGGAAGATCCGGTCGCCGGGCCGGTAGCGGCTGGCCAGCCAGCCATAGGCGCGGCGGATCTGCCGGTTGATGCCCCGTCCCATCGCCACGCCCGGCGTATCGGACCAGAGGTGCCACTGCACGCCGGCCTCGTAATAGAGCGACAGGTGGCCGCTGTGCGGCGCGGCGCGCAGGAGCTTGTAGATGCGTCCGATATTGGTTTCATGCCCCGGCTCCAGATCGCCCATCGTGCCGTCAAGGAGAATGATGTGATCGGTGGCGGTGCGCTGGGGCCGTGCACCCGGCACCGGCGTCAGGTGCTGCACCTCGACCCGCCGGCCGATGCGCAGAAACTTCCACAGACGATCCGTCAGCGACAGGCCCATGGGGAGATCCCTTCCGCCACCTATCCTGACAGGATAGTAGCGCGAAAGCATTGACGGAAGCTTGCAAAGCCGCAAGGGGCCGGGGCCGTCAACAATCGGCCCCGCCCGTCACGATTGCTTGAGGGTCAGACCTTCAGCGTCAGGACCGTGGCGAAGACCACCGCGCCGAAGCCGTTGAACGGGGTATTGGTCGCCGTGGAATAGGCCCCCATCCCCTCGATCACCATATAGTCGCCCTCGGCGATGTCCCCGGGCAGTGCGATCTCGCCGGGGAAACGGTCGACGGAATCGCAGGTCGGGCCGAAGACGATCTTCGGCGCGGCCGCGCCGGTGCGCTTCTCGCCCCCTGTGGTCAGGACCGAGACACGGTTGATCATGCCGGTCAGCACCAGTTCGTCCATGCAGCCATAGGTCCCGTCGTTCAGGAACACATGCTGGCCATCACGCACCCCCTTCACCCGCGACGCGCTGGCCATGCTTTCGGCCACCAGTCCCCGGCCCGGCTCGCAGACAAGTGCCGGACGATCCGCGCCGAACACCTCGTCCGCGACCCGGCCGATCAGGCTGAAGATCGCCTCGAGCTGCGGCAGCTCGCCGTCCACCCGGTGCGACGGGAAGCCGCCGCCGGTGTTCAGCCGCTTGGCCTTCACGCCCGCCAGACGGCAGATCTCGCCCGCCGCGCGGACATAGGCGTCCCAGGTCATCGGGTCGGTGCATTGCGTGCCGGGGTGGAAGGTCAGCGAGGGGATGAAACCCGCCTCGGCCACCCTCCCGAGAAGCCCCGCCGCCACCTCGACCGTCGCGCCGAACTTCGCGCCGAAATTGTAGGCCGCGCCCGCCACCGGCAGCTTGAAGCGCACGGTGATCTCGGTGCCCGCCGCAGGCACGATCTCGATCAGCTTCTCCAGTTCCGACCGGCTGTCGACCGAATAGGAAATCACACCGTTTTCAACGGCATAGGCGATCTCGTGCCGGGCGCGCACCGGGTTGTTGTAATGCATGGCCGCGCCGGGGGCGAGGCGCTTGATCAGCGCGATCTCGGCCGGGGAGGCCACGTCGAACCCCTTCACCCCGGCGGCGGCGAGGTTCTGGATCACCATCTCGTCGGGATTCGACTTGACCGCATAGGTCACCAGCCCCGGAAAGCCGTCGAGGAACCGCCGCGCCGTCGCCTGCAGCACAGTCGGCGCAAAGAACATCACCGGATTGTCGGGTTGCTGCGTGCGCAGGAATTCAGACGGATTTGTCCAGATCGTCTTAGAAAGCCCCATCGGCGTGCCCTTTGCCAACAAGGCGCAGCCACCTTTTTCCCCGGCTTTACGGGTCAGAAGACGCTTACGCGGTCCACCAACCAGGCCAGGTGCGGTAAGGCCGCCCTTTCACCTGAACGAAGTCCGGGGCATATGGGGCACATTTTCACCGATCAAAAGAGTAGATTTGTGGCGAACGATGGTTATATTGCCGAAAAATCCGGTTAAACTGACAGGTGTTGCATATGGATGAACTCGACCGCTCGCTTCTGGCACTTCTGGGGGCGGATGCGCGCATCTCGGTCGCCACCCTCGCCCGCCGCCTGAAGGTCGCGCGCTCGACCATCCAGGCGCGGCTGGAACGGCTGGAAACCACGGGAATCATTGCCGGATATACCGTCAAGCTCGGCGAAGCCGCCCGTCAGGGCCGCATCCGCGCCACCGTGCTGCTGAACATCGAACCCCGCGCCCAGGCCAACATCCTCACCCGCCTGAAATCCATCCCCGAGGTCGAGCGCGTCCACACCACCTCCGGCCGCGTCGATCTTCTCCTCCAGGTCTCCGCCCCCTCCACCTCGGTCCTCGACGGCGTCCTCGACATGATCGGCGAGATGACCGGGGTCAAATCCTCCGAAAGCCTGATCCACCTCTCGACCAAACTTGACCGCGCCGTGTAAGGGCCACAAACCCGGCGCCTCAGCCGCCGGATTCAGCGAAGCGCCCCGCCCGCCCCCAAAACACTGCGCGGGACTTGGCCAATCGCCGCTGGCGTATCATCTTTCGTTTGCTTTTCCGCACTGCGGGCCTCAGCCTCATCGCGTCAATCTCTCTTTTTGGAGGTCGGACCATGTCCTACATTGATGGCTTTCTCATCCCCGTCCCCACCGCCTCGCGCGAGGCCTACCGCGCCCACGAAGACAAGTGGTGGCCGAGCTTTCAGAAGCTCGGCGCCGAAACCCTGGTCGTCGGCTGGGGCGATGACGTTCCCCCCGGCAAACACACGGATTTCATTCGCGCGGTCGACGCGACGCCCGACGAAACCGTGGTTTTCTGCTGGATGACCTGGCCCGACAAGGCGACCCGCGACAAGGCCTACAAGACCATGATGGCCGAGTTTGAAACGACCGGAGAACCGATGGACATGCCCTTCGACGGCAAGCGCATGGTCATGGGCGGCTTCACACCCATTCTCGAAAAAGGGGCCGCCAAATGACACGGCAGGGCACTCCGGTCTGGTATGAGCTTTCCACCAGCGACGTCGACGCCGCCCAGCGCTTCTATCAGAAGGTCATCGGCTGGACGGTCGCCGACAGCGGCATGGCGGGCCTCGACTACCGCCTCGCCAGCGTGGGCGCGGCGATGGTGGCCGGCATGATGGTCCCGCCGATGGAAGGCGTGCCGCCCTGGTGGGCGATCTATTTCGCGGTCGACGACTGCGACAAGGCAGCGGCGACCCTCACCGCCGCCGGTGGCAAGGTCCATGTGCCGCCCACCGACATTCCCGGCGTCGGCCGCTTTGCCATCGTCGCCGATCCGCAGGGCGCCGCTTTCGGCCTCCTCAAGGGTCAGGGCGACGGCAGCGTCGCCTTCGACCAGAAGAAGACGGGCCACGGCAACTGGCACGAACTGATGTCCACCGATCCCAAGGCGGGGCTGGCCTTCTACGGCAAGCTCTTCGGCTGGACGGCCTCCACCGCGATGGACATGGGCAAGATGGGCACCTACCAGATCTTCGCCCATCAGGGCCAGGAGATCGGCGGCATGATGGGCCTCGGCAACGCCCCCGTCCCCTGCTGGATCCCCTATTTCGGGGTGGACGGGATCGACGCCGCCATCACCCGGATCGAGGCGAACGGCGGCACCAAACACAACGGCCCGATTGAGGTTCCGGGCGGCGCTTTCATCGTCGTGGCCGCCGACCCGCAGGGTGCCCATTTCGCCCTCGTCGGGCCGAAGTAACACCCTTCCGGCCCGCACTCATCCCTTGGCCTTTCGCCCTTCTCCCGCTAGAGGAGGGCGTAAGCAAGGGATGACTGACGATGCCGATGGAAAAGAACTTCTCCCCCGCCGAGGCCGAGGCCCGTATCTCGGCCGAATGGAACGCGAAAAAGGCCTTCCGCGCCGGGGCGAACGCCAGACCGGGGGCGGAAAGCTTTTCGGTGATGATCCCGCCGCCGAATGTCACCGGCTCCCTCCATATGGGGCACGCCTTCAACAACACGCTCCAGGACATTCTGGTGCGCTGGCACCGGATGCGTGGCGACGACACGCTCTGGCAGCCCGGCACCGATCACGCCGGCATCGCCACCCAGATGGTGACCGAACGCGAAATGGCGGCAAGCGGCGAACCCACCCGGCGCGAGATGGGGCGCGCGGCCTTCCTCGGCCGGGTCTGGGAACAGAAGCGCAGATCGCGCGGCACGATCATCGGCCAGCTCCAGCGCCTCGGCGCCTCCTGCGACTGGGACCGCGAAGCCTTCACCATGTCCGGCGCCCCGAACGCGCCCGCGGGCGAGGAAGGCAATTTCCACGATGCCGTCATCAAGGTCTTCGTGGACATGTATGAAAAGGGCCTGATCTACCGTGGCAAGCGGCTGGTGAACTGGGATCCGCATTTCGAAACCGCCATCTCCGACCTTGAAGTCGAACAGACCGAGGTTCAGGGCCACATGTGGCACTTCAAATACCCGCTCGCGGGCGGCGCCACCTATGAATATGTCGAGAAGGACGAAGACGGCACCGTCACCCTGCGCGAGACGCGCGATTACATCGCCATCGCCACCACCCGGCCTGAAACCATGCTGGGCGACGGCGCGGTGGCGGTCCACCCGTCCGACGACCGCTACAGGCCCATCGTGGGCCAGCTCTGCGAAATCCCGGTGGGGCCAAGGGAACACCGCCGCCTGATCCCGATCATCACCGACGAATACCCCGACCCGACCTTCGGAAGCGGAGCGGTCAAGATCACCGGCGCCCATGATTTCAACGACTACGGCGTGGCCAAGCGCAACGACATCCCCTGCTACCGGCTGATGGACACCCGCGCCCGGATGCGCGCCGACGGCCTGCCCTATGCCGAGGCCGCCGCCGTCGCCCAGGCCGCCTCGCGCGGCTGGCTGATCGCCAAGGGCTTCCTGCAACCGGGTTTTGCCGAGCAGCCCACGGCACTGAGCGAGGCGGAGGTGGACGCCCTGAACCTCGTCCCCGACGACCTGCGGGGCCTGGATCGTTACGAGGCGCGAAAACGCGTGGTCGAGCAGATCACCACCGAGGGCAACGCCGTCACGATCCTGAAAAAGTCGATCGACAAGGAAACCGGCGCCGAACATCTGGAACTTGTGCCGTTTGTCGAGGCCAAACCGATCATGCAGCCCTTCGGCGACCGCTCCAAGGTGGTGATCGAGCCGATGCTGACCGACCAGTGGTTCGTCGACACCGCCAAGATCGTCGAACCGGCGCTGGAGGCGGTGCGGACCGGCAAGACCAGGATCATCCCGCCGAGCGGCGAGAAGACCTATTACCACTGGCTTGAGAACATCGAACCCTGGTGCATCTCCCGCCAGCTCTGGTGGGGACATCAGATTCCGGTGTGGTATGGGCCATTTATCGGCGAGGACGGAAACTACAAGGATCGCCGTCAGACGATGTTCTGCGGCGCATCTTGGGAGGACGTCCGTACGCAGGCACAGGCACACTATGGCCCCGGCTACATAGTCGAGGAGCTTCGCAATTTTGATCCGCGAGAGTTCGCGCGTTCTTACAACGAGAAGGCTCTCGCGAGCGAGGCACCATCAATGGTGCATCCGGTCGTAAAGCAGACACGCGAACTCTTTGAGGTCGAGGAAACTCCTCAGAAAATCATCATCCGTCTTGGGCGAGATGAGGACGTGCTCGACACCTGGTTCTCCTCCGGCCTCTGGCCGATCGGCACGCTCGGCTGGCCCGAGCCAACCCCGGAACTGAAGAAATACTTCCCCACCTCGGTCCTTGTGACCGGCCAGGACATCCTCTTCTTCTGGGTCGCCCGGATGATGATGATGCAGTTGGCGGTCGTGGGTCAGATCCCCTTCCACACCGTCTATCTGCACGGCCTCGTCCGCGACGCCAAGGGCAAGAAGATGTCGAAGTCCATGGGCAACGTCATCGACCCCTTGGAGATCATCGACGAATATGGCGCCGACGCCCTGCGCTTCGCCAATGCCGCCATGGCCTCGCTCGGCGGCGTCCTCAAGCTCGACACCAGCCGCATCGCCGGCTATCGCAACTTCGGCACCAAACTCTGGAACGCCACCCGCTTCGCCGAAATGAACGGCGCGCTCCGTTCCGACGCTGTCGGGACGGATGCCATACGCGTGCCAGACGCAAGCCATACGGTAAACCGCTGGATCATCGGCGAGGTTGCCCGCGCCCGCATCGCCGTCGACGAGGCGCTCGACGCCTATCGCTTCAACGACGCCGCGCAGGCGCTTTACGCCTTCGTCTGGGGCAAGGTCTGCGACTGGTATGTCGAGTTTGCCAAACCGCTGATGGACAGCGAACACGGGGCCGAGACCCGCGCCACCATGGCCTGGGTGCTCGACCAGTGTTACATCCTCCTCCACCCGATGATGCCCTTCCTCACCGAGGAACTCTGGGGCCTGACCGGGACAAGGGCCAAGATGCTCGTCCATGGCGACTGGCCGACCTATGGCCCTGAACTCATTGACGAAACAGCGGACCGGGAAATGAACTGGGTCATCAGCCTGATCGAGGAAATCCGCTCCGCCCGCACCCAGATGCGGGTGCCGGTGGGCCTGAAACTGCCGATGGTGCTGACCGCGCTTGATGAGAAGGGCCGCGCCGCGCTGACCCGCAACCGCGCCCTTGTCGACCGGCTGGCGCGCATCGACGGACTGACCGAAGGCACGGCCCCCAAGGGCGCGATCACCGTCCCGGTCGATGGCGGTGCCTTCGCCTTGCCGCTCGAAGGGGTTATCGACATTGGTGCCGAAAAAGCGCGCCTTTCCAAGACGTTGGAGAAGTCAGAGAAGGACATCGCCTCCCTGAAAGGCCGCCTCTCGAACCCGAAATTCGTGGCCTCCGCGCCCGAGGAAATCATCATCGAGACCCGCGACAACCTCGCCCTGAACGAGGAAGAAGCCGCAAGACTGAAAGCCGCCCTTACCCGCCTCGCCGAGGCGGTCTGACATTTTCCGTCCCTGAATATCCCGGGGGTCCGGGGGCAGCGCCCCCGGCCTTCGACCGAGGAGCAACCGATGGCCCCACGCTACCCAAACCTCATCGAAAGCCTCCCCGCCACCGTCCCCTTCGTCGGACCGGAAACCCAGGAACGCGCCCGCGCCCGCCCCTTCGCCGCGCGCCTTGGCGCCAACGAAAACGTCTTCGGCCCCTCCCCCCGCGCCATCGCCGCGATGGAACGGGCGGCGGCCGAGGTCTGGATGTATGGCGACCCGGAAAATCACGATCTGAAACAAGCGCTTGCCAGCCACCACGGCATCCCTCCCGATACGATCATGGTGGGCGAAGGGATCGACGGGCTCCTGGGCCACCTCGTCCGCCTTCTCATCGCCCCCGGCGATCCGGTCGTGACCTCGGACGGGGCCTATCCCACCTTCAACTTCCATGTCGCCGGCTACGGCGGAACGCTCCACAAGGTGCCCTACAAGGGCGATCACGAAGACCCCGTCGCGCTCATCGAAAAAGCGCGGGAAACCGGGGCAAAACTCGTCTACCTCGCCAATCCCGACAATCCGATGGGCTCCTGGCACGATGCCGCCACCATCCAGCGCACGATCGACGCGGTCCCGGACGGCTGCCTTCTGATCCTCGACGAGGCCTACGTGGAATTCGCCCCCGAAGGCACCGGCCCCGCCTTCGACACGGCGAACCCGAACGTGATCCGCCTGCGCACCTTTTCAAAGGCTTACGGCATGGCCGGCGCGCGCGTTGGCTACGCCGTCGGCCACCCCGATCTGATCAACAGCTTCAACAAGATCCGCAACCACTTCGGCATGAGCCGCCTCGCCCAGGCGGGCGCGCGCGCCGCCCTGGCCGACGCCGACCACCTCGCCCGCATCCGCGCGGCCGTCGCCACGGCCCGCACCGAAATCGCCCGCATCGCCGAGGTTCATGGCCTTGCCCCCCTGCCCTCCGCCACCAATTTCGTGACGATTGACGCGAGGTCCGACGGTGCTTTCGCCCGCCGCCTCGTGGCGGAACTCACCGCCCGCGACATCTTCGTGCGCATGCCCTTCGTCGCGCCGCACGACCGCTGCATCCGCGTCAGCTGCGGCCGCCCCGCAGATCTCGCCGCCTTCGCCAAAGCCTTGCCGCGGGCGCTTGCCGCAGCGAGAGTCTGATCCTTCTTCATTCTGGCCCCAATATCCCCGGGAGCGCGAGGGCAGGCAGCCCTCGCTCCTCAGCCCGCCGCGATCGCCGAAGCCGCCGCGTCAAGCGCGCCGGGCCCATGCGGCAGCCCCAGCGCCTTCATCCCGGCCTCCATCGTCGCCAAAGCCCCCAGCACCATATGGGCATTCACATGGCCCATATGCCCGATCCTCAGGTAATCGCCATAGGCGGCCTCGTGCGGTTCGGCCATGCCGAGGGGGATGCCCAGCGTCACGCCCGCCACCTCCTCGCACCAGCGGCGCAACTGGCCCGCCCCGCCGCCGCCCACGCGCAGGGAGGTGACCGAACCTGCCCGTTCGCCGGGCGCAGCCACGTTCAGCGCGATGTCGCCGCCCTGCCCCCAGGCCTCCGCCGCCACCCAGACCGTTTCAGCCAGACGGCGATGACGCGCCCAGGCCTGATCAAGGCCTTCCTCGTCCAAGAGCATCTTCAGGGCCTCGCCCAGGCCAAAGAGATGGTTGGTGGGCGCGGTCCCGCAGAAATATTGCCAATATTCCTCGGCGTTTATCCGCGCCGCCCAGTCCCAGTAGGGCGTCCGCAGGTCAGACTCCGCGCAGGCCGCAAGCGCCTTCTCCGAAAACCAGACGAAACCCAGCCCCGGCGGCACCATCAGCCCCTTCTGGCTGGCCGCCACCATCACATCCACGCCCCAGTCATCCATCAGGAACGGGTCGCAGCCGAGCGAGGCGATGCAGTCGACCGCCAGCAACGCGGGATGCCCGGCCGCATCAATCGCACGCCGCACCTCGGCCACGTCATTCAGCACGCTCGACGCCGTATCGACCTGCGTCAGCAACACCGCCTTGATCCGCCCTTCGCGGTCGGCGCGCAGCGCCGCCTCGACCCGATCCGCCTCGGCCCGTGACCGTTTGCCGAAATCCAGCAGTTCGACCTCCACCCCCAGCCGTCGCACCGAACTGGCCCAGCTGTGGCCGAAACTGCCGGTGGCCGCCACCAAAGCCCGGTCGCCGCGCGAAAACAGGTTGGTGTTCGCCGCCTCCCACGCGCCATGGCCGTTGGCGATGTAAAGCGCCACATGGCCGGTGGTGCGCGCCACGCGCCTGAGATCGGCGAAGACCGTCGCGGTCAGATCATGCAGCGGCCCCTCGTAGATATTGGGCGAGGCGCGATGCATCGCGTTCAGCACACGGTCGGGGATGACCGACGGGCCGGGAATGGCAAGATAGGGACGGCCCTGCGACAGGTTCATGATATGCCTCTGTTTTGTGCCGCATGGTTAGACGCGGGGCAGGGCAAGGTCAACGCAGCCCCTTTCGCAACCCGTGCTCCACGCTATATCTGACCGGCACGCGCGCAGGAGAGATGATGAGCGATCAGGGCGAAGAGGCGGCAGGCCGCAGCGTGCTGCGGGTATCCGGGACCGACCGGGAAAGTTACCTGCAAGGGCTGGTGACGAACGATCTGCGACGGCTGAAGGACGGCATGGTCTATGCGGCACTTCTCAACCCGCAGGGCAAGTATCTGGCCGATTTCTTCCTGATCGCCGCCGGCGACGGCATCCTTCTCGATGTGGCCGCGCCACTGGCCGAAGGTCTGTTGCGGCGCCTGTCGCTTTACCGGCTGCGCGCCGATGTGCGGATCGAGCCGACAGATCTCCATGTCCATCGCGGCCTTGGCCCGGCCGCCGCAGGCAGCTTCGCCGACCCCCGCCACCCGGCGCTCGGCTGGCGGGCCTGTCGCGACCAGCCAGGCCCCGCCCCGGCGATCGACTGGGACGCGATCCGCGTGGCCCATCTGATCCCCGAAGCCGGGATCGAACTGATCCCCGACGAAAGCTACATCCTGGAATGTGGGTTCGAGCGGTTGAACGGCGTCGACTTCCGCAAGGGCTGCTACGTGGGTCAGGAGGTCACCGCGCGGATGAAGCACAAGACCGGCTTGCGCAAGGGACTTGCGCTGGTCCATGTCAGCGGTCCGGTCGCGCCGGGCACGCCGATCCTGACGCCGGACAAGAAAGAGGCGGGCACCCTTCTGTCGCGGTCGGGCGCCCATGCCATCGCCTATCTGCGGTTTGATCGCACGGGCGAAACAATGACCGCGGACGCGGCGCGCGTAGCGCTTGCCAAAGCGCAACCCGGCAGCGAGAAATAAAATGTTTGACACTCGCCAGCCAACTTGTGACTGACAGGCATGTATCGCCTCGCCACCATCCTTGCCGGTCCCGGCGCCTTTCGCCTGTTCCTCGCGGCACTGGTTGTCGTCCAGCACCTGAGCCGGGCGCGGATCGGCCTGACCGCCGTCATGGTCTTTTTCATCCTGAGCGGCTTCTGGGTCAGCCGCATCTGCCAGGAGAAGTTCCTGGTCTGCGACAGGCCGGTCTGGCAGTTCTATCTCTCGCGTTTCATGCGGCTTTGGCCAGCCTATGTGGCGGCAGTTCTCCTTGCCGTTCTGCTGGCCCGACTTGCCGGCGCGCCTTTCGACC
Organism: uncultured Frigidibacter sp.; assembly: GCA_964600685.1. GTDB lineage: Bacteria > Pseudomonadota > Alphaproteobacteria > Rhodobacterales > Rhodobacteraceae > TMP-24. The sequence goes on along the minus strand of CAZRKU010000019.1, from coordinate 18,910 downwards.
CGCGTGACCTGAACGGCCTTGCACTCTTCGGCACGGCGACGCTCCAGCGCGATCCCCTGGGCGTGTCATGGTCGCTCGACATCGAGGCACAATTCTACCTGATGCTGCCGCTGCTCATGCTGGTCGGCGCGCGCTTCGGGCTTGCGGGACTCATCGTCGCAACCGGTCTCGGCCTTTCGCTCGGCTGGTGGCTGTTCGCCGGTTTCCGCATCTGGACTGCGCTGCAATACCTGCCGCTCTTCCTGGCTGGGCTTCTGATCTGGCGGCAGGACTGGCGGCCAAAGGGTGGGCCGGCGCTTCTTTCGGTTGCGCTTTTTCTCGCGGCGGGCGCCGCGTTTTACCAGATCGATGCGGCACGCGGGCTGGTCGTCGTCGCGCCGATGCCAAGGCCCTGGCAGCTGATGGGCGCGATGGTCTGGGCCCTCCTCCTCATCCCGTTCGTCGCCTGGAACGTGCGCCAGCGCGGCGGCGGCCATGACCGGATTCTGGGCGACCTGTCCTACAGCCTCTACCTCACCCACTACCCGATCATCAGCGCGCTCAAGCTCTATGCACCTGAGGACTTCGGACCGGACATGAAACTCATCGCCGTGGTGCTTGCGGCGATCGTCGGGCTGGCCTTCTGGTATGCGATCGACCGCCCGATCGAGGAGTGGCGGGCCCGGCTGTTCCGGGGTTGACCCACCGGTCAGGCGCGTTCGGAATATTCCATCAGTTCGGTGTGAACCCAGATATCCTCATCCTGACCGATGAAGGGCGGGATCATCAGCCGCACGCCATTGTCAAGGATCGCGGGCTTGAAGCTGTTGGCGGCGGTCTGGCCTTTGACGACCGGCTCCGTCTCGACGATCTTGCAGACCACCTTTTGCGGCAGACGCACCGAAAGCGCCTCGTCCCCGAAATATTCGACCGTCGCCGTCATCCCGTCTTGCAGAAAGGGGCGGCGATCACCGAGAAGCTCGGCATCGATCTCGACCTGCTCGTAGGTTTCGGCATCCATGAACACCAGCCGCCCGTCGGTTTCATAGAGGAACTGCTGGTCCTTGTTCTCGAGCTCGACCCGCTCCACCTTGTCTTCCGACCTGAAGCGCTCGTTCAGCTTGCGTCCGTCGCGCAGGTTCTTCATCTCCACCTGCGCAAAAGCACCGCCCTTTCCGGGCTTTACATGGTTGACCTTGACCGCGGCCCAAAGCCCGCCGTCGTGTTCCAGCACATAGCCGGGCTTGATTTCGTTGCCGTTGATCTTGGGCATGTAAAAAACCGTATGGTGGATTGATGAAAGTTAAACGCGACATATATATTGCGTTGCGCTCTCTGACAAGCCGACTAAATCCAGTGGGCGCGGGCACGAGCCATGCGCAAGACGCATGGCAGACATTCGAAAGCGGTAATACCGAATCATGGCGAAATCGCCATATTCACGACACCTCAGGAAACACAAGAACAATAACAAGGACGGCAAGATGCGCGACTTCGTAGATGGTACGGCTTTCAACTATGAGCAGGGGCAGCGGTCGCGCAAACTCTTTGCCGCCGTTGTGCTGGCCGCATTGGATGATGCGATCGCCGACGACAAGAAATACGGCAACGGCCCCGATCAGATCGCCCGCTGGGCGCGGTCGCGCGACGGGCGCGAGGTTCTGTCCTGTTCGGGGATCGACCCGAACGAACGCGTGGTCAAGGGCCTGATGGAATTCGTCTCGAAGGGCGTGCGCACCTCCGTCGCGCGGTCGCGCGAGGAAAGCGAACGCCGCCACGCCGCGGAAGAGGCCGAAGCAGCCTGACATCCGGCGGCCCCGCATCACCCGAACGCGCGCCAGACCGGCGCGCGTTTTTGCCTTGGGTCAATGGATGTACCGGAAGATGAGGCCCGGCAGCGGTTCCAGCCCCACGGCCCCGAGGATCAGCGCCTTGGCGATCCGGCCGGGACAGCGCCGCCAGAGCAGGACCGCGAGGATCAGGCACAGCGTGAACTCCAGCGGCCCGATGAGGTCACCGTAACGCTGGCGGTCATACTAGCTGAACGGACTGCGGAAGACCCAGTCGCTGAGGCGCCAGAACTGGCGGCGGGCGTCTTCGTTGTGCAGGACGAAATCAAAGGCCAGGTGCAGGAGCCCGCCCGAAGCGAAGGCGTTGAGAACCGGCCACCCGCGCCAGAGCGCCAATCCCAGCAGCCCCCCGGAGAAGGAAGGAATTGTCGACGGCAAAAACCGCCTGCCAGCCGTCCGAGAAGTAAAGTTGGTCAAAGGCGCGTTCGGGCGGGATGGCCAATGCCCAGATGGAAACGCCGACGAGCAGGTAGAGCGAGAGGTCAGGAAGGAGCGAACCAAGGACCGCCGCCGTCCCGGTATGTCTGATCTCGGGCCGACCAAAGGCGAAAGCCCGAAGATCAGATGCGCGGGTATGTTCATCGCCTGTCCTCGCAAGGGCACTTGCCCTGACGATGCTGCGGCGAGCCGATATTCCAGCGGCGGCAACTCGTCACACCTTTCAGGCTCTTTGCTGGCATGGCGCGGAGCGCCGGAAGGGGCGGCGATAGGCCCCGGCCCTTCAGCCCCGTTTCAGCCCCTCGGCAATCAGCACCCGCTCGATCTCGCGCCGGACCAGACCCCGCAGGTTGCGGGTGATCCGTTCGCCGAGCGTGCCGCGCAATTCGTCGCGGACGATTTCCGCCACCATGTCGCGCAGCGTGTCGATGTCGAAGTCGGCGTCGGCCAGCGGGTCGAAAAGGTCGCCTTCCTCTGCACCGTCAACATCGCGATCTTCCGCAGTCAGATCATCGTCGATCCGCGGGTCCGTCTCTGCACGCGCTGCTTCGGGTTCAGCCTCTGGTCCGGTCTCGACTTCGGGCAGGGCAGCGTCGGCGGCAGGCACCGGATCAGGCTCCGGCATTCGGGGCCGCAGGATGATTGGCCGCGAGAATGCCCGCTCCATGTCGTCCGCCGCCGCCTCACGCTGCGTCGCGACGGTCGGCTTTTCCGCTCCTGGCCCGTCACCGGCATCCGTCTCGTCGGGAGCGACTGCGTGATCGGGCAAAGTCGCGTCCCTCGGCAGGGCCACATCCGGGACGAGCGGCGCGGCATCGAAACCCGCCGTTCCTGCAGCGCTGTCGCTGCTGCGCACCGTCGCGCGGAAAAACCCTCCGCCAAGGCCGGTTCCGCCCTGACGATCCTCGCTCCGGCGCGCGGCGGGCACCGTTACATCGCCGGTGATCGGCAGGTCCAGCCGATCGTCGGCCATGGGCATCGCCTCGAAACCGGCCATGATCCCCTGAAAGCTTCCGGCCACCGGAAGGGCGCGTTCCGCGACCGGCCAACCGGGCATCGACCCGACCGAGGCAGGCTCGGCGTGGGCAGGGGCGTCGCCGCCATCGGGTTCGAATTCCTCCTCGATCCCGGCGACGGCGGCTTCAAGCTCGGCGATCGTATCTTCGAGAGACGCCAGATCGCGCGCGGGTTTTCCTCGTGGCCGGGCGGGCGGCATCTGCTGGCCCCCGTCGTCATCCGCGGCCAGGTCGGCAAGTCGGGCGGTGTCGTCCTCCTCCTCGCCGACGCGCAGCGCGGCGGTCAGGACGAACCGGCTTTCGCCGGCCCGTCGCGGTGTGCCTGCAGCCAGGGCCGCGGCTTCGGCCTCGGCCTGCACCGGATCATCCGCAAGACCATCCGCAACGGGGACGGTCGCGTCGATCACGGCATCAACCATCATCGCATTCGGCTGCTGGTCATCGTCGGCGCCCCCGGCCGCAAGGCCCGCCTCGGCCACGGGTCCGCGCAGTGCAGGTTCCGTCCGGCCCGCCGACGGAATGCGTCGATCCTCCGACACCAGCCGACGGATCGACGAAAGCACATCCATGATTTCCATATTGCCCTTGGAATTAGCCATGCCTGGTCTCCTGCCCCCGGCGCGAAGTGTAGGCGTGAAGCAGGCGACCGACAATGACACTGTCGCCGCCGCCCAAATCAGTCCTGGCCGATGGCCTTGAGGACACGGTCAAGCTTTGCGCCCTGCGCCGAAAGGGGAGCATTCTTGACCACATTGTAATAGGCCTCCGGGTCATAAATCGGCACCCCGAGCTTCAGGTTTTCCGCCGTCAGGAGACCCATAGAGGCCAGAAGTGAATAAAAGGCTACCTGAAGATTGGCTTCGGCCGACGTCCGGTCGGACTTGGCCTGCAAAAGCTCGCGTTCGGCATCGAGCACCTCGAGCGTGGTGCGTGCGCCAAGCTCCGCCTCTTCGCGAGTGCCGTCATAGGCCGACTGGGCAGCCTGGATCTGCAGGTCGATCGCGCCGATCTGGGCACGCGCCACTTCGATGCCCGACCAGGCATTGGCGACCGACTGGGTCACCCTGACCACGGTTCGGGTCAGGCCCGCGCGTGCGCTGTCCCGGCCCGCCATCGCCTTGCGCTCGCCCGAGGCGATGCGTCCGCCGGTGAAAAGCGGCTGGTCCAGCTGCAGGGTCGCGACGCCGGTGTCGGAACCGTCGTCATCCTCCTGCGCCCGCAGGTTCAGACCCAGCGTCGGCAGACGCCCCGCCCGCGCCAGTTCCAGTTGCAGGTCGGCGACCTTGGCCTGATGCTGGGACTGCAGGACGGCCGGATGCAGCCGCTGGGCGATGGACTGCGCCTCGGCCAGCGTCCGTGGGAAAGCCGGAGGGGCGGGAAGGGCCGTGCGCCCGTCGCTCTCGTGCCCGATCTCCGCCTTGTAGGCGGCGCGCGCCACATCGAGGTCGCCCTCGGCGGCCGCCAGGGCCGCCCGCGCCGCCGCCAGGCGCGCCTCGGCCAGGGCCACGTCGGTGCGGGTGATCTGGCCCACCTCGAACCGGTCCTGCGCCGCCCGCAATTGTTCGGAAATCACATTTACCGACGTCCGGTTGATCTCGACATTCTGGGTGGCGCGGCGCACATCCATATAGGCGCTGACAGCTGACAGCAGCACGTTCTGCTCGATCCCGAGCAGCGCCTGGCGGGTGGCCAGCACGCTTTCCCTGGCGATGTCGATCCCAAGCTTGCTGCGGCCGAAGTCATAGACCGTCCAGTCCAGATTCAGCCGCGCGGCATTGGTGGTATTCTCGCCCGGCGGACCATCGCTGTACTGGCTTTCCAGAATGAAACTGACCACCGGCCGCAGCGTCGCCACCGCGCCCGCCACATCTTCGTCGGCCGCCCGCAACACCGCCTGATTCTGGTCGAGCAGATCCGAGGAGCGGTAGGCCGACGCCAGCGCATCGCCCAGCGTCTCGCCATATCCGCCGCCGGCCAGAAGGGCCAGGGCCGCAACACCCCCGGCGAGCCGCCTCAGCCCTTGCAAAAAACGCTTCCCGTCGCTGCGCGCCATATCCGTGCCTCTGCTCTGCGCCGGGCTTTCCGCCCGGACTATCTTTCAGGGAACCTGACCGGCCTTTCGGGCAGACAGGTTCTATAATGTAAATTCCCGTGCCTTCGCGAAGCCCGGCAGGACCGGAGCCGCCGCGTTGAAGGCAAAACGCCAGTTCAGGGTGCCGTCGATCTTATAGCCGATCCGGGCCACGCCCAGCGCGCCTTCCATGAAGATCGCGCCGATGCGCCCGCCTTCGGCAAGCTGGGGGACCAAGGCCTCGGGCAGGGTTTCGATCGCGCCTTCGATGATGATCCGCTCGAACCGCTCCCCGGCGCCCGCGCCGCCGGTCAGGGGGCCGGTCTGGACCGTGGCATTGGCAATGCCCTGCGCCTTCAGCCGCGCCGCCGCGGCATCCGCGAGGCCCGCATCTTCCTCAAGCGCGACGACCGTATCCGCCAAGCGCGCGACGAGCGCCGCCGAATAGCCAAGCCCCGCGCCGACGATCAGCACCCGGTCCGAGGGTTGCACATCGAGCGCATCCAGCAGTTTGGCCAGGCTCCGCGGTTCCAGCGCGACGCGGCCCCTCGGACCCAGGGGCACATTCTCGCCGACATAGGCGGCCTCGCGCGCCACATCGGGCACGAATTCCTCGCGCGGCACGGTCAGCATCGCCTCGATGATCGGGAATTTCGTCACATCGTTCGGGCGCACCTGCGTGTCGACCATCATCGTGCGGCGCTGCGCGTAGTCCGTCATTGGCTGAACTCTACGGTTTAGTTGTCGCTTTGATAATTGTCTTGCCACAGATTGCAAGCCCCGGCAACCGGCGGCCTTGGTCAAATCGCCGCGCCGGACGGCTTGCGAAGCCGCGCGCCTTGGTATAATTGCCCCCTACCTCTGCGGCGGGTTGGCGGAGAGGTTACGCAGCGGATTGCAAATCCGTGAAGACCGGTTCGATTCCGGTACCCGCCTCCAGAGCCTCTTCCGAGACCATCAGCCGACGCTCACGCCCACAAGACGATGTCGACTCCCGCGAACCGCTGCGGCATCCGGTAGGCTTCGGTCAGGTTCAGGCTGGGCAGCGCATAGGAAAACCCTGCCCGCTGCGCACGATTTTCACCGACATTCGCGGCAAGTTCCGCCCGGATCAGCTCCAGATGGTCGTCGAGGTCAACTAGCGGCCGCGTCGCCGCCGCCTTGCCCATCCAGCGGCACATGCGGTCGCCCTTTGTCCACCAGCGCTGACGGGCCTCGTTACCGACACCGTCGAAGCCCTCGACCGACTCCGCCCGCGCCTCCGCCACCTGGCGGGCATTGGCGACGGACGCGCATTTCAGATGGGCCATGAACAGCCCCTCGCCCAGATGCGGCGGATGGCGGCTCGCGTGAAACCCCCGGCTCCAGCCCGGACTGTCGAAGACGATCAGCGGCTTGCAATAGTCCGCATCGACAAAGGCCACCGACCGGGCCGCGAACAGCCGGTCGCCCTGGGGCGAAATCTCCGCATCCTCGCGCCGCGCCACCACCTGCAGGCCGATGGCGTTGACAACCGGCCTGTCCCTCTCTCGCTCGATCAGACTCCGCAGATCGCCCTTCGCCGGATCGGCAAAGATGATCTCGTCCACGTCCGACATGATCACGCAGTCATAATTGTCGAGCAGAAGATCGGCATAGGCATTGATCAGCGCGGTGCGCGTGCGTTCGAACTTCCAGTTGATCTTGCGGCGCGGCAGGGGGATCCGGTTCACCCCGGAAAGCTGCGCCTCGACCGCCGGTTCCGCGCCATGGATCATCACATAGACATTCCCGGCCCCGACCAGCGGCACATAATGGCCAAGCCAGGTGCGCAGAAGCGCCGCCTCGTTATGCACCATCGTCAGAACGGCAATATCCATCGCCCCACCCCCCTACGCTTCTCCCGCCTCCCCACACCAGCGGGGCGGCGTGCCGTCAAGCCCCCTGACCGCCGGCCAGCACCGCCTCCACCCCTTCGGTTTCGCGCAGGAGATCGGTCCGGCAGCGCGCAATGATGAAATCGGTGAAGGTGCGGATCTTCGGGTCGCGCAGCCTGCGGTGCTGGGTCAGGCAGGACAGCTGGACGGGCAGGGGCGGCGTCGCCCGTGCCACCGGCACCAGTGCGCCGGTTTTCAGATGTTCGGCCACCTCGAAGATCGGCTTCAGGATGATCCCGCGCCCGTCAAGTGCCCAGCCCGTCAGCACATCGCCATCATCGGTCTCGAACGGCCCCGCCACCTCGAACTTGCGCGCCCCCTCCGGGGTGGCCAGCGTCCACTGGAACTCGCGCGCGCCGGGAAAGCGCAGGTTCAGGCATTCATGCCGGTCGGCCACCAGCGCCTCGCCGTCCGCCGGGTCACCCCGCCGCGCGACATAGGCGGGCGCGGCACACAGGAGGCGCGGGCAATCGGCCACCACGCGCAACTTCAGCGTGCTGTCCTCAAGCGCGCCCATGTGAAAGGCCATGTCCAGCCCCTCGCCCACCACGTCGATCTTGCGGTCCGACAGACGCAGGCGCACGTCGATCTGCGGATAGTCGTCCTTGAAGGCCGGCACATGCGGCGCGATGAACCGCCGCCCCACCCCCAAGGGCGCCGCCACGAAGATCGAGCCGCGCAGGTTGAGGGTCGAGGCCATGACGGCAGCCTCCGCATCGTCGATCGCCTCCAGAACCTTGCGCGCACCCTCATAGAAAAGCCGCCCGTTTTCCGTGGGTTGCAGGCGCCGCGTCGTGCGGTTGAACAGCCGGATGCCGAGATGCTTTTCCAGTTCAGCGACGCGCGCCGAAGCAACGGCGGGCGAGGTGCGCTGATCGCGCGCCGCCGCCGACATCGAGCCGAGTTCCAATACCCGGACGAACATTTTCAGATTGTTGACGTAGGACATGACCGGCCCCCCAGCGGCAGCGCCCCCACTGCCCGCTCATTCTTCGATTATCTTTGAAAGTCATGAGCCATTAAAAGCATTATCAGGAAGATGGTCGCCGGTATAGGCTCTTTTCAAATCAACCAGCGCCATGCAGCGGGGGCACGCCATGTATGATTTCATCGTCCTTTGGGAATGGCTGGAACTCGCGGTGCGCTGGCTGCATGTGATCACCGCCATCGCCTGGATCGGGTCGAGCTTCTATTTCATCGCGCTCGACCTCGGGCTGCATCGCGACCGGGCGCTGGCCTCCGGCGCGGATGGCGAGGAATGGCAGGTCCACGGCGGCGGCTTCTACCATATCCAGAAGTATCTGGTGGCCCCCGACCGGATGCCGGGCGATCTGATCTGGTTCAAATGGGAAAGTTACGCGACCTGGCTTTCAGGTTTTGCCCTGCTCAGCCTGGTCTACTACCTCGGGGCCGATCTGTATCTCGTCGATCCCGATGTCCTCGACATCCCGGTCTGGCAGGCGATCGGGATCTCGCTCGGCTCGCTCCTCTTCGGCTGGGTCGCCTATGACCTGATCTGCAAGAGCCGCTTCGGCGATGACAATACCCGCCTGATGATCGGGCTCTACCTGATCCTCGTGGCCATGGCCTATTTCTACACCCACGTCTTTTCAGGCCGCGCCGCGCTCCTCCACCTCGGGGCCTTCACCGCCACGATCATGAGCGCGAACGTCTTCATGGTGATCATCCCCAACCAGAAGATCGTGGTGGCCGACCTGATCGCCGGCCGCACGCCCGACCCGAAATACGGCAAGATCGCCAAGCAGCGTTCGACCCACAACAATTACCTGACGCTGCCGGTCCTCTTCCTGATGCTGTCGAACCACTACCCGCTGGCCTTCGCGACCGAATACAACTGGATCATCGCCAGCCTCGTCTTCCTGATGGGCGTGACGATCCGCCACTGGTTCAACAGCCACCACGCGCGCCAGGGCAACCCGCACTGGACCTGGGCCGCGACCGCGCTCCTGTTCCTGATCATCGCCTGGCTCTCGACCGCGCCGCTGCGGCAGGGGGCGGACGACACGCAGGGCGCGGCCCCCCTGCCGCCCGAAGCCGCGCGCTTCGCCGCCGCCACCGATTTCCCGCAAGTGCAGGACATCATCCTCGGCCGCTGCTCCATGTGCCATACGGCCGCGCCCGCCTCCGAGGGGATCTACTGGGCCCCGAAGGGCGTTCTGCTCGACACGCCGGAGGCCATCGCCCGCGAGGCCCGCCGCATCTATCTGCAGGCCGGCCTGACGAACGCGATGCCGCCGGCCAACGTGTCCTTCATCGAACCGCAGGAACGCGCGGCCATCATCGCCTGGTATCGCGGCGTCACCGCCTCCGAAAACTGAAAAGGGGGGCGCTGCCCCCCGTCCCGTTCCACGGGCCTCCCCCCGGGATATTTTCCGACAGAAAATGCCGGAAAGGTCATTTTCGGTCTTCAAATATCCCCGCCGGAGGCTTCTGCCGCGCCCGCCGTCAGGCGCGCTTCAGGAAGGGGAACCAGTCTTCGCGCAACCGTTGGCCCGCCGTCATCTCATGGCCCGGATAGGGCGGCGAAGTGCGTCCCGGCCGTTCGACATAACGCGCATCGTCGCCCACAAGGCGCAAGGAAAAGGCGCGGCGGCGGGTTCCGGCTTCGTTGCCGCGCGCACCGTGCAGGGTCTGGTAGTTGAAGGCCACCGCATCGCCCGGCTGCATCTGCCATTCGCGGATATCCATCCCCTCCGCGTCCGGGTCCGGCACCGGCATGTAGGCCTCCGGGTCGGGATAGAAGCTCGTATCCGCCAGCCAGCGTTTCGGCAGCACTTCCTTCGGCCAGCGATGCGACCCGGCGACACAGCGCAGCGAGGCTTCGCGCACCGGGTCCATCGGCGACCAGAAACTGATCGTCTGGCGGCCCTTGACGAAGTAATAGGGGCCGTCCTGATGCCAGGGTGTGGGTTTCGAGGTGCCTGGCTCCTTCACCAGCACATGATCATGGAAGAGCTGCACCGACTGCGATCCCATCAGCTTCGCCGCCACATCGGCCACGTCGGACCGGCGGATCACCTCTTCGAACTCGGGGATGCGCGGCCAGTTGCAGTAATCGTCGAAGAAGCGCCCGCCTTCGCCGGGGTTCAGGTTTTCCGCCGCATAAGGCCCCGGATCGGCCATGTTGCGCTCGATGCCCTTGCGGATCACCTCCACCCAGTCCTTCCACAGCCCCTTTACCAGCACGACCCCGTCGCGCTGGTAGGTTTCGATCATCTCGTCGGTCACTTGGGTCATTGCACGCTCCTTTTTCCTTGCAGACAGAATGCCGGACCGCCATCATAGTTTCCAATAATAAATCTCAATTCATCATATAGTCAGATGCTATCCGTAACCCTGCGCCAGCTCGAATATGCCACCGCCGTCGCCCGCCATGAAAGCGTGAGCCTGGCTGCAGGCGCGCTCCATATCTCGCAGCCCGCGCTGTCGGTGGCACTCGCCCAGCTGGAGGCGCATCTGGGCAAGCCCTTGTTCCTGCGCCGGCCCGGTGGCCCGATGCGCCCCACGAGTTTCGGCCGCGCCTTCCTCGACCGGGCGGAGACAGTCCTCGCCGATCTGACCCGCCTCACCACCGGGAGCGACATCGCGGCCCCGGTGACCCTCGCCTGTTTCGAGGATCTCGCGCCGCTCACCCTCGCGCCGCTTCTGGCACAGGCGGGACGGGACTGCCCTGATCTTCGCATCACCCCCCTGGTTGCCGGGTTCGAGGTGCTGGCCGAGCATCTGGCGCGCGGGCGGGCCGATCTGGCCATCACCTATGATCTGGGGCTGGACGCGGGCTTCGCGCGGCAGGAGATCGCGCGCCTGTCACCCCACGCGGTACTCGCGGCCGGCCATCCGCTGGTCGGCCGTGCAGCCCTGACGCTGGCCGATCTGGCCACGGAACCGCTGATCCTTGCCGATCAGGGCCTGAGCGTCGGCCATGTGCGCGGACTGTTCACCCGCGCCGGTCTGGTCCCACGGATCGCCCATCGCACGCCTTCGCTCGAACTCATGCGCAGCTTTGCCGCCAATGGCCTTGGGGTGGGGCTGAGCTACTCACGCCCCGCCCCGGGCGAAAGCTACGATGGCCAGCCGCTGATCACCCGCCCGATCAGCGATGCGGGCGCGGGCGAACCCGTTGTCCTCGTCCACCACCGGGCGAACCCGCTCTCCGCTTCGGCCGAACGGTTGGCGGCGCTGATCGCCGCCGCTCCCTGGCCGCTGGGCCAGGTTCCTCCGCCTCAGAACCCGTCGCGCCAGTAGGGGTTCGACCAGGCCCGCCGCCCGGCCGCATCCACCACTGTCACCCTTATCCATGGTGATTTCCAGAATCGCTGCAGATCGACCGAAGCCCGCGTCATCGACAGGCCATGGACGGCGCGCGCCGCCTGCCCGAACCCCTGGACGATGACCGAAACGGCGGCCGAACATTCGACCTCCACCCTCTTGTCCGTCACCTCCACCCGGCGGATCTCGGGACCCTGCGTGGCATAGTTCTGCCCCGCCTTCAGCGCCGCGACCAGAGCGTCAGGGTCATTCTCCTCGGCTTTCACCATCACCCAGCCGCCGAAATGGTCCGGCTCATGAAAATGCGCGTCGTCCGTCGCCACCGCCGAAAGGCGCCGCCCTTCGGACAGGAGGAGGTCATTGATCGCCCAGCCGTCGGCCCGGTCACAGCCCGCCCAGCAGCCGTGATTGTAGATCTCCACCGCATGGGCGGCCTCGATGGAGCGGGCGTCCGCCAGCGTCAGCCCGGACCATTGCGGGTGCGCGACAGCAACGAACGCGCCCGCATCCCGCGCCCGGCGCGCAATGTCGGGGCCGCTTTCCATCCCCTCGACCGGGTGAAAACCCGGCGCGTCGGGTGGCGTGAAGTCGAAGGGCAGGCCCACGGCCAGGATATGCCACAACTCGCCATTGTGCGTGGCCCCCGAATGCAGTTCCGCCCCGATGATCGTGGTGAAGCCCTTGGCGCGGAAGGGCCGCGTGTCGACCATCGGATAATCATAGGCCCCGATGAAATGATCGGTCAGCGCCAGGAAGTCGTACCCCTCGGCCCGGTAGCGGCGGCAAACCTCCTCCGGCTCCAGTATCCCGTCCGAGCGGGTGGAATGCGTGTGAAGATTGCCGCGAAAAAACCGCCCCGGCGCGGTAAAAGCATCCGTCATGGCCCTGCCCCATCCTGTCCGGCGCCATCCTGGCACGGGCATCGGAGGATCCGCAATGGCCGCCCGATTGCGTGACCGCCCCATCCGTGGCAGAGCAGCGCCATGGCGCTTTACCGTTTCCTCATGACGATCCTGCTGGCGCTGATGCTGGCCCGGCAGGCGATCGCGCGGCTGGTCGGACGACCCCGGCGCGACGGCGCGAACGAACGGCTCCGGGCGCACGGCCCGCTGCCCGAGGGCACCGGCCCGCTGATCTGGGTCCACGGCGCCTCGAACGGCGAGATGGCGGCGGCGCGCCCGCTTCTCACCGGACTTGCGCGCGACCGGCCGGTCCGGCTCCTGATCACCACCAACAGCCGCACGGCGCGCGACCTGGTGGCGGGCTGGGGCCTGCCGCGCACCGCGGTGCGGCTTGCCCCCCTCGACCATCCCTGGCTCGTCGGGCCGTTCTTGCGAAAGACCCGCCCGGCCGCGCTGGTGATCCTTGAAAACGAACTTTGGCCGGAACGGCTGGTCCGTTCGGCCGCGGCAGGTGTGCCGGTTCTGGTGCTCGGCGGGCGGCTCTCGGCCGGATCGGCCCGCAACTGGGCGCGTTTTCCCGGTCTGGCCCGGCGGCTGATGGCCGAAGTCCGCTGGCTTGCCCCGCAGGACGCGGCGTCGGGCGAACGTTTTCTGTCCCTCGGCCTTGACCCCGGCCGGATCGGCCCGGTGCTGGTGCTGAAGGCGCAGGCGGACAGGCCGCTGACGGCCGCTCCCGGACTGCCCTTCGACCGGGCCGCGACCCTTCTCGCCGCCTCGACCCACGAGGGCGAGGAGGAGATGATCCTCGCCGCCTTCGCCACCCTTCTCCGGGAAAGGCCCGATGCCCGCCTGATCCTCGCCCCGCGCCACCCCCGCCGGCGCGAGGCGATTGCGGCGCTGATCACCCGACATGGCTTCAGCTTCGCCACCCGGTCCCGGAGCCAGCCGGCGACGGCGGCAACCCAGGCCTATCTGGCCGATACGATGGGCGAGATGGCGCTTTGGTATCAGGCCGCCGGTCTGACCTTCGTCGGCGGGTCGCTGGTCGACCGGGGCGGGCATACGCCGTTCGAGCCCGCCGCCTTCGGCTCCGCCATCCTGCACGGGCCGAGCGTGACCAACTTCGCCGCGCCCTATGGCGCGCTGGATGCGGGCGGCGGGGCGGTCAGGGTGCGGGACGCCGCTGATCTTGCCGCGGCAGTCGCTCTCCTTGTCGGCAACGCTGCCGCGCAGGCGGATCTGGCGGCACGGGCGCGCACCGCGCTCGCGCCCTTCGGCGCCGA
>CAZRKU010000019.1:0-5065 GCA_964600685.1 uncultured Frigidibacter sp. | reverse complement strand
CCGGCCTGAATCCCGGCCCGGCTGCGGCATAATCGTCACAAAACATCAACCTTTCTTCACCATTCCGTGCAAACCGATGTTCAACACTGGACGTCGTCGCCTGCCCTGCTACCCTGTTACAAAATTGTTACGTTGAGGCAGCAGGGAACGGGGCAAAGACCCCGGACGGGTCGTGAAAGCACACCGGATGAAGGCAACCATGGCGGAACCGGCCACGCAACATGCGGCGCTGTGTTACCGGTGGATCGGCAGCGACTGCGAGATCCTTCTCGTCACCAGCCGCGATACCGGGCGCTGGGTCTTGCCCAAGGGCTGGCCGAAGAAGGGCGAGGAGGGCGGGGCTGCCGCCCTGCGCGAAGCGGGCGAGGAGGCAGGCGTCACCGGGCGGCTTCTGCCCGGCCATGCGGGACAATATTTCTACGACAAGGTCATGCCCTCCGGCCCGGCCCTGCCCTGCGCGGTCAGCCTGCATGTGATCGAAGTGGCGCATCTTTCCTATGATTTCCCCGAGAAATCGGTGCGCCGCCGCATGTGGTTCAGCCCCTTCGCCGCCGCCGCCGCGGTGGACGAGCCGGGCCTGAAGGACATCCTGGCCGATTTCCGCCCGCCGCGGCCGGGGCAGACCCGGCACCAATCTGCTTGAAATTCCCGCGAAAATCACCATCTCTGCGGAAGACATGACCGGACGGAAATGATGATCCGCTACACCCTGACCTGCGAAAAGAGCCACGGATTCGAAAGCTGGTTCCAATCCGCCGATGCCTTCGACCGGCTGAAGCTGGCGGGCCGGATCACCTGCGCGACCTGCGGATCGGCGGCCGTGGAAAAGGCGCTGATGACCCCCGCCGTCCGGCATGAGACGGACACGTCGCCACGCGCCCTTTCGCAACCCTCGACCGAGGTCGAAAAGGCTTTCGCCGCCCTGCGGCGCCAGGTCGAGGAAAACTCCGAATATGTCGGCCTGAACTTCGCGTCCGAGGCCCGCGCCATGCACGAGGGCGACATTCCCAATCGGGCGATCTACGGCGAAGCAAAGACCGAGGAGGCGCGGCGCCTGATCGAAGACGGCGTGCCGGTCGCCCCCCTTCCCTTCCTGCCCGCGCGCAAGGTGAACTGACAGGGTGAACTGACGCGCAACCGCGAAAGGGGCCGCGATGGACATTCTCATCACCGGTGCGGGCCGTGGCCTCGGCGCGGGTCTGGCCGCCGCCTATCGCACGCGGGGCGACCGGGTGACCGGAACCCTGCGATCGGGCGGCACGCCGGGCGATCTCGTGATGGAGCTGCGCGATCCTGGCTCGATCCGGTCCGCGGCGCAGTCCTTCGGTGATCGGGCGCTCGACCTTCTGATCTGCAACGCGGGGATCTACCCCGAAGGCAAATCCGAACCGCTGGACAGCGGCTATGCGCCCGACCTCTGGGCCGAGGGGTTCGCGGTCAATGTCACCGGCACCTTCCTGACGGTGCAGGCCTTCCTGCCGCACCTCCGGCGGTCAGGGGCACCGAAGATCGCCTTCATCGCCTCGCAGATGGGATCGAGCCAGCGCGCACCGGGTGGCAGCTACGTCTATCGCGCCTCCAAGGCCGCGATGATCAACCTGGGGCGCAACCTGGCGGCCGATCTCAGGCCCGAAGGGATCGCGCTCGGCATCTATCACCCCGGCTGGGTCAGGACCGCGATGGGCGGCCCCGGCGCCGACGTCGGCATCGCACAGGCGGTCGGCGCCCTGATTGCGCGCATCGACGCGCTTTCGCCCGCCACCACCGGCACATTCGAGGGTTGGGACGGCCTGCCCCGCCCCTTCTGAGCCCGGCGGCGCCTTCCCGAACGCAGCGCATTCCGCGGCGGTGGAAACCTCCGGCGGGAGTATTCGGGCAAGGAAGAAACCCTGTTGCTTCTTCTTTGCCCGAATACTCAGATCCGCCGCGACGACCGGCTTTCCGCCGGAAAGTTCAGCCGCGGCCCGGATCGAACCAGCGCAGCGACATGCAGGACAGGCCGGCGTCGATCAGGCCTATCTCGCGGGTGGGAAGCGGCACGATCCGGTAGCCTGCCTTGTCCAGCAGCTCCGCGGTGCGGGGAAACTGGGCGCCCACCATCACCACGTCATTGACCCGGAGCGCATTGGCCGCCGCCTCTTCCCCCGCCGGCACCAGAATCTGCCGCAATCCGCCGAAAACCCCCGACCGGGCCAGTCGGTCGGTTGACAGGACCGTTTGCTCGTCCAGCAGCGCACAGTCGGTCTTGAAATGCAGAACCCCTGGCGGGGTCTGCACCACCCGCCCTTTCAGGCCCAATGCGGCCAGGCAGG
This sequence comes from uncultured Frigidibacter sp., assembly GCA_964600685.1. GTDB lineage: Bacteria > Pseudomonadota > Alphaproteobacteria > Rhodobacterales > Rhodobacteraceae > TMP-24. The sequence continues at coordinate 2,753 of CAZRKU010000019.1, read as the reverse complement.
TGATCAGCCCCTCCGCCCCCGCGCGGTCGGTGCGCGCCGACAGGCCGATCAGCACCTCGTCCGGCGTTGCCAGAACGTCGCCCCCGTCGGCATGGCCCGGCTGCGGCAGGTCCAGAACCCGGGCAAAGCGCGCCGCCAGGACCGGGCGCACCTGTGCCACCTCGCCCGCGCGCGATCCGGTCCCCGGCCGCAACGCAATCGCCCCCGCGCTGAAGACCAGGGCCGGATCTTCCATGAAGATCGAATCCGGGAAGGCCTCCAACGCCGGCAGAACCGTCACCGCCACCCCGGCATCGGTCAGCGCCCGGACATAGGCGGCATGTTCGGCCAGGATCCCGGCGAGGGTCGGATCGCCACGATCCTCGGCCCGAAGGCCGCCCACCACCGTGGGCGCGGGCGTGCGGACAAGGGCGGCGTTGAACTGATGGACGGGGCGGGTCATGATCTCTCCTTGCGATGGGGTCAGGCGCCGGCGGCGGCGTTCTGAACGGGGGCCGGGCGGCGGGTCAGATGGATCCCGGCCAGCGTGCAGCGCACCGATCCCCCCGCCCGCTCGATTGTCGGAATGTCGAGCGCCAGCAAGGCAGCATGGGCGCCGATACTCCGCCGCTCCGCCGGGCCGAGCGCCGCCAGCGCCGTGGTCGAAAGCGCCAGCACCCGCCCGTGGCGCCCCTGAAGTTCGATGGCATTGCCGGCAAAGCGCGCGATCTGCGCGGCGTCGAGCGCGATGACCGCGCGACCGGTCTCCTCCAGCCGGGCGACAATTTCCGCCCGCCGTGCGGGGTCGGCGATCATCTCCAGCCCGACGAGCGCGAATCCGGTGGCGATACACATCAGCACATTGGTGTGATAGATCGGCCGCCCGGCCCCGTCACGGGCATCGAATACCATCGGCTCATAGTTGAAATGGGTGCAGAACCGTTCCAGCAGGATCGGGTCGGTCCGGTCCGACCGGGCGGCGAAGGCGATGCGGCCGATATGGTCCAGCACCATCGCCCCCGTGCCTTCCAGATAAAGCCCGTCCTGTTCCAGCCCCGAGTAGTCGATCACATCCTGAACCCGGTATGTCGCTTTCAGGAACTCGATCACATCGGCCCGCCGCTCGCGCCTGCGGCTCGGCGCCTTCATCGGGTAGAGCGCGACATGGCCGCCGGCATGGGTCGAAAACCAGTTGTTCGGGAAAACCGAATCCGGCGTCCGGTCACCCTCATCCTCGAACAGATGCACCCTGATCCCCGCGTCGGTCAGCCGGGCCGCCGCCTCGGTCACTTCCCGATAGGCGCACGCCGCCAGCCCCTCCTCGGCAGGCCCCGCCCGCTGAAAGGCATTGTCGGCCGCGGTTTCGCTGTTCACCCGGAACTGGTGCGGGCGGATCATCACCACCGCCGCCGGGGCCTGAACGGAAGCATCGCTGGTTCGCTGGGTCATGGGTGGCCTCCTTGCTGGAACACCCAAGGCTAAGCTGCGCAGCCCGCCAGAAAAAATCGCAGATGCTTGCAATTTTGCCCGGACTTTTGTAAAAATCGCCAGCCAAATTAGCATTTTGCCAGAATGACGGACGATCTCCCTGCGAAATACCTGCCTGACGACCTCGACCGCCGCCTGATTTCCCACCTTCGGGCGGACGGGCGCGCCTCCGTCTCGCATCTGGCGGAGGCGCTGGGCGTCTCGCGCGGGACGGTGCAGAACCGGATCGACCGGCTGACCCGGACCGGCACGCTCATCGGCTTCACCGCCCGGGTCCGCGACGATTACGAGGGCGACAACCTGCATGCCGTGATGATGATCGAGGTGATCGGCAAATCGACCACCCAGGTGATCAGGCGCCTGCGCGGACTGACGGCGATCAAGGCGCTGCATACGACGAACGGCAACTGGGATCTGGTGGCGGACATCCGGGCGGCGAACCTTGCGGAATTTGATCATGTCCTCAGGGAAGTGCGGATGATCGACGGGGTTCTGAACAGCGAGACCAGCCTTCTGCTCAGCACCGTCTGACGACGATGCCTTTTGGGCCCGCGCCCCCTTGCCCCGCCCTGTCTCTGCGCATAAGAAACCCGCGTTTGACGTTGGGGGCCAGGGGGCACGAATGCCGCTTCTCGTGATGAAATTCGGCGGCACATCCGTGGCCGACCTGTCGCGCATCCAGAACGCCGCCGAAAAGGTGAAGCGCGAGGTCGCACGCGGCTATGACGTGATCGTCATCGTCTCGGCCATGTCCGGCAAGACCAACGAACTGGTCGGCTGGGTCGAACAGACCTCCCACCTTTACGACGCGCGCGAATATGACGCGGTCGTGTCGGCGGGCGAGAATGTGACGGCTGGCCTCATGGCGCTGACGCTGCAGGAAATGGATGTGCCCGCCCGCAGCTGGCAGGGCTGGCAGGTGCCGATCCAGACGACCTCCGCCCACTCCTCGGCGCGTTTCGTCGACATTCCGCGCCACAACATCGACCGCAAGTTCGCCGAAGGCATGAAGGTCGCGGTGGTTGCGGGCTTCCAGGGCGTCAGCGCCGAGGGCCGGATCACCACGCTGGGTCGCGGCGGCTCGGACACGACCGCCGTGGCCTTCGCCGCCGCCTTCGGCGCCGAACGCTGCGACATCTATACCGATGTGGACGGGGTCTACACCACCGACCCGCGCATCACCGCCAAGGCCCGCAAGCTCGACCGCATCGCCTTCGAGGAGATGCTGGAGCTGGCCTCGCTCGGCGCCAAAGTGCTGCAAACCCGCTCGGTCGAACTGGCGATGC
>CAZRKU010000018.1:0-38846 GCA_964600685.1 uncultured Frigidibacter sp. | reverse complement strand
GCCGCCGAACTGACCGCGCTGATCCAGACCCAGCGCGCCTATTCCTCGAACGCCAAGGTGATCCAGACGGTCGACGAAATGTTGCAGGAAACGACGAACATCAAGCGCTGAACAGGCGGGACGCCGGGATGAGGGCTTAGAATGGGCCTTTCGACAACACTTGCGAATGCACTGACCGGCCTGAACGCCGCATCCCGCGGGGCGGACGTGGTGTCGCAGAACATCGCCAACGCCAGAACGCCGGGTTATGCGCGGCGCGAGGTCACTCTTTCCGCCCAGTCGCTGGGTGGCAATGGTGCCGGTGTGACCGTCGGCGGCGTGACCCGCGCCTTCAGCCAGGCGCTTCTCAACGATGTCAGGCGGGCGGGGGCGGATGCGGGCGGAAGCGACCTGCAAGCCCGATTCCTGTCGGGAATGGAAAAGGCTCTGGGTCAGCCCGGCGACGCGGGCGCCCTGACCGGTCTGGTCGCCAGCTTTGATGCGGCACTTGTCCAGGCGTCAAGCCGACCGGACTCGCAGGCCCGGCTGCAGGAGGTCGTGACAACGGCAGCCGCCCTGTCCGAACGGTTGGCTGAACTGACCCGGACGATCCAGCAGGCCCGCATGGACGCCGATGACGCCATCGCGCTTGCGGTCCGCGATCTAAACGACAGCCTCCAGCAGATCGACGGCCTGAATGCCGACATCCTGGCGCAACGCGCCGCCGGTCGCGACGCGACCGCCCTGATGGATCAACGCCAGCGCCTCGTCGATCAGGTCGCCACCATCGTTCCGCTGCGCGAAGTGCCGCGCGACCATGACCAGATCGCGCTGTTCACCACCGGCGGCGCGATCTTGCTTGAGGGCAACCCCGCGACCGTCGGCTTTTCGCCCGTGGGCGTGATCACCGCCGACATGACGTCAGGCTCTGGCGCGCTTTCGGGCCTGATGCTGAATGGCCAGCCCGTTCCCGGCAGCGGCGCGGGCGGCGTTCTGGCGGGCGGAACGCTCGGTGCGCAATTTGCCGTCCGCGACGAACTTTCGACCGGGCTGCAGGCCCAGGTCGACGCCCTTGCTCGGGATCTGATGGAACGTTTTGCCGCACCAGGTGTCGACCCCAGCCTGCCCCCCGGCCAGCCGGGGCTTTTCACCGACGCAGGCGGCCCGTTCAATCCGCTGACCGAGGCCGGTCTTGCCGGCCGCTTGCGGTTGAACGCGCTCGTGGATCCGGCGCAGGGCGGTGCGCTCTGGCGGGTGCGTGACGGGCTGGGCGCGGCGGCCCCGGGCAATCTCGGCGACGCCACCTTGCTGAACGGGTTGCGCGATGCGCTCGCCGCCCCGCGTGTGCCCCTGTCGGGAAGCTTTCTGGGGGCGGGAAGATCTGCAGGCGGCCTCGCCGCCGATGTCCTGTCGCGCCTCTCGGGCAGCCGCCAGACCGCTGAATCGCGGCAAGGTTATGCTGCGGCGCGCCAGTCCTCGCTGGCCGAACTGCAGGCCAGGGACGGGGTCGACAGCGATGCAGAGATGCAGACCCTTCTGCTGATCGAACAGGCGTTTTCCGCGAACGCGCGGGTGATCCAGACCGTCGATGAGCTGATCAACCGGCTGATGGAGTTGTGACGATGACCAGCCTCAATACCGGCGACCTGGCCCAGTCCCTGTTGCTGCGCCGGCAGAACGGCACGCTCAAGGCGAATTTCAACCGGCTGACACAGGAGATGACCTCGGGTCGCAAGGCCGATCTCGCGGCTGCGGTGTCGGGTGATTTCAGGGTCCTCGCCGGAATCGAACACAGCCTGACGGTCCTGCGATCATTCAGGACGGTCGCGAGCGAGGCCCAGACACTCGCCACCACGCAGCAGACCGCGCTGGAGATGGTGCAGACCATCGGTTCCGATCTCGCGCCGACCCTCGCCGGGGCGGGAACGACCGGCGGCGCGACCCTTGTGGCGACAGCCGCCCGCGACGCGCGGCTGAAGTTGTTTTCGGCCATTTCGGCGCTGAACGTCCGGATTGGCGACCGATATGCGTTTTCCGGCGATGCGACCGATCAGAAGCCGGTCCTCGGGGCACAGGACATTCTCGATCAGCTTTCGCTTGCGGTTGCCGGTCAGGTCACGGCATCCGGCGTCACCGGGGCGATCGACACCTGGTTCAGCGCGCCCGCTGGCGGCGGAGGATATCTCGACACGGTTTACCGTGGTTCGGCCACCGCCCTGGCACCGCTCCGCATCGGCGAGGGCGAGGAGGCACGACTGACCCTGACCGCCGCCGATCCGACGCTGCGCGAGGCTTTGAAAAGCCTCGCGACGGCCGCGATGGTCGCGGAGGGGGCGCTGTCGGCCGATCTGCCGGGGCAGGCATTGCTGCTCAGATCGGCGGGGCAGATGCTGGTCGCCTCCGGGACCGGGCTCGCGAGCCTCCAGGCCAATCTTGGCAGCACAGAGGGTCTTATCGCTGCCGTGATCGCCCGCAACGGGGCGGAGGAATCGGCCCTCGGCATTGCCCGCAATCAGCTGACCGCCACCGACCCGTTCGAAACCGCAAACGAGCTTGAATCCGTCAAGACCCAGCTTGAGACGCTCTATGCCCTGACCGCGCGCCTGTCGCGCCTGAACCTTGCGGATTTCCTCAGATGAAATGGTTGCTTGCCCTGCTCCTTGCGCTTGTGGCCCAACTGGCCGCGGCGGGACCGGTCCGTATCAAGGATCTGGTGGAATTCGACGGCGTGCGCGGCAACGATCTGGTGGGCTACGGGCTGGTCGTCGGGCTGAACGGCACCGGCGACGGGATCCGCAATTCCCCCTTCACCGAAGAAATCATGTCGAACCTGCTGGAGCGTCTGGGCGTGAATGTCACCGGTGAAACCTTCCGGCCAAAGAACGTGGCCGCGGTCTTCGTGACCGCGACCCTGCCGCCCTTTGCCCGCGCCGGCACCCAGATCGACGTGACCGTTTCCGCGGTCGGCGATGCCAAGAGCCTGCTTGGCGGAACCCTGGTCATGACCCCGCTCAATGCCGCCGACGGACAGATCTACGCGGTCGCCCAGGGCACGATCATCGCCGGTGGCGCGTCGGTCGACGGCGCGGCAGCCAGCGTCACCCAGGGCGTGCCGACGGCGGGCACCATCCCCGCCGGCGCGCGGGTGGAGCGTGAGATCGCCTTCGATCTCGGCACGCTCGATACCGTCCGCCTCGCGCTCAGAACCCCGGATTTCACCACGGCCAGCCGGATCGAGGAGGCGATCAACCGGGAATTCGGAAAAGGCGTGGCGGTGATGACCGATCCGGGAACCGTTGCCCTGTCGGTCAGCGCCACCGGCATGCGGTCGCCCGCCCATGCGCTGGGCCGCGTCGAGAACATCGCGGTGGAGCCGGAGGCGCGCGCGCGCGTCGTCGTCGATCAGCGTTCGGGCACCATCGTCATGGGCGAGGAGGTCCGCATCAGCCGCGTCGCGGTCAGCCAGGGAAACCTGACATTGCGCATCGAGGAGACACCCCAGGCGGTGCAGCCCAATCCCTTTGCCGAAGGGGAAACCGTGGTCGTGCCCCGCACCAGCGCCAGCATCGAGGAGGAACCGGGCATCGGCATGGCCGAGATTGCCGACGGCACCTCCCTGTCCGAGGTGGTCGCGGGTCTGAACGCACTCGGCGTGTCCCCGCGCGACATGATCGACATCCTCAAAAGCATCAATTCGGCCGGTGCGCTGCACGCGGAATTCATCGTGCGCTGATCAACCGATGCTCGTGGCTGAACAGGAGGGCTAGCCGGAAAAGGACGGGTTGCGGAAAACCTCCCGCCCCTTGAAAAGGGTAAGAAGCACCGAGGTATCACCGATTTCATGCGGGGCGCAGGCGAAGATGTCGCGGTCGAGCAGGATCATGTCGGCAGAATAGCCCGGCCTGATCTGCCCGGTATGGCCACCCCGCCAGCAGGCGGCGGCGGCATGGACGGTGTAGCCCAGCACCGCCTTCTCGACCGTCAGAGCCTCGGCGGACAGGAAAGGTGCCTTCGGCCCCTCGATCAGGCGGGCCTGCCGGGTCACGGCGGTTTCGATGATCACGAAAGGATTGAGCGTCGAGACCGGCCAGTCGGACGACAGGCACCAGGACGCCCCCGCCGCCAGCATCTTGCGGAAGGCATAGGTGTTGGCCAGACGCGCCGGGCCGATCATGTCGAGTGCGATATCGGGCGCCACCGGATCGCAGCGCGCCCAGAGCGGCTGGATATTCACCATCGCGCCCGACCGCGCGAGCCGGGCGAAATCACCCGGATCGACCAGCTGAAGATGGGCGAGCTGATGGAGCGACGGCCAGCGCCCGTTGGTGCCGACTGCGGCCTCGAACCCGTCCAGCGCGGCCCGCGTCGCCAGATCGCCGATGGCATGCACATGGATCTGGAACCGCGCGGCGTCAAGCGCCGTGAACAACTCGCGGATCCGGGCGGGTGGAAACATCGTCGGGCAGTTGCCGCCTGACCTGTCCGCATAGGGCGCAAGCAGGGCCGCCGTCCGGTTCTCGAATACGCCGTCCAGAAAGAACTTGGCCGACTGCACCCGGAAATCGGGGCCGGAATGGGCGCGGCGCAGTGCCGCAAGCCGTTCCACCGCATCGGTCGCGCTGTCGCCGGCGCTGACCAGCCCGGCGCCGGCGACACGCAGGGTCAGCGCCCCCTCAGCGGCAAGCGTCGCATAGGCACGCGCCTCGGTCTCCTGAATGCGCGGGTCGATGATGCCGGTAATGCCGTGCGCATTGGCATGAGCCTGGCCCGCGCGAACGCCAAGCACCTGATGCGCGTCGGTCAGGGCGGGCAGGCGGGCCTGGGCCCAGGGGATCGCCGCCTCGTGCAGCATACCCGTCGGTTCGCCCCGGTCGTCCTTGACAAAATGGCCGTTGGCGGGATCGGGGGTGGTCCGGTCAAGCCCGACCGCCGCAATCGCCGCCGAGTTCAGGCAGGCATTGTGAGCGGAAGAATCAAACAGCATCGCCGGACGGTCATCGACGACCGCGTCGATCACTGCCTTGGTCAGATTGTGATCGCCGAACAGACCGGGCGGCCAGCCGGACCCCAGAAGCACCGGCAGATCGGGCCGGCGCGCCGCATGCTCCGCAAGCGCACGCTGAAGATCGGCTGTCCCGCGCGCATCATAAAGCTGCGCCGCGGTGGCAAGGTCTGTCCCGCCGGAGTGCAGATAGATATGCGCATCCTGAAACCCCGGCAGCAGCAACCGCCCACCGGCATCAATTTCAACCGTGCCCCGCCCGGCCAGTGCGCGGATCGTGCCACTGTCGCCCAAAGCGACAATCCGCCCGGCGGCGCAGGCACCGCCTCGGCCCGCGGCCTCGACCGAGCCATGCTGCGCAGATCGGCGTTAAGAGGATCAGGTCGGGGATCATTCGCCACCGAGGCGCAAGGCCTCAAGGGCGGGCCAGTCCGATGCGGCGATGACCTCTGCCGCCGCACTCACGTCGCGCGTCCAGCAAAAGATGCAAAGGAACGGCACTGGCCCGACCTTGGTCAGATGCGGCACGAACGGATCATTCCAGACCGGCTCATGCGCGGGGCGGATCGTCAGCGGCCGGCCGGGGCCGAACCGCCAGCCATGCGGGCCGGTCAGGGGCGCGTAAAGTTCCGGCGCCTGGTGCCGGTGGTCGCGGTAAAGCACATGCGGCGCGATCAGGAACAAGCCCAGATCCCAGTCCGGCGCGGCGATGGCCCCCTCCTCGCCGATAAGGGAGCTATAGGCATGCCCGCCCGCGAACCCGGCCCCGATCATCTCGGCCGGGTAGCCATCATAAGTGATCCAGCCCAGATGTGGCGCGGCAAGACCGATCGCGTGGGCAAGCGCCGGATGGGACGGCGCCAGCTGATCCAACGCAGGTGCCATCCAGCGTTCGACCACCGGATTTCGGGATGGATCGCCGGGAAGCTCAACCGGGCCACCGCCCCAGCGCGACAGGCCCGCGCGCGCCTCCGCAATACCCGATCCGCTCAGACCGGCCAGATAACGGTCCCCCTCCTCGAGAAGGAGCCGCACGGCGGCCGCGCCCGAACCGGCCGTCATGGTCGGGATTTCCGCCCCAAGCCCCCGTGACCGCAGAAGGCCCGCCGGGTCTTCGCCGTCATAGGGCGAGATGATCCGGTAGACCTCCAGCGCTGCGTCGGAAAGCTGCCCCGCGCGGTTGAAATACATCGCCGCTGCATAACGCACCCGCCCCGATCCGGGGTGCCCGGGCGGCGTGCAAAGCCGGGCCAGCGCGCGCAGATCATCCTCGGTCGATGCGACAATCATGCGGCCTCACTGGTTGGCGCGATAGGCCATCCGGGCATCCAGATTGCGCCGCCGCTCGGCCCGGTTCATCAAGATCCCGGCGATGATCACGCCGATGCCCACGACCGTGACGGTAATGGTGGCCAGCGCATTGATGTCCGGCGTCACGCCCAGCTTGACCTTCGACCAGATCAGGATCGGCAGGGTGGTCGTGCCCGGGCCGGTGGTGAAGTTGGTGATGACCACATCGTCGAGCGAGATGGTGAAGGCCAGGAGCCAGCCCGACAGGATCGCCGGCGAAATGATCGGCAGGGTGATGTCCTTCATCACCTGCCAGGGGCGCGATCCAAGGTCCATCGCCGCCTCCTCGACCGCGACATCGGCGCTGAGAAGCCGGGATTGCACGATCGTGGTCACGAAGGTCATCGAGAATGTGATGTGCGCCAGGGTGACGGTCGTGAAGCCGCGCTGCGCGGGCCAGCCGATATATTCGGCCATCAGGATGAAGAAGATCAGCGAGGAGATGCCGGTGATGACCTCGGGCATGATCAGGGGGGCTGTCACCAGCCCCGAAAACAGCGTCCGCCCCCGGAACTTGCGGAACCGTGCGAGCGCGATGCCCGCCATCGTGCCGAGGATCGTCGCCATCGTCGCACTGATCAGCGCGATGCGGATCGAAAGCCAGGCCGCCTCGATCACCTGATCGTTCGACAGAAGTTTCGCGTACCACTTCGTCGAAAAGCCGCCCCAGACGGTCGCCAGCCGCGAGTTGTTGAAGGAAAAGACGATCATCGACAGGATCGGCACGTACAGAAAGGCAAAGCCGAAACACAGGACGCTGATCAGGAACATGGGCCGCCGGTTCATGGCTCCATCGCCTTCCTCTCCTGCGCCTTCGCGTCGTAATGTGTGTAAAGCATCATCGGCGCGACCATCAGGACCAGGAGCGCCGCCGCCACCGCCGAGGCCATCGGCCAGTCGCGCGCCGACCCGAATTCGTCCGAAATCACCCGCCCGATCATCGGCTGCGACGGATTGCCGACCAGGCCGGGGATGATCAGCTCGCCGCTGGCCGGGATGAACACCAGAAGCCCGCCCGCGATGATCCCCGGCACCGACAGGGGCAGGGTCACATCCAGAAACACCCGCCAGGGTTTCGACCCAAGGTCCATCGCCGCTTCGTTCAGCGTCAGGTCCAGCTTTTCCAGATTGGCGTAAAGCGGCAGGATCATGAACGGCAGATAGGAATAGACCGTCACCAGCACCACGGCGAAATTGGTGTTCATCATCTGGATCGACCGGACCGCCCAGTCGTCGGGCGTCATGCTGTTCCAGATCGCGGTCAGAAGCCGGTTGAACCAGCTGTTGCTGCCCATCAACCCCATCCACGCATAGACCCTGAGCAGGAAGGAGGTCCAGAACGGCAGGATCACCAGCATCAGCAGGATGTTGCGCGCCGACCGCGAAACCCGCGTCAGGCCCAGCGCCATCGGATAACCGACCAGAAGGCACAGGATCGTCGCCAGCGCCGCGTTCTTCACCGAGGTGCCCAGCGCCCGGATATAGAGATCGTCCTGAACCAGACGCGCGAAATTGCTGTAGTCCAGCCCGCCCCCGTCGACGCCGAACGAAAAGGGCGGCGAGGTCGGAGTGCGGGTCGCCACGCTCATCGCCACGACGATCAGGAACGGGACCAGAAAGAAGATCACCAGCCACAGGTAGGGGGTCGCGATGGTGATGTCGGCCCAGCCGCGCGCGTTGAACCAGCGCATCAGCCGCCCGTCCCGGCCGGGGGTCGCACCTGATGCGGGGCTGCGCGCGTCTGTCACCATCGCCGCTAGTCCCGCAACAGGATCGCTGACGCCGGGTCGAACGACAGCCAGACCCTGTCTTCCCAGTCCGCCACCCGGCCGCTTTCACCGACGCGGCGGGCATTGACCGAGCTGACCGACAGAACCGTCCCGCCGGGCAGCGCCACTTTGTAAAGCGAGTCCTTGCCGAAATAGCCAAGGTCGGTGACGACGCCCTCCAGCGCATTGCCACCCTCCGGCCGGTCGCGGCTGATGGTGATCTTCTCGGGCCGGACCGCCAGCGTCACGCTGTCACCCACCCCGACGCCCGGCACGGCGCGCGCCGAAAGGCGCGCCCCCATCGACGGCACGTCCAGAACCGCAACCGCATCCCCCAGTTCGGTGACGCGGCCTTCGGCAAAATTGATCGACCCGATGAAGCCCGCGACAAACCTGTTGCCCGGATATTCGTAGACATCGGTCGGCGATCCGACCTGCCGCACCTGCCCCTTGTCCATGACCGCCATCCGGTCGGACAGGATCATCGCCTCTTCCTGATCATGGGTGACGACAACGAAGGTCACGCCGGTCTTGTGCTGGATGTTCATCAACTCGAACTGGGTATGTTCGCGCAGCTTCTTGTCCAGCGCCGCCAGGGGCTCATCCAGCAACAGAAGTTTCGGCGCCCGCGCCAAGGCCCTGGCCAGCGCGACGCGCTGCCGCTGCCCGCCCGAGATCTGATGCGGCTTGCGATGGCCGAAATCCGTCAGCTGCACCAGATCGAGCATTTCCCGCACCCGGTCCTTGCGCTGGGCGGCGCTCATCGCTTCGTGCTTCAGCCCGTAGGCCACGTTGGCCTCGACCGTCATATGCGGAAACAGCGCATAACTCTGGAACATCATGTTCACCGGGCGCTCATAGGCGGGAACGCCGGTCATGTCCTGCCCGTCAAGGAAGATGCGCCCCATGGTTGGCACCTCGAACCCCGCCAGCATCCGCAAAAGCGTGGTCTTGCCGCAACCCGACCCGCCGAGCAGGGCGAAGATCTCGCCCTTCGCGATATCGAGGCTGACGGAATCGACTGCCTTGAAGCTGCCGAACGACTTGGACACATTGTCGATGCGTATGAAGGGCAGGGGCGCGGCCGAAGCTTGCGTCGTCATCTGCATGTTCGCTCCGGGTCTTGTTCGGTTACCGCGTCAACCTGACTTGATCTCGGTCCAGGCCTTGGTGATGGCACGGTCCTGCTCCTCGGTGAAGGCGTTCGGTGCCCAAAGGCGGCTTTTGGTCTCCTCGTCGGGATAGACCGCCGGGTCGTTGCGGATTGCCTCGTCCACGAACGCCAGCGCCGGGAGGTTGGCGTTGGCATAGCCGGTGAAGTTGGTGCAGGCCGCGATGACTTCGGGCTGCATCATGAAATCGAGAAACTTGTGCGCGTTGTCGGCGTTCGGCGCATCGGCGGGGATCGCCATGCAGTCCACCCAGATCGGCGCCCCGGTTTTCGGGACGAAATAGGCCAGGTTCATCTCGATCCCGGCCTCTGCGGCACGCGATTTGGCCACGCCATAATCGCCCGACCAGTTGTTGACCACGCACACCTCGCCGTTCGGTATGGCATTGAGGTAGTTGGTATTGTCGAAGGTGCGGATATATTGGCGGATCGGCTTGAACGCTTCGACGACCCTGTCATAGTCGGCGAGATTGGTCGTGTTTCCGTCCAGCCCCAGATAGGTCAGCACCATCAGCATGATGTCGGTCGGACTGTCGAGGATCGAGATGCCGCAATCGGCCAGCTTTGCGGCATTCTCGGGCTTGAAGATGATGTCCATGCTTTCCAGATCGGCGTCGGGCAGCCGTTCCTTCACCATGTCCAGGTTGAAGGTCAGCCCCACCGATCCCCACACGTAGGGCATGCCGTAGGCATTGCCCGGATCCCAGCCCTCCAGGATCTTCAGGATCACCGGATCAAGGTTCTTCCAGTTCGGCAGCTTCGATTTGTCGAGCTTCTGGTAAACCCCCGCCGTGATCGCCCGGGGCATGTCGAGCCCGGCATGATCGACGACATCATAGCCGGTCGATCCGGCCAGCATCTTGGCCTGCATCTCTTCGGACGAGGAATAGGTGTCATAGACCACGCCGATCCCGGTTGCGGCCTCGAAATCCTCCAGCGTGGTTTCGCCGATAAAGTCGGCCCAGTTGTAGACGTTGACTGTGCTCGACTGCGCCCATGACGGCCGGACATAGGGCATGGCCAATGTCGCGCCGAGTGCGGCAAAGGTCTGGCGGCGGTTCAATCTCATCGGTCTCTCCCCAAGCGTTGATCCGATCCGTGCCGGTTTTGATTTCTCAGTCAGTTTGACGCCGATTCGCCGGCCATGAGAAGCAGATTCTGATTGGTCTCGGCCATTTGATGTTCTTCTGGCGGCTGGTCGGCGCCGATGACCGGCAACAGCCGACGCAGCCGATCATGATGAAAACGCACGCCATATTCCAGGTCGGACAGGTGGAAGGCGTCGAACGCCGACGATTTCATCGACTCGTTCGACCAGATCGTCAGCTGCTGATCCTCGCGCGAGGTTTCGCGGTCGATCCGATAGGCCAGATAGCGCGCCGCCCGGTCCTGGCGGCTTTCCTCGGGTTGCCGGTAAAGCGTTCCGGTGATCTTTGTCTCCCTGGCCGAGATCGGGATCTCCTGATAGAACTGCACCGTCTCGGGCGTGAAGATGAAGACCGCGTTCGGAAAAAGCCCGTAATAGTTCCAGGCCTCGCGCAGATGGGCGGGCAGCCAGTCATGGCGCGGCGCATGTTTCACATACTGCCGCACCGACCAGCGCCGCCCCGGCCTGTCGCCAAAGGTCGCGTTCGACTGGGCAAGACCGTTGGCATGGAAAATGTCGCGGTAGCTCCGCCCGTAGAGATCCTGCAGCGCGGGATGGGCAAGGGCGACATGGTAGCCCTCGTTGTCCACGTCCCGGACCGATTTCCAGTTGACCGGCAGGACCGTGTCCCAGTCGGGCTTGACGGTCGGCAGGACACCGGCCGCACGAAAGGCCGCAAAATCCGCGTCATAGGGCCGAAGCCATTCCGCCACCGAAGGCTGCGGCCCGCCCGTCAGGAAACGGATGAAGATGAAACCATGCCAGACCTCCATCTCGATCGGTTTCAGCCCGAACTGCGCGCGGTCCATCACGCCGAATGTCTCGGGGCGTGACGGCCCGCGCAGAGTGCCGTCAAGATTGTAGACCCAGCCATGAAACGGGCAGACCATCGCCCCCTTGCAATGCCCTGACGCGCCATCGACGACCCGCGCCCCGCGGTGACGGCAGAGGTTGTGAAACGCCCGCGCCGCGCCGTCCTGCCCGCGCATGATCATCGCGCGCTCACCCAGAAGATCAAACGCAAGCCAGTCGCCCGGCGCGGGAATGTCGTTCACATGGCCGACGATCTGCCAGTGTTTCAGAAAGACCTCGGTGCGTTCGAGCGCGAACAGAGCATCCGAATGATAGGTCCATCCCGGCAGTCCGCGACGATCCCAGTCGTCCGGAATCGCCAGCCCGCCCTGCACGACCTTGTTCATGACCGATCTCCCATCTGGCGCAAGACCCACTCGTGAAAATCATGGATCGCATATTCCTCGGGCATCAGCGTGCCGTGCCGGAAGGCCGGCGACCGCAGCCCGCGCTGGTTCATCTCGGCCGCTTCCGCGTCCTGCGCCATGACGATCTTGGCAAAGCCCGCGACCGCGGCCGGATCGAACCCCGGCTGGTCGAGCGTTGCCTGCGGGAAATACCATTCCGCCGTCAGGCGCGTCGTCTCCCGCCCGGTCGGCTGCAATGTCACTGCCCGGACATAGTCGACATGGGCGACGATGAACATCGTCGGATAGAGGGTGACGAAGTTGTATCCGTTCTGCCGCTCCTCGGCCGTCAGGTCCGGGAATTCCGGCCCGCAGGCCGCACCGTCGCCGGTCCAGCTGCGCGCGCCTTCCTTCAGCGTCGGGAGCCTCGGATCGGCAGGCGTCCAGCCGGGCGCCTCGTTCTGGGCCATGACCCCCTGCCGGTAGACCGGCACCAGATCGCACAATTCGGGATGAATGCCCGGGCAATGCAGACATTCATTGTAGTTTTCCCAGAAGACCTTCCAGTTGCAGGCCAGATCCTTGGTCATGCGGTGGCCGGTGATCAGGCTCGCCATCGGCCAGTTCCTCAGCACCTCAAGCCCCAGGTCCGGTGCAAGCGGACCCGGCTCCGGTGACAGGTTCAGAAAGACGAAGCCGTTCCAGAGCGTGAGGCTGACCGGCAACAGACCATGATCGGCCTTGCGAAAGTCCTTCGTCGGCCGCGCATGCCCGACCGCCACCAGCCGCCCGTCCTCGGCGGCATAGGACCAGGCGTGATACCTGCAGGTCACGAGCTTGCCCAAGGGCGCGTCATCGTCGCTGCAGAGTTCGGCCCCCCGGTGTCGGCAAACGTTGTGAAAGGCCGAAAGCCTGCCGTCCGCGCCACGGCACAGGATCACGCTCGCGCCGCCCACGCGCAGTCTTTTCATGCTGCCCGGCCGGATATCCGCCGACCGTCCGGCGCAAACCCAGTTCGCAGCCCAGATCGTGCGCTGTTCCCGCGCATACCAGTCGGCGTCGCGATAGGCCTCCGCCGGAAGGGTCGGCGGACAATGATCCAGAACGGGCGAACGCGGATGGCGCTGGTCGCTCATGCCCGCCGCGCCTCCGCCTCGAAGTGCTCAAGCGTCAGGTCGACGGCCTGTTCGATCGCGGCGAGCGTATCGGTCAGGCAAGATCCGTCCAGCCCGTGCGCTTCGCACATGAACCAGGGTTCGCGGCTATCCGGTTCGCAGATGACCCCCAGATCATGCAGGTGATAGGCCATCTGGTCATAGAAGGAATAGTCCGATGTCTTCCAGTCCCGGTAGTTGTCGGGGGCCTTTTCGGCGAAGAACAGGCCGAACATCGACGGATGGCCGGTATAGGAATGCACGATCCGGCGTGCATCGAGGATCGTGGAAATCCCGGCTTTCAGCCGCTCGCCATAGGCCGCCAGCGTCTCCAATGCCGGGGTTTCCTCCAATATGCGCAGACATTCCTCCGCCGCCGCGAGCGAGACGGAATGCGCCGTATAGGTGCCGCCATGCGACGCCCCGCCATAGCGGAAGGTGCGCATCACCTCCTCGCGCCCCGCGACCACGGCAATCGGATAACCATTGGCCACGGCCTTGGCGAAAGTGGTGATGTCGGGCATCACGCCATACAGGCCCTGAATGCCGCCCTTGCCGACGCGGAAGCCCGACTTCACCTCGTCGATGATCAGCAGGACGCCGTATCTGGTGCAAAGCGCGCGCGCGAGCTTCACATAGTCGACCGACGCCATGATCGAACAGCAGTTGCCCTGGATCGGTTCGATCAGCATCGCCGCCATCGCATTGCCATGCCGCCGGAACACGTCTTCCAGCCGCTCGAAATCATTCATCGGCGTGATATGGGCAAGTTGCTTCAGCGTCTGCGGTATGCCCTTGCCGTAGGTGACAAGCTCCGGGTCCGTGTTCGACCCCTTGTCCCAGTCCTCGACGTTCGCCATCCACATGGCCGCATCGAAAAGCCCGTGATAGCCGCCTTCGACCAGCAGATAGCTGTCCCGCCCGGTATAGGCCCGCGCCAGGCGCAGGCCGGCCATCACCGCTTCGGTGCCGGAGTTGGAAAACCGCACCAGCTCCGCCGCAGGCACCATCTTGGAAATGCGCTCGGCCACGATCAGTTCGCGTTCGGTCGACAGGGCGAAAACGCCCCCGACCTCCATCCCCCGCCGCGCCGCCGCGTCGACGCGATCGTCGGCATAACCAAGGATCGCCGGACCATAGCCCAGCCGGTAATCGACGTAGGCGTTGCCGTCGATGTCCCAGGTGCGCCCGCCCTTGCCATGATCGACATAGATGGTGCGATCATCCCCCCAATAGCGAAAGGTCGACGCCACACCGAGCGGCAGCTTTTTCACGGCACGCTGAAACTGCGCATTTGATTTGGCAAGTGTGCGGCCCGGTGCAGCGCGCATGAAATGAACCTCTTTCCGGTGATCGTGGTTTCGCGGAAATGGTAGCTACATTTTGACTGTCCTGTCAATCAGCATGTTGACTGACCATTCAGAATGTCACATTTTCGCTTGCAGGACTTGCCCTGCGGGCTATGTATGCCCGGAACGGACCGCTGAGGATGCCGGATGGATCAGCCGACTGCCCCACCTCCCGACCAACCGCATGTGCCCCGCAAGCTCAGCCGCGAAGCGCGCCGGGCGCAGCTGATCGACGCCACGATCGAAACGATCGCCGTCCGGGGTTATGCGCGCACCACCCTGACCGACGTAGCCAATCAGGCGGGCCTGTCGCACGGGCTGGTGAACTTCCATTTCCAGACCAAGGAAAGGCTTCTGTCGGAAACCCTTTTGTGGCTGGCCGAGGAATACCGGGTCAACTGGACCGAAGCCCTGGCCAATGCCGGTCCCGGCCCGGCGCGGCGGCTGGATGCCGTCCTGCGCGCCGACTTCAATCCAGCAATCTGCACCGACGCCAAACTCTCGGCCTGGTGCGCCTTCTGGGGCGAGGCGCAATGCCGCCCGCTCTATCAGGAACAATGCGGATCGAACGACGAGGCCTATCTGCGGGTGCTCGAAAACCTCTGTGCCGAGTTGAAAGCCGAAGGCGGCTATCAGTTCGACCCCGTCCGCGCCGCACGGGTCATCCGGGTCACGACCGAAGGGGTCTGGCTCGACCTGATGACGATGAACACCCCCTACAGCCGGCACGAGGCGCTCTCGACCGTCCATTCCTGCGCCGCCGCCTTCTTCCCGCGGCATTTCGACGATCATGGCCTGCTTGAACGGGACGTTGCGCAACCCCTGAGTAGGTCCGGCCCCGCAGGCTGATCCGCCCTTCAGCTCCCGGCCGAGATCCGGCGCAGAACCGCGTCCAGCCCTTCGTCCCAGGCGGAAAGCGCCGCCCTCCCGCTCAGGTGGTCGAGCAGTTGCAGCGTGATCCCGCCCGGCGTCGTGACCCCTTTGGCGATCTCCGACAGGGGGCGCGGCTCGCTGAGCAGCACCTCGGCATTCCCGCGCAGGGTGCCCGCCACCAGCGCCCGCGCCGTCTCTGGCGACAGGCCCTGGGCTTCGAACCAGCCGATGACATGCGCCATCCAGCCGACCGTCGCGCCCGAGAAAGCGCCGAAGGTCGCGGCCGCGGTGAACTGCCGCTCATCCTCGAACCCATGGACCGGACCGACCACGGACAGGACGTCCTGCCAGAACCCATCGCCGGGACACAGGATCGACGGGCCAAGCCGATAGGCATTGGCATATCCCGGCATCATGCCGATGACGGCGCGCGCGGGGGCGGTCACCTCCGCCAGACGCCGCAATCCGGTGCCGGCCATCGCCGACAGAACCGGCTGACCGGCCCGGAACCGCAGGCGCGACAGTTCCTCCGCCCCGGTATCGGCGGGCAGGCTCACGAACACCGCGTCCGACCGGTCGATCACCTCCTGATTGCTCTCGGCCCTGACATGCCCGAACTCCCGCGCCAGCCGCGTCGAGGTTTCCTCCCCCCGTGGCGACAGGATGAACCGATGGTCCGACCCGGCAAAGCCGCGCAGCATCAGGCCGGCCAGACCGCCGACCCCCAGGATACCGATGGTTGCCATCAGGGCATCTCCTCCAGCACGTCCGCCATCGCCTGCGCCGTCGCCAGTATATCCGCCTCGGTGTGCGCGACCGAGGACAGCGAATGCAGCGTTGCCGACGGGTTCAGATAGATCCCCTTGTCCATCAGCCGGACCGCGAAATCCCGGAACTTCATCCGGTCCACATGGCGGCAGAAATCGCGATAGTCGCTGATCTCCTCCGCCTCGGTGAAGAAGATCTGGAACATCGAGTTGACGTTCTGGCAGATCAGCCGGTGGCGGTTGGAATGTTTCGCCGCCTTGCGGATCTCGTCGGCCATCGCCTTGCCGAGGTTCTTGATCCGCCGGAAGCCCGCCTGATTGTCGGCCAGCATCGTTTCCAGCATCACCTTGGTCACATGCAGCGCCAGCCGCCCGGCATTATGCGTCCCGTAATGCAGGACTTTCCCCCATTCGAGGCCGGCCATGATCTCCGCGCGCCCGCCGATCATCGCCAGGGGCAGACCGCCGCCCAGCGCCTTGCCATAGGTCACGATGTCGGGGGTCAGGCCGTAAAGCTCCGCGCAGCCCCCGGCGGCCAGGCGGAAACCGGTCACGGTTTCGTCCAGATAGAACAGCGCGCCATGCGCGCGGCACAATTCCTGCATCCGCAGCAGATAGCCCGGTCTCGGCGGGATCACCCCCATGTTCGACATGACGCCTTCGGTCACCACACAGGCCGCATCGCGCCCGTGCAGCGCCATCGCCCGCTCCAGCGCCTCGACATCGTTCCAGCGCACGACGATCGTGTCCTTCCACGCTTCCTCGGGAATGCCCGAGGAATCCGGAATGCGGATCGGATCGTTCGGATGACCCAGAAGCGGCGGCGGATAGGGGTTGGTGTTCACCAGAACCGCATCCCACCAGCCGTGATAATGGCCCTCGAACTTGATGATCTTGCGCCGCCCCGTATGCCCGCGCGCCAGCCGGATCGCCGCCATCGCGGCCTCGGTCCCGGTATTGGCAAAGCGCACCTTGTCGACATGCGGAAGCAGGTTGACCAGCATCTCCGCCACTTCGACCTCAACCTCGAGCGCGGTGGCGAAATGGGTGCCGCGCGCGACTTCGCGCGCCACGGTCTCGACGATCTTCGGGTGGGCATGGCCCAGGGGCAGCGCGCCGAAGGCCATCATCCAGTCGATATATTCACCCCCGTCCACGTCATAAAGCCGCGCGCCGGCCCCGTGCGACATATAGCGCGGCGTCGTGCCAAAGGCCGCCGGCCCGCGCGAGGCCGAAGAGACCCCTTCGATCAGCACCTTGCGCCCGCGCTCGAACAGCGCCTCGGATTGCGGCCCAGCCATGCGACTCTCCTGTATTGATATTTATTGGAACGCAATGTTATTATAAGAACAAATTGGAGTCAAATCACCGCCATGGCCCCCGTTGCCGACCGCCCCCGCCAGACCGAAGCGCACGAGGCGCTGGCCGAACGTATCCGCACATGGCGCGACGCGCGGGGCTGGAACCAGCAACAGTTGGCCGACCGCGCCGGTTTTGCCCGCTCGACCCTCTCCAAGATCGAAAACGGCCAGCTGTCACCGACCTTTGAAATCCTCCTGAAAACCGCGCAGGGCTTTGGCTGCGCCCTGGCCGACCTGGTGCGCGCCGACAGTCCGGCGCTTGCCGGACGGCTGGTCATCGAACGCGGCCTGCCCGACGCCCCGGTGTCGGATGCCAGCAACCGGCTTTGGCCACTGGGCGCCCAGATCAAGGGTCGGGGTTTTCAGTCGATGATCGTCGAGTTCACCCAGGTCGAGATTGCGGCCTTCGGCCCCTGGAACCGGCACGGGACGGACGACATGCTGCATGTCCTGTCCGGTCAGCTGGCGCTTCACACCGAAGGGTATGAAACCGCGATCCTGTCGCCCGGCGATACCGTGCATTTCGACGGCACGATGCCCCATGCCTGCCTGAGCGTCGGACCCGCCCCCTGCCGCTGCCTCTATGTCTTTGCCCCGAAGCCGGGCGCCTCATTCGCCCCCGCCGGCACGCCGCACGCCTGAGCCTCTGCGTCCGGCGGCATTCGGCACCAGCGAGAAAACGCTGGGTAAACAAAATATAAACGATTATATTTTCCCCACGCTGCTCCGAATCGCCCTGACGGCGCGGCACTTTGGGGGGACCTGGCTTGGCCGGACTGAGGATCGAATCCCTGCGCAAGAGTTTCGGCGCGGTCGATGTGCTGAAGGGCATCGACCTCGATATCCGCGATGGCGAGTTCGTCAGCTTCCTCGGCCCGTCCGGCTGCGGAAAATCCACGCTCCTGCGCTCGATCGCCGGGCTGGAAGACCTGACCGACGGCGCGATCCATCTGGGCGGGCGCGAGATCACCGACCTGCCCTCCGCCAGGCGCGACATCGCGATGGTATTCCAGAATTACGCGCTCTATCCCCACATGAACGTGCGCAAGAACATGGCCTTCGGCCTCGCCCTGAACGGCATGAAGGCGGACGAGATCGACCGTCGCGTCAGCGACGCGGCCGAAGTCCTGCGCATCACCGAACTCCTGGACCGCAAGCCCCGGCAACTCTCCGGCGGCCAGCGCCAGCGGGTGGCCATCGGCCGCGCCATCGTCCGCAAGCCGAAGCTTTTCCTTCTCGACGAACCCCTGTCGAACCTCGACGCAGGGCTGCGCGTCACCATGCGCGCCGAACTTGCGGCGCTGCACGAACGGCTTGGCGTGACCATGGTCTACGTCACTCATGACCAGGTGGAGGCGATGACCCTCTCAAGCCGCGTCGTGGTGCTGGACAGGGGCAAGGTCAGCCAGTTCGGCAGCCCGCTCGAACTCTTCCACCGGCCCGCGAACCTGTTTGTCGCGGGCTTCATCGGCAGCCCGCGCATGAACTTCATGCCCGTGCGCGTCACCGCCGCGGACGGGCCGGACCTGACCCTGACCGCGCCGGGCTTTTCCCGCCCGCTGACCGTCACCCTCGCCGCCGCCGCCGCACCGGCCGACGTGCTGACCCTCGGCGTCCGCCCCGATCGCCTGCGGATCGTCGGCGCCGACCAGGGGCACCTTTCCGGCACCATCCGCCTGATGGAACGGCTCGGCACCGAAAGCCACGCCCATATCGCCCTCGACGACGGCGCCCTGCTCGTCGCCATCACCGAAGGCACTCATACGGCCCGCGCCCATGACCGGGTCGGGCTGACCATCCCGGCCGAGGCCGCGCATCTCTTCGACCCGGCGGGCGCGGCCCTGCCCCGCAAGCTCGAATCTGAGACCGAACGACTGCTGCAGATCTAACCGGGCCACGGCAACGGCCCCTTCTCTGGGAGGAGAGCCCATGAAGAGACGGACAGTGATCATCGCCCCCGCCATCCTCGCGGCGGCGTTCATGGCCGGCGCCGCCGGCGCCCAGGACAAGGTGCTGCGCCTTGCCACCTGGAACACCAGCCCCGAAAGCATCGCCATCAACCAGACCATCGCCACCAGGTTCGAGGAGGCCAACCCCGGCGTGAAGGTCCAGGTCGAGCTTTACGGCGACGGGTTCGACGACAAGCTCACGGCCGCCATGGGCGCGGGCAACCCGCCCGACCTCATGTATATGTGGAACTTCCCGGCCTACAAGGACGCGCTCATGCCGCTCGACGACCTGATCACCCGCGACGCCGAGGCGATGAACCTGGCCGACATTCCCGCCGGCCTGATGAACATCTCGCTGATCGACGGCAAGACCTACGCCATGCCGATCGGCTTCACCACCCAGGTCGTCTTCTACAACAAGGACATGTTCGCCGCCGCCGGCCTGCCCGAACCGCAGGCGGGCTGGACCTGGACCGACCTGCGCGCCGCCGCCGCCAGGTTCCGCAATGCGGACGAAAAGGTCTATGGTTTCGCTGTCGACGCCAAGCCCGACCCGTTCGATTTCGAACAGTTCTACTGGTCGAACGGCACGAAATACATCTCCGACGACGGCAAGGTGCTTGAGGGTTACATGAACAGCCCCGAGGCCGTCGAAGTGCTGACCCTGTTCGCCGACATGATCAAGTCCGAAGAAGCGGTCGCGCTCAACATCGGCGACGACACGCCGGGCTCGACCCTGTTCAAGGGCGGCAAGATCGCCATGTTCCAGTCGGCCATGTGGTCGAAGACCGGCATCGACGAAAGCGGCATCAACTATGGCGTGGCGCCGCTGCCGGCGTTCGGCGACAAGCCGCCGCATTCGGTGATCGGCGCCTCGGGCCTGTCGATCTCCCGCGACACCGAGCAGCCGGATCTGGCCTGGGAATTCGTCAAGTTCTTCTCGACCCCCGAAGCGGTGGCGATGCGCACCAATGACCTGCCGATCCGCACCTCGGTCGCCGATGCCGCGGGCATGTCGTCGGACCCGATCTTCAAGCCCTTCTTCGACATGCTGGCGGTCTCCAACCGCGAAACCAACGCCTTCCTGAAGAACCCCGAATGGGGCCGCATCCAGGAAAACCTCGCCATGGCGATCGAAGCGACGATGATCGACCAGGGCAAGGCCAAGGAGCACCTCGACGCAGCGGTGGCGGCCTCCGCCCGCTTCCTGAAGTGACCCCGGAATTCACGGAGAGATGACCGCCATGGCCCCTGCCCCCGCACCTTCGCGTCCCTCCCGGCGCAAGTCGCGCGGCGCAGGTCTGGCGCCCTGGCTCTTCATCTCTCCGTGGATACTCGGGTTCCTGTTCTTCACCCTCGGCCCGCTGGTCTTCTCCTTCGTCATGAGCCTCTATGACTGGCCGGTGGTGGGCGAACGGGACTTCATCGGGCTCGAGAACTACACCACGATGCTCCGGGATGATCCGCAGTTCTGGAACAGCCTCTGGATCACCGTCAGGTTCGCGGGCCTCTTCGTGCCGCTGAACATCGTCCTGGCCTTCCTGCTCGCGGTGCTTCTGAACCTGAACCTCAAGGGCACCGCGATCTTCCGCACCGCCTTCTATCTGCCTTCCGTCATCTCGGGCGTGGCGCTCGCCACGATCTGGGCCTGGATCTATTCAAAGGAATACGGGCTGCTCAACTACATGCTGTCCTTCGCCGGGATCGCGGGTCCGAACTGGCTGGGCGACACCGGCTGGTCGATCATCGCCATCACCATCGCCAGCCTCTGGGGCCTCGGCGGGTCGATGCTGATCTTCCTCGCCGGCCTCCAGTCGATCCCCAAGGAACTGTATGAGGCCGCGCGGGTCTCCGGCGTGCCGGTCTGGGCGCAGGTCACCCATATCACCCTGCCGATGCTGTCGCCGATGATCCTCTTCACGCTGATCACCTCGATCATCTCGGCCTTCCAGCAACTCACCATCGCGCTTCTCCTGACCGATGGCGGGCCGGTCGGCTCCA
Organism: uncultured Frigidibacter sp.; assembly: GCA_964600685.1. Lineage (GTDB taxonomy): Bacteria > Pseudomonadota > Alphaproteobacteria > Rhodobacterales > Rhodobacteraceae > TMP-24. The sequence continues at coordinate 17,775 of CAZRKU010000018.1, read as the reverse complement.
CCTATTTCTTCGCCATGTACATCTACAAGACCGCCTTCCGGTTCCACGACATGGGCTATGCGGCGGCGCTGAGCTGGGTGATGTTCGTGATCATCCTCGCGCTCTCCATGCTGGTCATGCGCTGGTCGTCGGCCTGGGTCTATTACGAAGGTCAGGTCAGGAAGGAAGACACCAATGCGTAAGACGCTGGGCTATTCGGCGCTGATCTTCCTGACCGCGCTCTTCGTCGCGCCCTTTCTCTGGACGCTGATCACCGCCGTGAAGTCCGAGGCAGAGCTTTTCGCCTTTCCCCCGGTCTTCTGGCCGGCGGACTGGCAATGGGGGAACTTCGGCACGGCCTGGACGACGCTGCCCTTCACCACCTTCCTGAAAAATTCCGTCGTCGTGGTGATCCTGTCGGCCATCGGCCAGCTTTTCTCCTCCTCGCTCGTCGCCTACGGTTTCGCCCGCTTCCAGTTTCGGGGCCGCGACACATTGTTCATCCTGCTCCTGGCGACGATGATGATCCCGTGGGACGTCAAGATGATCCCGCTCTACATGGAGTTCAACTATCTCGGCTGGATCAACACGCTGAAGCCGCTGATCGTTCCGGCCTGGTTCGGCGAAGCGTTCTTCGTCTTCCTTCTCCGCCAATACATCATGACCATCCCGATGGAGATCGACGAGGCCGCGCGCATGGACGGCGCGAACCCCTGGCAGATCTACTGGCGCATCCATCTGCCGCTGATGGCCCCCGCCCTGGTGCTGGTCGGCACCTTCCATTTCATGAACGCCTGGAACGACTACCTCGGGCCGCTGATCTATCTGAACGACCAGTCGACCTATACGCTCCCCCTCGGCCTGGCGCTCTTCAAGGGCCTGCACGAGGTCGACTACATCTCGATCGCGGCAATTACCGTGATCCTCTGCCTGCCGCCGCTCGCCCTCTTCTTCTATGCCCAGCGCTACATCATGGACAACGCGCTCGGCTCCTCGGTGAAGGGCTAGATGCTGTTCGATTTCGCCCATGTCCCGTTCAGCCGCCGGGAGCGGTTCCTGACCTTGTCGACGATGGACGGCGCGGTCTGGCTGCGCTCGGTCCGGGGCGGCGACCTCCGCCCCGGGCTGGGGCGGCTCTGCCGGATCACGGTTGCCTGTCGGGACGGATGCCATACGGATGCCATACATGTGCTGGCGCCCGGCCAGCTCTCCTTCATCGCCGCGCAGGGCCGGGTGGATTTCACCATCGGCGACGGCGAGCGGCTCCATATCCGGGGTCATGGCCTGACCGTCACCTTCGCCCTCGAAGGTTCGCGTTACGACTACGCCTATGTCACGCCGACGGGCGACCACTGCCTCGTGGCGGCCTACGAAAACACCCGCCTCCTGCCCCGCGCGGTCAGGGGAAGTGTCACGGTCACCGGCGACTGGCGGCGCGACCATGCCGACAACGTGGCCATGGTCTTTTCCGGCACGGAGGGGTTCGAGGGCACCATCGACCTGTTCCGCGCCCTGCCGCCCCCGCCAGCCACTGCCGGATTCGACACTGTTCTGGCTGAATCAGAGACTGAATTCGCCCGCTGGCTCGCCCTGACCCCGTCCGGCGGCCAGCCAGAGGCACGGCACCTCGCGGCCTATCTTCTCTGGTCCAATACCGTCCCGGCCGAGGGCGCGCTGACCCGGCCAGCGGTCTACATGTCGAAGAACCACATGATCAACATCTGGTCCTGGGACAACGCCTTCTCTGCCCTCGGCATCGCGGCGATGGACGGCGATCTCGCGTTCAACCAGTTCGGCGCGATCTTCGACCATCAGGATACCTCCGGCCTGCTGCCGGATTTCGTCAATGACCGCGACGTGAGCTTTGCCTTCACCAAGCCCCCCGTCCACGGCTGGGCGATCCAACGCCTGATCGACCGCCACCCCGACTGGCTGACAGATGAACGCCGCAAGCCCTTGATCCGATGGCTGGAATTGCAGGTAAGCTACTGGCTGACCCATACACGCAAGGGTGCAACCGACTTGCCGGCCTATTTCCACGGCAATGATTCCGGCTGGGACAATGCCACCTTCTTCGCCGAAGGCGGCCCGGTCATCACCCCTGACCTGCCCACCTTCCTGATCCTCGCCTGCGACTGTCTCGCCCGCCTCGACCCGCCCCGCGCCAACCACTGGCGCGGCGAAGCGAACAGGCTCGGCCGCCTTCTCGTCGCGACACTCTGGTCGGGCGAGTGGTTCGGAACGCGCCTTGCCGCCGACCCCGGACGGCTGCGGAACAGCGACAGCCTTGTCGGCTTCATGCCTCTTCTGCTCGGCCGCCGCCTGCCGCGCGCCATTGCGGAAAGCCTCGTCCGGCGCCTGAAGGCGGGCGGCTGGATCACCGGCTGGGGGCCGGCGACCGAACGGCCGCAAAGCCCGCTCTATGAACCCGACGGCTATTGGCGCGGCCCGATCTGGGCGCCGACGACCATGCTGATCTGGGACGGCCTCCGCCAGCAGGGGGAGATCGACCTGGCCGACGATCTGGCCCGCCGTTTCTGCCGCCTGTGCGAAACCTCCGGCATGGCCGAGAATTTCGACGCGCTGACCGGGCAGGGCCTGCGCGACCGTGCCTTTGCATGGACATCAGCGGTTTACCTGTGGCTCGCCGCCTCGCTAGAAGAAGACGACAGCGAAAGCGGGGACGCGCCATGAACGGCAGCCAGGAACGGCCGACAATCAAGACGATCTGCGCGATGACCGGCCTGTCGACCGCAACCGTCTCCAAGGCGCTCCGCCACTCCCCCGAGGTCCGGCCCGAGACCCGCACCATCGTCGAGGAAGCAGCCCGCAAGGTCGGCTATTCGACCAATCTGCACGGTGTCCAGCTCAGAACCGGCAAGACCTATCAGGTCGCGATCCTGATGACGACGCCGGCGAGCGGCGAGATCGAATGGGAAGGCGTCGAATATTCACAGCTTCTGGCCGGCATCTCACATGCGATGGAGGCCACCCGCTATCGGGTCTCGCTCTATCCTGTCCGCGACTATGACGAGGCGCAGGAGACGATCCGCCAGATCATCCGCAATCGCCAGGCCGATGGCGTGATCTTTTCGAGCACCCGCCCCAACGACGTGCGGGTGGGGCTGTTGCAGGACGCGGATTTTCCCTTCGTCACCTACGGCACCACTGCGGCAGCAGTTCCCCATGCCTATGTCGACTCCGACAACGACGGAATCGTGCGCACTGCGATGGCGCGGCTGATGGCCCGCGGCCACCAGCGCATCGCCCTGATCAATCCGCCCGATTATCTGAGTTATGGCCAGACGCGGCTCGCCGCCTATCAAGAGGTGCTGGATGGGGCGGGACTGCCGTTCGACCCGGCGCTTGTCGCGCATGACCGGCTGACCCCCGGCTTCGGCAGGGCACAGGTTCTGGCCATGCATGCGCTGAGGGTACCGCCCACCGCCTATGTCTGCGCCAACGAGGCCTCGGCACTGGGGGCGCTGTCGGGTTTTGCCGAATGCGGGCTGGTGCATGGTCGTGACGCGGTGATCAACGCGACCGACGATCTGAACGTCAGCGCCTATTTCACGCCGCCGCTCACCACATTCTCGCTGCCGATCACCCGGCCGGCCGAGCTGCTTGGCCGCCATATCCTGCGGTCAATGGCGGGCGAGGCCCCGGAAAAGCTGCAAACGCTGCTGATGCCCGACCTGATCGAACGTAATGACGACCGCCTGCGCCCTTAGAAGGAACCCCAATGTCCGCTTTCCAGCATGCCCCGCCCGCCCTTTCCCCGAGCACGCTCGAAACCCTGACCCGCGACCGGTTCGGGATCGAGGGGACGGCGCGGGCGCTGCAGTCGGAGCGCGACCAGAACGCCCGCATCAAGGGTCCACGCGGCACCTTCGTCTTGAAGATCGCCAATGCCGGCGAAGACCCGGCCCAGATCGCGCTTCAGAATGCGGCCCTGGCCCATCTGGAGCGCGCCGGAGTTGACGGGCTCCCGCGCCTGATCCGGACATCGGACGGCACGGATTGCGCCGACGTTCAGGAGAACGGCCAGACGAGCCTTGTGCGGCTCGTGACCTGGATCGACGGCCAGCCCATGTCACAAATCCCCCGGTCCCTGACGCAGTCGCACAATCTTGGCGCTTTCATGGGAAGGCTTTCCAGGGGAATGCAGGGTTTCGGCCATCCGGCCGCCTTCCGCCCGGATTTCTACTGGTCGCTCGACCATGTGGCGCAACTTGCCCCCTGGGCCGCCGACATTGCCGACCCCGCGCGCCGGGCGCTGATCGAGACGCTTTTTGCGCGCTACACCGCGCGTATCGCCCCGCGTCTGACCAGCCTGCGCGCCTCGGTCCTGCATCAGGATGCCAACGACAACAACGTGATTATCGCGGCGAACGACCCCGACCGGATCGCAGGCCTGATCGACTTTGGCGACATGTGTTTCGGCCGCACGGTGAACGAACTGGCGATCACCCTCGCCTATGCGCTTCTCGATGCGCCGGATCTCTATGCGGCTGCCAGGGCGACCATCGAGGGGTATGTCGCCGCGTTTCCGCTCTTGGAGGACGAGGCCGACGTGCTCTTCGACCTCATGCGCATGCGGCTTGCGGCATCGGTCTGCATCTCCTCGCACCAGTCGCGCCAACATCCGGAAAACGACTATCTTCTGATCACGCAGGCCCCGGCGTTCGCGCTTCTCGAACGGCTGGACCGGATCGATCCCGAATTCATGGTGGCGCTTTTCCGTGGGGCCGCGGGCTTTCCCGCGACCCGCTATGCGGCGCAGGTGAGGGCATTTTTGGCTGGATCAGAGCCTTCTTCTCTTTTCACGCCCGACCTTCGCACCTCTGCCAGAATGGCGCTTCTCACCAATGGCGCGCATCCCGATATGCCCGCCTTCTCCGATCATGCCTTCGACCACTGGTTCGCCGCCAGGCGCCCCACGACTTTGCCCGCGGGCGCGGCTTTCTTCGGTTTCGGCGCCTACGGCGAGAAACGTTCGGTCTACGCCACCGAGCAGTTCGCCGATGCCGCCAGCCCTGAACGCCGCACGCGCCATCTCGGCATTGATGTCTTCGCGCCTACGGGGACGCCGGTTCACGCACCGCTGCCGGGCAAGGTTGCTTTCGTGACCTACAATGCCGATCCGCTCGACTATGGCCATACGCTGATCCTGGAACATGACGCAGGCGGCGTGCCGTTCTGGACGCTCTATGGCCATCTCGGCCGCTCGCTTCCGGGGCTACTCAAGGTCGGCGACCGGGTCGAAGCCGGCCAGCTGATCGCCCACTTTGGTGACTGGCACGAAAACGGCGGCTGGGCACCGCACCTGCATTTCCAGATCATGACCGATCTTCTGGCCCAGACGGCGGGCAATTTCTTCGGCGTCGGCCACGACAGCCTGTGGGACATCTGGTCGGGCATCTGCATTGATCCCAACCTGATTCTGCGACTTGTGCCAGAGTCCTTCGAAATCGACCCTGATTCGCCGGAAAAGCTGATGGTCCGGCGTGCGCAGAACCTGGGTCCGTCGCTGTCAGTCTCCTACCGTGACAAGCTGAAGATCGTCCGGGGGCGGGGTGCCTACCTTTATGACCACACGGGCCGCGCCTATCTGGATGCGGTCAACAACATAACCCATGTCGGCCATTGCCATCCGCATGTGACCGAAGCCATCGCCCGGCAAGCGGGCACCCTGAACACCAACGCCCGCTATCTGAACAACCTGATCCTCGATCTGGCCGACCGGATCACCGCGACACTGCCGGGCGATCTGAGCGTCGCTTACTTCGTGAACTCCGGGACCGAGGCGAACGAACTGGCCCTCAGGATCGCACGCACGGCGCTGGGCAGGAAGTCGACGGTGGTGCTGGACTGGGCCTACCACGGCAATTCCGGCGGCATGGTCGAGATCAGCCCCTACAAGTTCAAGCGCAAGGGCGGCTTCCCGCAACCGGACTTCGTGGAAATCGCCGCATTCCCCGATTCCTATCGCGGCCCGCACAGGGGCATGGGCCAGGCAACCGGCCAGGCCTATGCCGATGATGTCGGGCGCTGCCTCGATACTGTTGCAGCCAAAACCGGCGCGCGCGCTGCAACCTTCATCGCGGAATCGATCTCGGGTGTGGGCGGGCAGGTGATCTACCCGCCAGGTTACCTTGGCGCCGTCTACGACCGGATCCGCGCCGCTGGCGGCATCTGCATCGCGGACGAGGTGCAATGCGGCTTTGGCCGGGTCGGCAGCCACTTCTGGGGCTTCGAGTTGCAGGGTGTGACGCCCGACATCGTGGTGATGGGCAAACCCATCGGCAATGGCCACCCGCTGGCCTGCGTCGTCACCACCCCGGACCTCGCCCGCCGCTTCGCCAACGGCATGGAATATTTCAACTCCTTCGGCGGCAACCCGGTGTCGATGGCGGTGGGTCATGCGGTTCTCGACGTGATCGAAGCCGAAGATCTGCAGGCCAGGGCAGCGACGGGCGGCCGTTACCTGCTTGACCGCTTTGACGAAATGGCTAGGCGCCACCCGGTCATCGGGGATGTGCGTGGCGCTGGCCTGTTCGTCGGGGTGGAGCTGGTGCGGGATCGCGCAACACTCGAACCGGCCACCGATGAGGCGGGGCTGGTGATCAATCACATGCGCCAGCTTGGTGTCCTCGCCTCGACGGATGGTCCCCTCGACAACGTGTTGAAGTTCAAGCCCCCGATGGTGTTCGGCCGGGCGGAGGCAGACCAGCTTCTGGCCGCGACCGAGGCCGCGCTGACCGCGCTCGGGCAAGGAAGGCTGAAATGACCGGCCTGACCCGCGGACCTGATCTTGGCGTCTGCTATTACCCCGAACAATGGCCCGAGGACAAATGGGCCGACGACGCCGCCCGCATGGTGCGGCTTGGCCTGAAATGGGTCCGCATCGCCGAATTCGCCTGGGCCAAGATCGAGCCGAAACCAGGCCATTTCGACTGGACCTGGCTTGATCGGGCGGTGGAGGTTCTGGGGCACGCCGGGCTCAGGGTCATTCTCTGCACGCCGACCGCCGCGCCGCCCAAATGGCTTGTCGACCTTCATCCCGAAATCCTGCCGGTGGGCGAAGACGGCCGGGTGCGGAAATTCGGTGCGCGGCGTCACTATTGCTTCTCGTCGCTGCGCTACCGCGAGGAAGCCGCCCGCATCACCGGTGAAGTCGCCCGCCGATACGGCGAGAATCCCCATGTGCACGCCTGGCAAACCGACAACGAATATGGCGACCACGACACGATCCACTCCTATTCGCCGGCGGCCGAGCATGCCTTTCGCCTGTGGCTCGAACGGCGATACGGCACGATCGCGGCCCTCAATGAAGCCTGGGGCACCAGCTTCTGGTCAATGACCTATTCGGGGTTCGACCAGATTGAACTGCCCAACAACCTGGTCGAAGAACCAAGTCCGACCCATCGCGTGGACTTCATGCGCTTTTCCTCAGATCAGGTGAAAAGCTTCAACAAGGCACAGGTCGAGATCATCCGCGCCCTGTCGCCCGGCCGCCCTGTCACCCACAACTACATGAACCAGAACACCGACTTCGACCACTATGCCGTGGGCGAGGATCTCGATATCGCGTCGTGGGACGTCTATCCGCTGGGCGGGCTGGTGCATGGCCGCCTGCCGGACGAGGACAAGGCCCGCTATCTGCGTGTGGGCGACCCCGATCAGACGAGCTTCAACCACGACCTCTATCGGGCAGTCGGGCGCGGACGCGTCTGGGTGATGGAACAGCAGCCCGGTCCGGTCAACTGGGCCACCAGCAATCAGGCACCAGCCGATGGGATGGTGCGCCTGTGGACATGGCTTGCCTATGCCCATGGCTGCGAAATGGTCAGCTATTTCCGCTGGCGACAGGCACCCTTTGCCCAGGAACAATTTCATACCGCGCTCCTCCACCCCGATTCCTCACCCGATCAGGCCTTCCGCGAGGTGGCGCAGGTGGTGGCAGAAGCCGCCAGCCTACCGCCGGTCGGCGCCCGTGCGCAGGCCCCGGTCGCCTTCGTGGTCGACTATCCGTCGCGCTGGGCGACCCTGACCTTGCCGCAGGGCCAGAACTATCGCGCCTCGCACATCGCGCTCGACTGGTATGCGGCGCTGCGCAGGCACGGGGTCGATGTGGACATCATCGGCCAACATGACGATCCGTCGGGCTATGCGCTGGTGGTCGCGCCCGACCTTGTCATTCCCGATAGGGCATTCGTCGCCCGCCTGTCGGCTTCGACCGCGAAAGTTCTGTTCGGGCCGCGCTCCGGCTCCAAGACACCGGACATGCAGACACCGGCCAATCTGGCACCGGGTGAACTGACTGCCCTCATCGACATGAAGGTGATCCGCGTTGAAAGCCTGCCGGACCATCATGCAGAATCCTTTCTGATCGGCAACCGAAGCCTGCGGGCCACGCGCTGGCGCGAGACCCTGATCACCAGCGAGGAGGTTCTGGCAAGCTTTTCCGGCCGCTATCGCGACGGGGCGCCGGCACTGATCGGAAGTGCGAAGGCGCGTTACCTGGCAACGCTGCCGGACAGGGACGCGCTCGGCGAGATCATGACCGATGCGCTGACCTGGGCAGGCGTGTCCTGCCTTCCCGACCTTGGCGATCTGCGCCTGACCCGGCGCGGCGGCCTGACGTTTGCGTTCAACTACGGCATCGCCGGCGTCGACGCGCCGGCCGCCGATGGCGCGGTCTTCCACCTTGGCTCGCGGCGGCTGGAACCCGCGGGCGTTGCCGCCTGGGCCGACTGATCCCCTTTTGGGTTAAGGCAGCAGCCTTGCCACGTCTTCGCGGCGGAACGGGACGGCATCGGGATCGTCAGGTGCATCGAACGTCCGGGCGAAAAGGTGCCCGCCAAAGTTCGCCGCCGCGATGGTGCCGGGGGCCAGGCAGTCGCCGATCCGCGTGACCGTCCTCAGCCCCGCGTCCGCCCACTCGGCCCGCCGCGCCTGCAGATCCGACCAAGGCCCGTCCACCGGCAGGCGGGAGGTCACACTCACCAGCGTTCCACAACCGATCCGGGTGATCCTGCCGGAATAGACGCAGGACAGATCCAGCCAGTCCGCGCCACGCGCGGCCAGTCCTTGCATCGGCAAGATCCTGACGCCGAGTTCGATCAGTCGGGCCTGAATGCGACCCTGTTCCAGCGTATTTTGCGAGAAGGCGCCGACAATCGCATCCGGCGTGACGAAGATCACCTCGTGCCCGGCTTTCGCGATCCGCTCGGCCATCAGACTGCCCATGTAATATCGGTCATCGTCAAAGATCACGACCGGCCCCGGCGCAGTGATGGCTTCGGCACCCCGGTCCATCACGTCGTCGGGTGTCAGCAGCGGGCCTTCGGCAAGGAACGGCAGGGGCAGACGATGGGTGCGCCCCACCCCGTCGGTGCGCCAGCGGGCGCCCGTGGCCAGCGCCACATGCGCGATCCCGTAGGACAGGATGTCATCGGCGGTCAGCGGGCTTTGCAGATACATCTGGGCGTTGGGCAGGTTCTTCAACTGTCCCAGCCGCCAGTCGCGCACCCGGCCCCAGGCGGCGATACCGGGCAGGCGCGCCTCCCGGCTGACGCGGCCACCCCACTCGGTCCCGGCCTCGGCCAAGGTCACGTCCACCCCGCGCGCTGCCAGGACCCGCGCCGCCTCAAGTCCGGCCGGGCCGCCGCCGACGATCAGCGCGGCGGTCTGTTCGCGCACCGGGGCGATCCGCTCGGGGTGCCAGCCCCGGCGCCATTCCTCTCCCACCGTCGGATTCTGGGTGCATCGCATCGGCACGCAGGTGTTGTCGCCGCTGGTGCAGATGTTGCAGCCGATACATTCGCGAATATCGTCGATCCGGCCTTCCTCGATCTTCTTCGGCAGGAACGGATCGGCGATGGAGGGGCGTGCCGCACCGATGAAATCGAGGATCCCCTTGCGGATCACCCGCACCATGCTGTCGGGGCTGGTGTAGCGACCTACGCCCACCACCGGCTTCGTCGTCACCGACTTCACGAACGCGGTATATTTTTCCTGAAACCCCTCGTCGGAGAAACGCGACGACTGGCTGTCGTTCGTCCAGTCGGAAAGGTTCACGTCCCAGATATCGGGCTCTTCCGCCAGCGCGGCAATGATATCGCGGCCTTCCCCTTCGCAGGTGATCCCGTCCGGCCCCATCAACTCGTCGACGGCCAGGCGCACGGCCAGCGCCGCCTTGTCACCGATCGCGTCCCGCACGTCGCCGATCACCTCGCGGAACAGCCGCAGCCGGTTTTCGAAACTGCCGCCATATTCGTCGGTCCGGTGATTGTGGCGCTGGACGAGGAAATGCTGAAGCACGCTCATGTCATGCCCGGCATAGACATAGACGATGTCGAAACCCGCATCCCGCGCCCGTCGCGCCGCCTGCACATACCAGCGCCGCAGATTGACGATGTCCGTCTTGTCCATCGCGCGCGCCTGCACCGGGTCGCTGGCATCATAGGCGGCCGATGACGGGCCAAGCGGGATCATCCGGCTGTAGCGGTTCGGCGTGTGAAAGCCGTTGTGGACCAGTTGGATCGCCGCCAGCGCCCCATGTTCGTGGATCGCATCCGCGACCAGCCGCAGCGCCGGGATGTCTTCGTCGTTCCAGATCCGCGCCTCGTTTGCAGGCGTTATTTCCGAGGTCGGATGGATCTCAGCTTCCTGCGTCGAGATCACGCCCCAACCCCCTTCCGCCTTGATCCCGCGCATCCGCGCTTCGGCGTTGGGATAGCGGTAGCCCATCCCCGAACAATGCGGCACCTGCCAGAAGCGGTTGCGAACCGTCAGGGGGCCGACGCGCACAGGTTCAAACAGGATATCATAACGGGGGTCGCGCATCGGTCTGCCTTTCGTACTGGCTTTACGGTCAATCAATTTGACGAACGCATAATGTGCCAAGGGCCGCCTGCCTAGTCGGATTCTTGTCCCCGTGGGCAAAGAAAAGGCGGGCCGCAGCCCGCTTTTCCTCGTTCCGTATCGGTCTGATCAGGCGTGGCGGCTTCTGTGGCCGATGTTGTAATAGTTGCCGGTGCGGGTCTTCAGATAAGGCTCCAGCGGGATCTCCTCCTGCTTCAGGAAACCCTTGCTCGGCAACTGGCCTGCCTTCACCATCTCGATCACACCGACGACCGAGGCGGAGGTCGTCCAGGCGATCGCGGTCCGCATCTTGCCGCCGACTTCGATCGGATAGTAGGAGCGCACGAATTCCTTGCGGTGCAGCTGCCCGTTCTGCCAGCCTTCGGCGGCGACATGGACATAGACGACATCCTCGTCGACCGGGGGCTTGGCATTGGTCAGGATGCGACCGGCTTCGGCCCGGTTTTCGCGCATCAGCAGTTCGTGGAAGAAGAAGTTCATCAGCTTCACATGGCCAGGATAGCGCATGGTCTTGTAATCGAGGTTCTCGATCTTGTCGGCATAGGTTTCGCACATCGTGCCCAGCCCGCCCGAGGTGGTGAAGGCCTCAAGCTGCATCCCGTCGATATAGATCGTCTCGGTCCATTCCATCGCCGACACGGTTTTCAGGACGCCCTCCTCGATCACTTCGCAGTCGTTGAGATATTCGTTGACGACGCCTTCCGGCGACCAGTTGAAGGCATAGCCCAGAAGCCCGGTGGGGTTCTGCGGCAGGGCACCCACCCGCAGGCGGATCGAGCGGACCTTGTCGAACTGGTCGGCGAGGTGCGCCCCGACGATGCCGACGAAGCCGGGGGCAAGGCCACACTGCGGCGCCATCAGACCCTTGGAGGTCTTGGCCAGTTCGCGGATGTGCTTGGTCGTCGGCACGTCTTCGGTCAGGTCGAAATAGTGCAGCCCCAGCCCGTGCGCGACGGTCGAGACGCCGATGTTCAGGTGGTAGGGCAGGCAGGACAGGATCGCTTGCTGGCCTTTCAGCACTTCGGCAAGCCCGCTCGTGTCCTTCAGATCGACAGCCTTGGTCGGGAAGGGTGCCTTGACCTCACGCGCGTCGATGCCGGTCACCTCGAACCCTGATTCCAGCAGAAGTTCGGCCGCCAGATGGCCGACTTTACCAAGGCCAAGGACGGCCACTTTCTTGAACGACATGATCTTTCCTTTTCTTCTTGCTGCAACCCACCGGGGCCGCGCGCGTATCCGCATCGGCGCGCAATCTGGCCTGTTCGGCTGGCGATTCCATCGGCCATTTCCGCCATTTGTGCTGAAATACCGCACATAGTAACGAAATGGACCGGCAAAATGGCGGGCCATTCCAAGCAGGATTGCGTGCAGCGACGCGGTGCCTGTCAGATGTCGAACTTCACCCCCTGCGCCAGCGGCAGTTTGGCCGAATAGTTCAGGGTATTGGTCTGGCGGCGCATATAGCCACGCCAGGCGTCCGAGCCGCTTTCGCGCCCGCCGCCGGTTTCCTTCTCGCCACCGAACGCCCCGCCGATCTCGGCGCCCGAGGGGCCGATGTTGACATTGGCGATCCCGCAGTCCGAACCCGACGCCGACAGGAAGGTTTCCGCCTCGCGCATGTTCAGGGTGAAGATGCAGGACGACAGCCCCTGCGGCACGTCGTTTTGCAGGGCGATCGCCTCGTCCAGAGTGTCGTAGCCTAGGACATAGAGGATCGGCGCGAAGGTTTCCTCGCGCACGGTTTCCGTCTGGGCGGGCATCTCGACGATGGCCGGGGAGACATAGGCACCGCCCGGCACACCGTCGGTCACGGTCTTGCCGCCATGGACCTTGCCGCCTTCGGATCTGGCGCGTTCAATCATCTTCAGCATCTTGTCGCGTGCGCCCATGTCGATCAGCGGCCCGACGAGCTTGCCGTTTTCGCGCGGATCGCCGACCGGCAGGGTGCCATAGGCCTTGGACAGTTTCGCCACCAGCTCATCCTTGATCGAATTGTGCGCAATCAGGCGGCGGAGCGAAGTGCAGCGCTGACCTGCCGTGCCCACCGCCGAAAAGACGATGGCACGCACGGCCATGTCCATGTCGGCCGAAGGGGCCACGATCATCGCATTGTTGCCACCGAGTTCCAGGATCGGGCGACCCCAGCGCGCGGACACGCGCGGGCCAACGACGCCGCCCATGCGGGTCGATCCGGTGGCCGAGACGATCGGGACATCCTTCGAGGCGACCAGCGCCTCGCCGATGGCCGGACCGCCGATCACCAGTTGGCACAGCCCCTCGGGTGCGTCGTCGCCGAAGCGTTTCAGTGCGCGGTCCATGATCTTCTGCGTGGCAATCGCGGTCAGCGGCGTCTTCTCCGACGGCTTCCAGATCACCGGATCGCCGCAGACCAGCGCCAGCGCCGAATTCCAGGCCCAGACGGCCACCGGGAAGTTGAAGGCGGTGATGATCGCGCAGGGGCCAAGCGGGTGCCAGGTTTCCATCATCCGGTGGCCGGGGCGTTCCGAGGCGATGGTCAGGCCGTAGATCTGACGCGAAAGGCCGACCGCGAAATCGCAGATGTCGATCATCTCCTGCACTTCGCCCAGACCTTCGGAGGTGATCTTGCCAACCTCCAGCGTCACCAGTGCGCCCAGCGCCTCTTTCTCGGCGCGCAGTTCTTCGCCCAGAATCCGCACCAGCTCGCCCCGGCGCGGGGCGGGAATGTCGCGCCATTTCCTGAACGCGGCCTGCGACCGGGCGATGACCCTGGCCATGTCCGCCGGATCGGTTTCGCGCACCCTTGCCAGTTCCGCCCCGTCGATGGGCGAACGCACGGCCAGCGTGCCGCCCGTCAGGTCGGCTTGGGTCAGGCCTGCGGCCTTGAGAATTTGATCGTGGGTCATGTCTTTCTCCCTCAGATGACGGTGGCGCGCTGGTCGTCCATGCCCATGGCGGCAAGAAGCGGCGCGGTTTGTTGCTGCGACTGGAAATCGGCTTTCGATCCCATGTTACGCCAGTTCGCCAGGATCAGCGACTGGGCAACGGCCCCGCCCAATGTGGTGCCAGGACCGGTGATGATGAAGAGGTCGGGCGCGAATTCGCGCGCGGCAATGCGGATTGCGGTGGTGAAATCGTAAGGTTCGGTCACCTGATGGCCGAGGGTATAGTCCCAAAGCCGTTGGCTGTCGGTCGCCCCCGGCCACCAGATGACCCCGCGCCCGTCGACCATCGGGAGCTTTGGCTGACCGAAGAGCGAAGCGGAAAGCCGCGCCCGGCCACGCTCTGCGACCGGAGCCTGCAGCGCGGAATGAAAGGCCGCGTGGTTCGCGAGCCGCATCGGGAATCGACCCTGAACCGGCGGAACCGAGGCTTCGAACGCCTTCAGGCCCTCGTCGTTGCCAGCCAGAACCAGCAGCCCGCCAAGATCAATCGAAAGGGTCAGAACATGGCCCAGGCGTCCGCCGATCTCGGCCACCAGCGCCATCAGCCCCGCTTTCTTCGCCGGATCGGGCCGCCAGTCCTCGCCCACGAACGGATAGATGACCTGGCCGCCGATCAGCGCTTCCTGCATCAGCGTGCCCATGGTGTTCACCACTTCGAACCCGCCCTCGGCCGTCAGCGCCCCGCCACAGGCCAGCGTCGAATACCAGCCCATCGAATTGCCGGTCACGGCCACCACGTCGATCTTCGCCGGGTCAATCGCCCGAAAATCGCCCAAGGTGCAGGCATAGATCAGACCCGAGGCATTGTCGCCGCGCGTATGTTTGGCAACCGAATAGGTCGCCGCCCCGTCAAGGGCGCTGAGCGTCTCCTGCCCCAGCCCGGCGCGGGTCGCGTCGAAGCTGGTCAGCAATGCCCTGTCGGCGAAATTGCGTGCCAGATACCCAAGTTCGGCCTTGGTATAGGTGCCCCGGCCAGGGCAGATGACGACAGCGGTTTTCCGGGTCATTTCCTGCCCTCCAACAGCGCCTTGGCGGCCTGGTGGATCCCGTCCGCCGACGGCATCGTCTCTGCATAGGCCGGACCGGTGGCGATGAAGCTGTCCTCGGCCGTGATCCGGGCCAGCGGCACCTTGGTCCGCTCGGCAAACAGCGCGATCAGGGCTTCGGCCACACCGCCGGAACGGCGGGTTTCGTCGACGACCAGAATGCGCTTTGCGCCAGCGACAGCCTCAACCAGCGCGTCCGCGGGCAGGGGCGACAGCCAGCGCGTATCGACGATCCGCGCCTTCACCCCTTCGGCGGCCAGACGCGCCTCGGCCTGCCGCGACAGATAGGTGCCGTTGCCGAAGGTCACGATGGCCAGATCGTCGCCATGGCCATAGGTTCCCACCTCGCCCAGACGGATCACTTCGGACGGGTCGGGATAGCGGCACATCCAGCCGCCGTCCTTGTCGGCATGAAGATCGCGCATCGGATAGAGCGCGATCGGCTCCAGGAACACCACGACCCGTTGTTCCTCGCGCGCAAGCCGCACGGATTCGCGCAGCATCTTTGCCGCATCCGCCCCGTTCGACGGTACGGCAAGGATCACACCGGGAATGTCGCGCAGGACCGCGACCGAATTGTCATTGTGGAAATGCCCGCCGAACCCCTTCTGATAGCCAAGCCCGGCAATCCGCAGCACCATCGGGTTGGTATATTGCCCGTTCGAGAAGAAGGGCAAGGTCGCCGCCTCGCCGCGCAGCTGGTCTTCGGCGTTGTGCAGATAGGCCAGGAACTGGATCTCCGGCATCGGCACGAAACCGTTCTGTGCCATGCCGATGGCCAGGCCCAGGATCGACTGTTCATCGAGAAGCGTGTCGATCATCCGGTCCGGCCCGAAACGCGCATGCAACTTCTGCGTCACGCCATAGACGCCCCCCTTGCGCCCGACATCCTCGCCCATCATCACCACTTCGCGGTGGGTCAGCATCAGGTCGGTCAGGGCCCAGTTGATGATCCGCGACATGATCTGCGGTTCGTCCATCTGCTTCATGTCGCCGCCAAAGGCCGCCGCCCGCGCCTCGGCAGTGGGGCCGTTGGTGGGCTTGCAGGCACGCCTGGGCGGGACGATCGCGGCCATGACCTCAGCCGCAGTCTTCAGGCGTGGCCGCTTCACCGCCTCGCCCGCCACGCGGGCGACACGGGCATTCGTCTCCTGATAGATCGCCAGCGCCTGCGCAGGCGCCTGCGCGCCCGCCTGATCCAAGAGCCGGACCGAATGGAGAAGCGGATCGTTCGCCTCCTCCGCCTCGACCTCCTCGCGCGGCAGATAGGTTGTCGGCACGTCGGCGCCGGCATGACCGTAGAGGCGGATGGTCCTCACATGCAGGAACGCGGGTTTCTTGCGGGTCCGCACATAGGCGGCGGCTTCCTGCGCCGCTCGGAACGTATCGAAGATATCGAGTCCGTTGCAGTGGAAATACTTCAGCCCGGGCCGGTTCTGGAAAGTCGCGGCAATCCAGCCGGTCGGCGTCTTGGTGGAAATGCCGATGCCGTTGTCCTCGCAGACAAACATCAGCGGCAAAGGGATCGACTGGTAGGATGTCCATTGCGCCGTGTTGAACGCGCCCTGCGAGGTCGAATGGTTGGCGGAGGCATCCCCGAAGGAACAATAGACGATCGCATCGTCCGGCAGTTCCCGATGTTCCGGCCGATGCCGCCGCGCCGCGCCGATGGAATAGGCGGCCCCCACCGCTTTCGGCAGATGGCTGGCGATGGTCGAGGTCTGCGGCGGGATGTAAAGCGCCTTCGACCCGAGAACCTTGTGCCGCCCGCCCGAGATCGGGTCATCGGACGAGGAGGCAAAGGACAGAAGCATGTCCCAGGCGATGTTCTGTCCCTCCACCTGCCCCGCCCGCGCGATCTGGAAGGCCGCGTCGCGGTAGTGAAGGAAGGCCATGTCGGTGGGCCGGAGCGCCGCCGCGATGGCCGCCAGCCCCTCATGCCCCGACGAGCCGATCGTGTAGAACCCCTGCCCGGCGCGCTGCATGATCCGGCTCTGCCGGTCGAGCGCGCGCGTGAGACACCCGGCGCGATAGATCGCGACCGCCTCAGGCCCAGTCAACGGGCCGGACGGCGGCGCGCCCGCAGGCAGGTCGCCGGCCGCGACCCGGCGCAGGAAGTTGTCATGAACGATATCGGCGCGATCCATCTTTGGTCACTTTCCCCTTCATTCTGGTCCAAATATCCCCGCCGGAGGCTCCCGCCATCAAGGTTGGAGGCCTCCGGCGGGGATGTTTTCGCCAGAATGAAATCAGTCTCAGAAGAAGGCCTGCAGGCCGGTGATGGCACGGCCAAGGATCAGCGCATGGACGTCATGCGTGCCCTCGTAGGTATTCACTGTCTCGAGGTTCACCATGTGGCGCATCACGTGGAAGTCCTCCTGAATACCGTTGCCGCCGTGCATGTCGCGGGCGTGGCGGGCGATTTCCAGCGCCTTGCCGCAGTTGTTGCGCTTGATGACCGAGATCATCTCGGGTGCGGCATTGGCCTCGTCCATCAGCCGACCGACCTGCAGGCTGGCCTGAAGCCCCAGCGAGATTTCCGTCAGCATGTTGGCGAGTTTGAGCTGGAAGATCTGGGTCTGCGCCAGCGGTTTGTTGAATTGCTTGCGGTCCAGCCCATACTGGCGCGCGGCGTGGAAACAGGCCTCGGCGGCGCCCATCACGCCCCAGGATATGCCGTAGCGGGCGCGGTTCAGGCAACCGAACGGGCCCTTCAGCCCCTCGACATTGGGCAGCAGCGCGTCTTCGCCGACCTCCACATCCTTCATCACGATCTCGCCGGTGATCGAGGCGCGGAGCGAAAGCTTGCCGCCGATCTTCGGTGCGCTCAGGCCCTTCATCCCTTTTTCAAGGACAAAGCCGCGGATCTTGCCGCCGTGTGCCTCGGACTTGGCCCAGATCACGAACACATCGGCGATCGGCGCGTTCGAAATCCA
>CAZRKU010000017.1:31980-39499 GCA_964600685.1 uncultured Frigidibacter sp. | reverse complement strand
GCGTTCGTCCGACGGCCAGGAGAGCACATTCGTCGGCTGCGGCTTGCCGCGAAAATCGGCGTTGAGTTCGGCGATGCGCCTGTCGTCGCAGCCCAGAAGGCTGATCTCGAACCCGGTCACGGGCAGGCCTGCCCCCGCCAGCGCCGCCAGCGCCGCCGCTTCGGCCAGATTCTCCAGACCCAGCGCCTCCCAGCGGGGGTCTTCGATCAGCGTGTCAACCAGTGGCTCCATCGTCGCGGTCATAGGCCTCGATGATGCGGGCCACAAGGGGATGGCGCACCACGTCCTTGGCGGTGAAATAATTGAAGCTGACCCCCTTCACCCCGTCGAGGATCCGCTCGGCGTCCGTCAGCCCCGATGTGGTGCCGCGCGGCAGGTCGACCTGGGTGCGGTCGCCGGTGATGACCATGCGGCTGCCTTCGCCGAGACGGGTCAGGAACATCTTCATCTGCATGGTCGTGGCATTCTGCGCCTCGTCCAGCACCACGAAGGCATTGGCGAGCGTCCGGCCCCGCATGAAGGCCAGGGGCGCGATCTCGATGCGCTTTTCGGCGATCAGCTTTTCCACCTGCTTGGAGGGCAGGAAATCATTCAGCGCGTCGTAAAGCGGCTGCATGTAGGGATCGACCTTTTCCTTCATGTCGCCCGGCAGGAAACCGAGCCGCTCGCCCGCCTCGACCGCCGGGCGGCTGAGGACGATCTTGTCCACATGCCCGCCGATCAGCATCGTCACGCCGACCGCCACCGCCAGATAGGTCTTGCCGGTGCCCGCCGGGCCGATGCCGAACGCCAGTTCATTCTGAAAGAGGCTCTTCACATAGGCCTTTTGCGCTTCGGTGCGCGGCTCGACCTGCTTCTTGCGGGTGCGGATCTCGATGCGCCCCGAGGCGAACATCTCAAGCTGTTCGTCGATGCTGACCGGCGCCGGCACGCCCGCGTCCCCCATCATGCGGATCGCGCCGTCGATCTCGCCCGCGTCGATGGGCCGCCCGGTTTCAAGCCGTCCGTAAAGCTGCTGCAGGACCGCCGCCGCCGTTCCGCGTGCCCCCGCCGGGCCGACCAGTGCAAGGTGATTTCCCCGCCTGAGGATATGGATGCCCAACTGATGTTCGATCTGCGCGAGATTGCGGTCAAATTCGCCGCAGAGGTCGATCAGCAGACGGTTGTTGGAAAATTCCAGAAGGGTTTCGTGGTGGTCTTCCGGGTGCGGAGGCGGGGTCAAGGCACCTATGCCCAATAGAGGCTCCTTTGGAAAAAGCGCATGGGCAAATGGTGCCTGCGGATCGACCGCAACGCAAGTCTCGTTTGCGCGAACAGACCTGTTCCTAGCAATTGTCCCGCCGATATGCCCGCTCCTTGAGCGCCTCGCCCATGGCCTGCACCCTGGCATCCAGCCGCTCCTTCAGGCGGCTCTTGCCGATCTTCAGCGTCTGCAGGATCAGCCGGGCGGCGAAACTGCGCGGCTTGATGTCAAGCGTCACCGTCATCCGTGTCGTCTGGCGCGACAGCGGGGTCAGCATCACCTCCGCATCGCTTTCGAACCCGCCGATCCGCCCCTGCAGCGCGAGATGCCGCGGCCGGTCCACCGCGCCGACCCGGCTGGTCAGTTGCCGTTCACGGCCACGATGGGAAAACTGCACGTTCCAGCCCGCGCCCTGGCCAAAGGGTTGGCCCGGATCGAGCCGCTCCACCACGGCGCCGCCCCGCCGGGCCAGCGCCTCGAACCAGTCGCGGTCACAAAGCGCATCGAACAGCGCCTCCGGCGCTCCGTTCACATCGGTTTTCGACACGAGCTTCATCCGAACTCCCACCCCCGGCCCGTCATGCCCGATCGGGCAGGCGGTCGGCAAGCCACTGCCGCAGGAGAAACTCGGCGATCGCCCCCTTGCGGGGCGCGCGGACCCTGGGATGCAGCCCGGCGAAAACCTCGGCCAGTTCTTCCCGCGTCAGCCACAGCGCATGTTCGATCTCGCCCGGATCATGCTCGATCCGGTGACTGAGCGCCTCCGCCGCACAGCCGATCATCAGCGACGCGGGGAAAGGCCAGGGCTGGCTGGCAAGATACCTGACCAGGCCGACGCTTATCCCCGCCTCTTCCATCACTTCGCGGCGCACGGCGGCCTCGATCGTCTCGCCGGGCTCCATGAACCCGGCCAAAAGCGAATAGACCCCCTCGGGCCAGCCCGGCGAGCGGCCCAGAAGCACGTCATTGCCGCGGATGACCAGCATGATCACCACCGGATCGGTGCGCGGAAAATGCATGGCCCCGCAGGCCGGACACTGCCTTTGCCATCCCGCCAGGACGACCCGGCTTTCCGCCCCGCAGCGGGCACAGCACGGGTGGGTTTCGTGCCAGGCCAGAACCGCCTTCGCCCCGGCGGCCAGTTCGGCATCCTCGACCGGGAGGCTGGCCATGATCGTGCGCAGGTCGCAGAAGCCGACCTCTGGGCCGAAGGCCGGATGGGGAACGGGCGCGGGATCGGCAAAGGCGCGATCCGTCCCGGCATCGACACCCTCCGCGGTCCAGCCGGACAGATCATGCGCGAAAAGCGCGCCCTCGGCCCCCAGCCCCAGAAAGATCGGCTCCCCCGTCAGGGCCGGGTGGTCGGTCGGAACCCTGACCAGCCCGGTCGCCCCGGCCAAGGGCCTGCCGCGCCAGAACAGCAGGCTGCGGCTTTCCTCTGCCTTGTAAAGCCGCGCGACCGCGCCCTGGTCGGCGCGCAGGTTCGCTGCCCGGTCCAACCCGGCCGTGCCGAAAGTCACCCTTGGATCACCGAACATCCGCCGCCCTTCTTCCCGCCCGCAGCGGCCAGCATAGCCACGCCGTGGGCCTTGACCAGCCATGTCAAAAATACAACCATTGATAGAAATTTGCGGCTTTGCGTCAGGCTGATCTGGTCGTTCGCGCACAACCGGGCTATCGCGCAAACAAATGACAGACGCCGGATGCAGGCCTGCCCTGCAGGACACCGGACAAGGGGGACGCGCGGGCATCGGGAATGGACGTGACGAACGACAGGGCGCCGCCGCCCCGCGACCCGAACGCAACCTTTCGGCTCAGGCTGCTGGCCACATCCGACCTGCATGCCCGGATCATGCCCTACGACTATGCCGCCGACCGGCCGCTGACCCATGCCGGCCTTGCCCGCACCGCCACCCTGATCCGCACCGCCCGCGCCGAGGCCCCGAACAGCCTCACCTTCGACAATGGCGACTTTCTCGAAGGCGAGCCGCTCAGCGAACTACATGCCCTGGCGCTTGAACGTCGGACAGACGGCGAGCCCCCGATTCACCCGGTCATCGCCGCCATGAACACGGTCGGCTATGATGCGGTGGCGCTTGGCAATCACGAGTTCAGCTACGGCATCGATTTCCTGCAAGACGCGCTGCAGGCGGCGGAATTTCCCGTGGTCTGCGCCAATGCCGCGACGCGGCTCGGCGACCGGCCGGTCGCCGACGCCCACCTTTATCCGCCGGTCCTGGTCCTTGAGCGCTGGCTGGTGAACGGCGCGGGCCGCCGCGCGCCGATCCGCATCGGTCTGATCGGTCTGCTTCCGCCGCAGATCGACATCTGGGAAAGCAAACATCTGGCGGGCCGGGTTGCGACAAGGGACATTCTGGAGACCGCCGAAGCCTGGGTGCCGCGTCTCAAGGCCGAAGGGGCCGATCTGATCATAGCGCTCTGCCATTCCGGCATCGGCGGCAGCCAGCGCGAGGAGCGGATGGAAAATGCCGCCATCCCGCTGGCGCGCATCAACGGCATCGACGTGATCGTCGCGGGCCATACCCACCAGTCCTTCCCCGGCCCGGATGTGGCGCCGGGGCCGGATGTCGACCCCGTCGCGGGGACCATCTGCGGCAAACCGGCGCTGATGATGGGGTTCTGGGGCTCGCACCTCGGCATCGTCGACCTTGACCTGCGGCTTTCCGGGCGGGACTGGACCGTCCTGTCCGCGCACGCCCTTGTCCGCGCGGTTCCGGCAGCGGTTCCCGACAGTGATGCCCCCGCCAGCGACCCCGCGATCACTCGTGCCACGGCACCGGCGCATGCGGCCGCACTTGCCTTCGTGCGCCAGCCGGTCGGGGTGACCGAACTGGCGCTCCACAGCTATTTCGCGCAAGTCACCGACAGCGCCGCCTTGGCGCTGATCCATGCCGCGCAGACCGACTGGCTCGCGCAGGCGCTGGCCGGACATCCTTGCGCCGGGCTGCCCATGCTGTCCGCCGCAAGCCCCTTCAAGTCGGGCGACCGGGGCGGGCCGGATCACTTCACCGACATCGCCCCCGGCCCGTTCTGCCGCCGCAGCCTCTATGACCTTTACATGTATCCCAATTCGATCCGGGCCCTGATGATCACCGGCAGGACGCTGGCGGAATGGCTGGAACGTTCTGCCGCGCGGTTCCGCAGGCTGACGCCCGGCGTCGTGGACCAGCCGCTTTTCGATCCCGAAGCGCCGGCCTACAACTTCGACACGATCTCCGGCGTCACCTATGCGTTCGACCTGTCCGCGACTTCGCGCTACGGCCCGCACGGCCAGTTGATCGACCCCAGCCTAGGCCGCCTGCGCAATCTCGGCTGGCGGGGCCGTCCGGTCCGGCCGGATGATCGCTTCACCGTCGTCACCAACAGCTTCCGCGCCGTCGGCGGCGGTGGCTACCCGCTGGCTGAGGGAACCGTCCTCTTCGACGAGTCCGCGCGGCAGATCAGCGACGTGATCAGGGAACATGTCTGCCGCAACAGCCCCATGCGCCCCGAACCCGCACGGAACTGGTGCCTCACCGGCCTGCCGCCCGGCACCGCCGCCTGGTTCGACACCGGCCCCGGCGCCCGTGCCCATCTCGGCGAAGCCGCCCCGCCCCGGATCGAACCCCTGGCGACAACGCCCGCAGGCTTCTTGCGCTGCCGCCTCTGGTTCTGACCCCGGCCGCTCTTGCAATTTCCCCGATCCGCTTCTATGTCGGTGCACGAGAGGTTGGCGCGGGTAAGCGCCTCGCCAACCCGGTCAGGTCCGGAAGGAAGCAGCCGCAACGAGACCCGCTTGGGTCGCTGTCCGACCTCTCACCTTTCCCCGCTTTATGTGATTGATCCGCAAGATAACCCTTGAATTACAAGGACTTTGCCCATTTGTATGTTACAAAACTGATTACAAACGGAGGCACCGATAGCAGGTCCGGCAAGGCATCTGCTGAACCGAATCGGCTGTTACTTCGCGAGATTGGTAGTCCCCGAGCGGCTGCGGCCTTGTCCGACAAACAGTGGCGCGTCCTGGCGATGGTCCGGCGCACGCCCGGCAGCATGGCGGTCCGCCTGTCGGCATAACTGCATGTCTGCCCGTTTGTGCGCCGGCGTAGGCACCGCCGAAATCGTTCGCGTGGCCTGAGTCCAACGGGGAAAGGGGAAGTCGCGCATCAAGCGGGAGTTGTGAAACAACGCCGGCCGGATATCACGCTCCGAGACGAAAAAACCCCGCCGACGGATCGGCGGGGCAAGGTATGTGCCGTGGTCTGGCCACAGGCACCGGCGGTAACTTGCGGTTGCAACTCAGTGCGGGCGTCCGGCCTGATCTGCCTCCATCTCGGCACGGATCTGCTGGCGCAATATGTCGATGGGCACCATCTTGCCATCGCGTTTGAAGTGCCAGTAGGTCCAGCCGTTGCAGGAGGGCGCCCCTTCCAGATGGGCGCCGACCTGATGGATCGAGCCCTTCACGTCATTGCCGATCAGCGTGCCGTCGGCGCGGACCTTGGCCTTGAATCGGTTGCCGAGGGAGAAGAGTTCTTCCCCCGGTCTGAGCATCCCGCGTTCGACCACCTGGCCAAAGGGCACGCGCGGCTCCGCGCGTTTCGATCCGGTGATCTCCAGCGCCTCCCTGTCGAACTTGCGGATACGCTCGATGCGTTTTGCGGCGGCGGCGCGATAGGTCTCTTCGCGCTCGATCCCGATGAATTCGCGGCCCAGCATCTTGGCCACGGCCCCCGTGGTGCCGGTACCGAAGAACGGATCAAGGATCACGTCACCGGGGTTGGTGGTGCCGACGATGACCCGGTGCAGCAGCGCCTCGGGCTTCTGGGTCGGATGGGCCTTGTCGCCGGCCTCGTCCTTCAGCCGCTCGCCCCCGGTGCACAGCGGGATCACCCAGTCCGACCGCATCTGCACGCCGTCGTTCAGCGCCTTCAGCGCCTCGTAGTTGAACGTATACTTGCCCGCCTCGGACTTCGACGCCCAGATCAGCGTTTCATGCGCATTGGTCAGCCGCTTGCCGCGGAAGTTCGGCATCGGGTTCGACTTGCGCCAGACCACGTCGTTCAGGATCCAGAAGCCCTGGTTCTGAAGCTCTGCCCCCATGCGGAAGACGTTGTGATAGGAGCCGATCACCCACATCGCCCCATTCGGCTTCAGCAGGCGACGGGCGGCGGCGAGCCAGTCCCGGGTGAACCTGTCGTAAGCTTCGAAACTGGCGAATTGGTCCCAGGCGTCATCGACGGCGTCGACCTTGGAATTGTCAGGGCGGTGCAGGTCGCCGCGCAATTGCAGGTTATAGGGCGGATCGGCGAAGATCAGGTCAACAGATCCCTCCGGCAGGGACCGCATCACCTCGATGCAATCGCCCGCAATGATCTGGTTCAGCGGCAGGTCGGCCGCCTTCTTTGCCGTCGTTGTCGTCATCTCTGCCTCATTCCGGTCTGTCGCCGGCTGTTGGCCTCAAGATGAGTCAGGAGTGATTCGCCGTCAAATTCTTTTTTGAATCAAGCACTTATAAATTTTGCTTGCACAAGATATTGTGGACGGGCCGGAAAGAACGCCTATGGTGTGGGGTCACACCAAGATTTTGCAGCGCGGCCAGATGGCCCTTCGTCGGGTATCCGGCGTTTTTGTCCCAGCCATAGCCGGGATGCTGTTGCGCCAAATCCACCATGATCCGGTCGCGCGTCACTTTGGCGATGATCGAAGCGGCACCGATCGACAAAGATCGCGCGTCACCCTTGATCAGCGCTTCGGCGGAAACAGTCAGGTCGCGTGGGATCAGGTTGCCGTCGATCAGCACATGGTCTGGCGCGGCGGGCAGGGCCGCCAGCGCGCGCCGCATGGCGAGATGACTGGCGCGCAGGATGTTCAGTTCGTCAATCTCGGCGGGACCAGCCTGACCTATGCCGACTTCGGCCATCGCCATGATCTGACCGAACAGCAGGGCGCGGCGCTTTTCGCTCAGCTTCTTGGAATCGTTGATCCCTGCGGGCATGTGCGCCGGGTCCAGCACCACGGCCGCGGCCACGACCGGCCCGCACAGGGGGCCGCGCCCGGCCTCGTCCACACCCGCCACGCGCAGAAGCCCACGGCGATGGGCCAGAAGTTCGAACGAAAGATCGGGCAAGCTGGTCATGTCCCCCCTTCGCGGCAAACTGGTGATCGTGCAAGAAAAAAGGGCGGATGCTGTCGCATCCGCCCTGATTACGACACCCACAGGGGACAGGGGTGCCGTTATCGCCCGATATTCGCCCCCTTGTTCAGTAACGTGCC
>CAZRKU010000017.1:0-31880 GCA_964600685.1 uncultured Frigidibacter sp. | reverse complement strand
GTGCCGGCGCTGGTGCGGATATCGAAGGCGCAGTCCGCCGGAAGCTGGCGCGCCACCCCGAATTCGCGCAGACAGCGCGAGGAGACGACTTCGCGCAGCCGGCCGTTCACGGTGACATCCATCACGCACTCGGCCGGAACCGACCGGCCGACCGCCGGATAGGGATAACGATTGTTCCAGTCATCCGGCTTGGGGCGCGGCGTGACCGCCTCGGCCTTGCCCTGGTTCATCTGATTGAGGATCAGGCCCACCGCCGCAGCACCAAGCAGCAGCTTGATCATGTCATTCTTCTTGTTCCTGGCTTCCGCCGGCGCCGCGAAACCCGACAGGGCAAGGGCCGTGGCGGTGGCGAATGCGATCAACTGGCGTTTCATGGGTCTGTACCTTTCCTGTGGCGCGGGTCGCAACCCGGTTCACCGATGACCAGAAGATGAGGGTCGGGACAGCGAAAGGGCAATAACGGCCGCCTGCTATCGGATAACCGCCGCCAAAGTGCCAGCGGGTAAACCTTTGCTATTGATTAGCCGTGCGCGGACGCGCAACTTTCCGCCCATGATGACCCGGACCATGACCCTCCTTGCTGCGCTCCTGTCGCTTGGCCTTGCCACGCCGGCCAGCGCCGAGTGCACGGTCCGCTACAAGGCCAAGCAGGACGACCCGCTGCAGCTGCAGGCGGGCGAGGTGACCCTGCCCGATGCGGCCTGTGCGTCAAAGGATGCCGCCGCCGCTGCTTTGCAGCCGATCCTCGCCGAACAGGGCTGGACGCTTCTGGCCATCACCGCCATCATTCCGTCGAACTGAACCGGGCGGAGCATTGGCGTGACCGACAGCGATCCTTCCGCAGGGCTGGCCCTGAAATCCGGCAATCGTGTGCTGGTCTGGGGGATCGCGGCCATCGTGCTGATCCTTCTGGCGGCGGCCGCAATGCTCTTCTGGTCGCTGCCCGACGCCAATGCCTTCAATGCGCGCGTGGAGCGGATCTTCGTCGAAAACGATGCGCTGACCACCGGCGATCAGATCAAGCTTCTGGAAGTGCTCGCCCAGTCCGGCACGGCCTTTTCCGCGGTCCTGACCAGCTACCGCACGATCATCTTCGTGCTTCTGATCTTTGCAACCGCGCTTCTGATCGCGGCGCTCGTGTTTCTGGTGATGATCCTGTCCCTGAACCGGCGGATGGAGACGATCCAGAAACAGGGCATTCAGGTCGCCTCGCTCATCATCAGCCGGAGCGAGAATGCGGTCGTGCTGAACGACATGGAGTTCAAGCTGACCGAGGCCGCCATCGAAACCCTGTCGGTGCTGGCCGAGGCGCGCATGGACGACGACATCCTGACCGGCGCGCAGATCGAATCGGTGATTTCGGGCCGGAAGGAGGCCGATTGCGACGAAGCCGCCGGTGCGATGCGCATCAAGCGACTGCGCGATGCGCTGGGCAATCAGATGGTGGCGGAACTTCTGGTCAAGAACATTACCCGGCGGGGCTATACGCTGGCTGTCAAGAAAGACGCGATCCGCATGATCTGACCGGGACACGAAGAACGTCAATGCCTCCGGCGGGGCTATTTGGACCAGAATGAAAAAGCTGACCTTTCATTCTGGTCCAAATATCCCGGGAGCGCGAGGGCAGAGCCCTCGCCCGGTGGACTCTTGCGTCAGATGCACCCCGGCCCTATAGGGGCGCTTCCTTTGGCCGGTGGGGGGCGCCCGTGATCCAGACACCCTTTTACCTGATCGACCAGGCGAAGCTGCTTCGCAATATGCAGATCATCGACCGCCTGCGCGCGGGATCGGGCGCCAAGGCGCTGCTGGCGCTGAAATGTTTCGCCACCTGGTCGGCCTTCGATCTGATGCGCGAACATATGGACGGAACGACATCTTCCTCGCTTTTCGAGCTTCGGCTGGGCCGGGAGAAGTTCGGCAAGGAGACCCACGCTTATTCGGTCGCCTGGGCCGATCATGAAATCGAGGAGGCGGTGGGATATGCCGACAAGATCATCTTCAATTCGATCGGTCAGATGGAACGGTTCGGCAACCGCGCCTCCCCTATCGAACGCGGCCTGAGGCTGAACCCGCGGTTTTCCACCAGCACCTTCGATCTGGCGGATCCGGCACGGCCCTTTTCGCGGCTGGGCGAATGGGATGCGGAAAAGATCGCACGCATCACCGACCGGATTTCCGGCTTCATGATCCACTACAACTGCGAAAACGCCGATTTCGATCTGTTCGACCGGCAGCTGGCGCGGATCGAGGAAGAATTCGGCGCGCTTCTTCGCTGCGTGAAATGGGTCAGCCTCGGGGGCGGCATCCACTTCACCGGCGAGGGTTATCCGGTCGACCGGCTGGTGGCACGACTGAAAGACTTTGCGCAGCGCTTCGGTATTCAGGTCTATCTGGAACCGGGCGAGGCCGCGATCACCAACTCAACAACGCTTGAGGTGACGGTTCTGGACCTGCTCGACAACGGCAAGAAGCTCGCGATTGTCGACAGTTCGATCGAGGCGCACATGCTCGATCTGCTGATCTATCGCCAGCCTGCCAAGGTCGCGCCGAACGAGGGGCCGCATGATTACATGGTCTGCGGCAAATCCTGTCTGGCGGGCGATATTTTCGGCGAGTTCAAGTTTCCCGCCCCGCTGTCGGTCGGCGACCGGATTTCGGTGCAGGATGCCGCCGGTTACACGATGGTCAAGAAAAACTGGTTCAACGGCGTGAACATGCCCTCGATTGCCATTCGCGACCTTGATGGTTCAGTCCGTCTGGTGCGCGAGTTCGGCTATCAGGACTATGCCGACAGCCTGTCCTGACGCCACCCGTTCCCCGACATAAGGAGAATATCCGATGAAACGGAACCTGCTGATCATTGGTGCCGGGGGCGTCGCGCAGGTCGTCGCCCACAAGGCGGCGCAGAATAATGACCTGCTGGGCGATCTGCATATTGCCAGCCGCACGAAGACCAAGTGCGAAGCCATCATCGCCAGCGTCCAGTCGAAGAGCGCGATGAAAGTGCCGGGGGTTTTCAAGGCGCATGCCGTCGATGCGATGGACAGCGCCGGCGTGGCGCGGCTGATCCGCGAGACGGGTGCGCAGATCGTGATCAACGTCGGCTCCGCCTTCGTCAACATGACGGTGCTGCAGGCCTGTATCGACACGGGCGCCGCCTATCTCGATACGGCGATCCACGAAGATCCGAACAAGGTCTGCGAAATACCGCCCTGGTATGGCAATTACGAATGGAAGCGGCGCGAGGCCTGCGCCCGGGCGGGCGTGACCGCGATCCTTGGCGTGGGGTTCGACCCGGGCGTCGTGAATGCCTATGCGCGCCTTGCGGCTGACGAGTATCTGGACCGGGTCGAGAGTGTCGACATCGTCGATATCAACGCGGGCTCGCATGGCCGCTGGTTTTCGACGAACTTCGACCCGGAGATCAATTTCCGCGAATTCACCGGCACGGTTTACAGCTGGCAAAAGGGCCGGTGGCAGGAAAACCGGATGTTCGAGGTGGGCAAGACCTTCGATCTGCCGGTCGTCGGTGCGCAGAAAGCCTATCTGACCGGCCATGACGAGGTTCATTCGCTGTCGGCGCGTTATCCGGGCGCGGATGTGCGGTTCTGGATGGGTTTTGGCGATCACTACATCAACGTCTTCACGGTGCTGAAGAATCTCGGCCTTCTGTCGGAAAAGCCGGTGAAAACCGCCGAAGGGCTGGAGGTCGTGCCGCTGAAGCTGGTGAAGGCGGTGCTGCCCGATCCGGCCTCCCTCGCCCCGGATTACGTGGGCAAGACCTGCATCGGCGACATCGTGAAGGGCACGAAGGACGGAAAACCGACTGAAGTCTTCATCTACAATGTCGCCGACCACAAGGACGCCTATCTGGAAACCGGATCGCAGGGCATTTCCTACACGGCGGGCGTGCCACCCGTCGCGGCGGCGCTGCTGATTGCGGACGGCACCTGGGATGTGGGCCACATGGTCAATGTCGAGGATCTGGACCCCAAACCCTTCCTCGACCTCCTGAACCGAATGGGCCTGCCCAACCGGATCAGGGACGACGAGGGCGACCGTCCGCTGACGCTCTGACCGCTCAGAACCAGCCGATCTGGCGCAGGCCCAGGAGGATGCCGACCATGATCGGCTGGTGGATCAGATAGATGATGAGACTGTGCCGACCCGGCAGGCTCAGCCAACGCTGTGCGGGCGTCGGCAGCGCGCGCCGCCTTTGCCAGATGCCGGCCCGCGCCGCGAGTTTTGCGCAGGCGATCCCCGCCAGAACCGGGGCAAGCCAGGGTAAGGTCGGGACGAAATCCACCGCCCGGACCGGCAGTGTCGTCAGCCCGGTCCAGATCAGCCATGGCGCATCGAAGGCACCGCTGGCCAGGAAGGCGGGCGCCAGGGCGACGCCCACGGCGAAGGCAAGGGTCACAGCCGCGGGCAGGCGCAGGAACGCGAGGCCGATCAGGCTTGAAACCGCGATCGAATGCAGGATGCCGAAAAAGATGAACCATGGCCCCAGCGCATACCAGGTTGCCACGGTGACCAGAGCCGCCGCCGCGACGATCTGCGCGAACCGGCTCAGGAAGGCACGCCAGCGGATGCCCCTGCCGTGCGCGAGATGAAGATTGACTCCCACCAGAAACAGGAAGCTCGAGGCGATGGTGCGGGCGGAGATCGCACCCCAACCGGTGACCATCGTTCCCGGTGGCAGATAGCCGAAGGCCTCCAGATCATAGCAGAAATGATAGATCACCATCGCGAGCAGCGCGGCGGAGCGTGCAAGATCGAGGCCAACGATCCGGTGCTGCGGCGAACTCTCAGCGGACATAGGGATCCTTCGGATCACGGTCCGCAGAAAGCGAAGGCTGCCGTTCTGCCACCAACTGCTCGATTGCGTCGGCCAGATGAACTTCGGCAATCGCATAATCGCCGCGCGCCACCCGGATCAGATGGGAACGATGCAACACGTCGGCATGGGAATAGCCGAAGGGCGGTTCGAACTTGTAGGTCGCAAGCTCGATCAACAGGCCCATCGGATCGCGGAAATAGATCGAATCCATGAACCCCCGATCCCTGACCCCGGTGTTCCAGATGCCCCGCTCCTCGAACCGCTCGACCACCTGGGCGAAGCTGACACGGGACACGGAGAAGGCGAGGTGATGCACGTCCCCGATCCTCGGCTTCTTCCGTGTCGGGTCCGCCGTGCGGCTTTCGTTGGTGAAGACGGTAATCAACCGCCCGTCACCCGGATCGAAGTAGACATGGCCCTCGTTCGGGTCATCGAGATTGGGCTGGTCGAAGACGAAGGGCATGCCCAGAAGCCCTTCCCAGAAGTCGATGCTGGTCCGGCGGCCTGCCCCCAACAGGGTGACGTGATGCAGGCCCTGCGACTGGATTTTCTGCATGGGTACGCTCCCTGTTCCGACCAAGGCGAAAGATGGCGACCCCGACAGGATTTGAACCTGTGACCTGCCGCTTAGGAGGCGGCCGCTCTATCCCCTGAGCTACGGGGCCTGCCGGTCCACGCGGACGCGGACCTGGAGACTGGATAGAGTGCGCGGTTGCCTTTGGCAAGCTGGCGGGCTTTGCTTTTCCCCCGGCCAAGTGAGGGTGCTGTCGACTGCGCCTTTGGCATGGCCAAACTGCCGCAAAGTCAGCTATGCGTTTGCAGATCGCCGGTTTACGTGAATGCTCGGACCCGGCAGGGGGAAGCCATGCGTTTGAAGGGCAAGACCATTGTGATCACCGCAGCGGGGCAGGGCATCGGGCGGGCCGCCGTGCTGGCCTGCGTGCGGGAAGGCGCGCGGGTCATCGCGACGGATCTGAGCGAACCCCTGCTGGCGGGGCTGGACGGTGCGGAAATCCAGCGGCTGGACGTGACCGACAGCGCGGCGATCACAGGGCTTGCCGCAAAATTCGGACCGATCGACGGGCTCTTCAATTGCGCGGGTTTCGTGCATCACGGCACGATTCTGGATGTGACCGATGACGACTGGGACTTTGCCTTTCGCCTGAATGTCACGGCGATGATGCAGATGACCCGCGCCTTTCTGCCCGGCATGCTGGATCGGGCGACAGTGACCGGCACCGCCTCCATCCTCAACATGGCTTCGGTGGCCTCTTCGGTGAAGGGATTTGTCAATCGCACTGCCTATGGCGCGACGAAAGCGGCGGTGATCGGGATGACCAAGGCGGTTGCCGCCGATTTCGTCAGGCAGGGCGTCCGGTGCAATGCGCTCTGCCCCGCGACGGTGGACACGCCGTCGCTGCGTGGTCGCATCGCCGCCGCCGCCGATCCGGTGCAGGCCGAGAAGGATTTCATCGCCCGTCAGCCGATGGGGCGCCTTGCGAGCGTGGAGGATATTGCGCCGATGGTGGTCTATCTTCTGTCGGACGAAAGCCGGTTCGTCACCGGACAGGCGGTTCTGGTGGATGGCGGCGTGATGATCTGACCGGGCCTGAACCCGCCAGCCAAGACTGAAGGATGAGAAAAAGATGAAACTTCTGCGTTATGGCCCGCCGGGGCTGGAAAAGCCGGGTCTTCTGGACGATGCGGGCCGGGTGCGCGATCTGTCGGCCCATGTCGATGATATTGCCGGGACCGCGCTGTTGCCTGAGGGGATTGCGCGTCTGGCGGCGCTCGATCCCGCCAGTCTGCCGCTGGTCGCGGGGGTGGCCCAGTCCGACCTGCGCCTTGGCCCCTGCGTGGGCCGGATCGGCAAATTCATCTGCATCGGCCTGAACTATGCCGACCACGCCGCCGAAAGCGGCCTCAAGGTGCCGCCCGAACCGGTGATCTTCAACAAATGGACTTCGGCCATCGTCGGCCCGGACGACAGCGTGGAAATCCCGCGCGGATCGCAAACGACCGATTGGGAGGTCGAGCTGGCCGTGGTGATCGGCAAAGGCGGCAAGTATATCGAGGAAGCCGACGCGATGGCCCATCTTGCGGGTTTCTGCATCGTGAACGATGTGTCCGAGCGTGAATATCAGTTCGAACGCGCCGGCACATGGGACAAGGGCAAGGGTTGCGATTCGTTCGGGCCAATCGGCCCCTGGCTGGTCACGCCGGATGAGGTGGGCGATTTCGACAATCTGGGAATGTGGCTCGATGTCGATGGCCGCCGCTTTCAGAACGGGTCCACCGCCACCATGGTCTATAGGGTGCCGTTCCTGATTTCCTACGTCAGCCGCTTCATGTCGCTGCAGCCGGGCGACGTGATTTCGACCGGAACGCCCCCCGGGGTTGGCATGGGCCAGAAACCCCCGGTCTATCTGAAGGGGGGCGAAGTCATGCGCCTGGGCATTGACGGGTTGGGAACCCAGACCCAGCGGGTGATCCGCACCTGATCCTCCCAACCGGCCCGGATGCGAATTGGGTTTGCGTCGGGGGCCACATCCTTCTTAAGTTAGGCGCGATCCTGACCCACTTGGCACGAGGTTTCCGGCATGGCGCCCACAGATCAGAAACGCACACTGACGCTGCGCGATGTGTCGGAGGCGTCCGGCGTTTCGGAGATGACGGTCAGCCGGGTGTTGCGCAACCGCGGTGATGTGAGCGAAGCGACCCGCGAGCGAGTTCTGGAGGCCGCGCGCCGCCTTGGTTATGTGCCGAACAAGATCGCGGGTGCACTGGCGTCCCAGCGGGTCAATCTGGTGGCGGTGATCGTGCCGTCGCTGTCGAACCTCGTGTTCCCCGAAGTCCTGAGCGGGATTTCGGAGGAGTTGGAGGATACCGGCCTTCAGCCCGTCTTTGGCGTCACCAACTATTCGCCAGAGAAGGAGGAAGCGGTCCTTTACGAAATGCTCTCCTGGCGGCCGTCGGGCGTCATCGTTGCGGGGCTTGAACATTCGCCGACCGCACGGGCGATGCTGGAAAACGCCGGCATTCCGATCGTCGAGATCATGGATGTCGATGGCGATCCGGTGGATTCGGTCGTGGGCATTTCCCACAAGCGCGCCGGGCTGGAAATGGCGCGGGCCATCGTGAAATCCGGTTATCGGAAGATCGGTTTTCTGGGCACCAAGATGCCCGACGACCACCGGGCGCGGAAGCGGCTGGAAGGGTTCGAGGCGGGACTGGCCGAAGCCGGGATCGAACTGGCGGACCGGGAATTCTATTCCGGCGGCTCCGCCCTTCTGAAAGGGCGGGAGATGACGGAGGCGATCCTGAAACGCTCGCCTGAACTCGATTTCCTCTACTACTCCAACGACATGATCGGGGCGGGCGGGCTTCTTTACTGCCTCGACAAGGGCATCGACGTGCCAAACAAGCTGGGCCTTGCCGGGTTCAACGGCGTCGACCTGCTGGATGGCCTGCCGCGCCGCCTGGCGACGATGGACGCCTGCCGCCGCGAAATCGGCCGCCAAGCGGCGCAGATTATCTCCGGCCATGGTCATTCGGAGACGATCGGCGGCGAACGGATCGAACTGACCCCGACCCTTCAGCCCGGCGATACGATCAGGCGCGCCTGAGGATATAGATATCCATGATCCAGCCGTGAGCGGCACGGGCCTTTGCGCGGGTCTCGACGATCTTGGCCGACAACGCGGCCAGTGGCCCTGACAGGATGATCTCCTCCTTCATCCCCACATAGGCCGCCCACCAGATGTGCAGCCCGTCCGGGGCAAGCACCTGGAAGGAACATTCGCCGTCCAGCAGGATCGCGACCGTATCGACCCCCTCGGGCCAGCCCTTCTCCCGCAGCTTGCGTCCGGTGGTGACGAGGAACGGCGCGCCGATGTCATTGATCGGGATGGCATGCGCCGCCGTGAGCGCCTGCAGCGAGGTGATTCCGGGGATTACGCGCACGCGCAGGTCCAGGGACTCGGTCAGCCGTCCCGCGATCCGCAGGGTGCTGTCGTAAAGCGACGGATCGCCCCACACCAACAGCGCGACCCGACCCTTTGGGCCGATTTCGGCCAGAATAGTCTCTGTCCAGACCTGCGCGATTGCATCATGCCAGTCATCGACGCGCTGGCGATAGTCGGCGGTCCGCTCGTCGCGCACCGGCAGATCGAACCCGGCTATGCGGGTCGCGGGGTTGGTGACAACTTCGGCACAGATCGCGCGACGCAATTCGGCCAGGTCGGCCTTCGTCTCGCCCTTGCGCGGGATCAGCACCAGATCGGCGGAGTTGAGCGCCTTGATCGCCTGCAACGTCAGGTGATCGGGGTTTCCGGTGCCGATCCCGACAAGATCAAGTTCCAGCACGGCCAGGTTTCCGATCTTCGCGGGCGGGGGCGGCGGGCCACGACGGCCCGCCACGGGTTCAGATGGCGAAAGGCTGTGGCACCGGCGCAAGCCGCGTCCAGACATAGCCCAGCACCGCGCCCAGCGCCGCAAACTGCGCCGCCGCCGTCGCAAGGCTGCGCGCCGCGAATTCGGCCGAAAGCTCGGGCGGCACGATGCCGCCGAAATTTTCGGTCTGCGGCGCGCCGTAGATATGGGGAATGGCAATCAGCGCCACCCCGACGGCCACCTGCCACAGGCCGGGCCGGAACGCCATCAGCGCCAGCCCGGCGCCGGTAGCGGCGACCGTGGCCACCCACCAGAGCTTCCGCGCGGCAAGGTCCGCCGCGGGAATGCCGGGCAGTTCCGGCGGCAGTCCGACCGATGGCGCCAGGTTCAGCGCGACGAACGCGCCAAGACCCCAGAGCACACCGGAGACAGCGCTTACCGCCCCGCCCGTCGCCTGACGTATTGCCATCAGCGCCGCCAGCACCAGCGCGTAGCCGGTGAATATCACGAAATCGACCGAGAAGCTCATCAGATTGCGCCCGGTCAGCGAAACCTCAGGCTCGGCCGCCGCAGGGTCCGCCGGGGCGGTCATCGCCATCGTCTGCGTATCGGTGCTGCCCGCATCGGCCACACTGGCGACCCCGGCAAAATGCACCAGTTCACCGGTCTCATAGCGTTCGGCCTCGAGGATGATCGGCACAAGGAGCCACGCTTGCAGGACAAGCGCCAAGGCAGCCGCCGTCAGGCCCGCCAGAAGCGCGCCGACAAAAATCTGTCTGGTCATGGGTCCGCTCCTGGGCGCTAGTGGCAGGGAAAGGCAAGCGAGTGGCGGGCGTCGTGGGCGGCATCGTGCAGCACCGTCGCGCCCGACATGCCGCCGACGAATGCCAGCGCCAGGCCGGCCGCCAGCGCCAGAAGGACAGGCCGCGCGGCGGTTGCGGGCAGGGACAGGGATTGGCTGATCGCGTTCATTTCTTTCTCCTTTGCCGTCACACCCGACGGCGTTCGCGTTCACGTTCCGCACGGCCGGTCTCCTGACTCGCGGGTCGCAGCCTGCTTTCCGCCTTCCCGGGGCCGATGGTCCCAGTGGCATTCGGAAAGCCGCTCGCCGCTTACAGTCGCGGGGGCGGTTGGGGCTTCGGGTGCCGCTTTGGTCCACCCTTCCCCATTCCCGTTTCGGTCCGGACGCTTTGCGCCGTCGGACACCGTGCAGAACCCTTGTGCCGCTTTCCCGCCCGTCCGGTCAAGGCCGAAAGCGGCAGACCCGAGCCAACCGCGACCTTCAGCCGGGAATGCGCGCCAGCGCCTTGGTGCGCAGGGCACCCAGCGGCCGGGCGTCGTCCAGCACACCGTCGGCGGAGGCGAGGTAAAGGCGCGCGAAGGTCAGCAGATCGGGCAGATCGCCCGTGCTGATTTCTCCGAAAAGGTAAGCCACCTTGCCGGGCGCGCGGAAGGCGAGGGTCGAGGACCGGGCGCAGCCCGACATGCAGTCCACCTCGCGCACCCCGACAGACAGACCATGATCGTCAAGGGCCGCGCGCAGCGCCGCCGCAAACCCATCCCGCCCGGCGGGGCAGGAGGCGCAGACGGTGGCGACCGTGCCCGTCATTCGAACAGGGGTCCGAGAAGGATCAGCGCCGGGCCATCCGCCGCCTCGTCGGCAATCAGCCGCTCCATCGTGGCAAGCGTCCCGCGCACGATCTTCTGGGCAGGCGTAGACACGCTTTCGGCCAGAAGCGCCGGCGTGTCCGGCGACATGCCCGCGCCGGTCAAGCGCCGCGTCAGCTCGCCGAAGGTGCGCTTGCCCATGAAGATGACGGTCGTGGCCAGCGGGTCGGCGAGGGCGGCAAAGTTCAGATCCGTCGGCAGGGCGCCGGTCACGTCATGGCCGGTCACGAACTGCACGCGCCGCGCCGTCAGCCGCCGGGTCAGCGGAATGCCCGCCGCCGCCGCCGCCGCCATGGCCGAGGTGACGCCCGGAATGATCTCATACCCGACCCCCGCCTCGCGCAGCGCGACGATCTCCTCCTCCAGCCGCCCGAACAGGCCCGAATCGCCGGATTTCAGCCGCACCACCTTCGCGCCGGACCGCGCGTAATCGACCAGAAGGCGGCTCACATGGTCCTGCTTGGGCGAGGGGCGGCCCGCCCGCTTGCCAACGCCCACCAGATCGGCGCCCGCCCGCGCATGTTGCAGGATCGGCCCGGCCGACAGGTCGTCGAACAGAACCGCATCCGCCGCCTGCAACCGGTTGACCGCCTTCAGGGTCAAAAGCTCGGGGTCACCCGGACCGGAGGAGACGAAACTGACAAAACCGCTCATGTCGCCTCCGCGATCAGATGGAAGAAGGTGCCCGTCGCATGGCCGCGCCGCGAGCCGGTCTCGGCCACCGCTTCGCCAGTGGCATCAACCACGCGCGCCAGCCCCATATCGGGTTGCTCGAGAATTGTCGAATAGTGGAATTCATGCCCGCGCAGCCGTGCGCCCGGCCCATGGCCGGGCATCGGCGCCGCAAGGGTCGCAAGCCGATAACCCAGATGCATCCGGCGCTTTTCATAGCTGGTGACCAGGCCCAGAAGCCCCGCCATCTCATGCGCCTTCCCGGCTTTGTCGATGATGGCGGTCCCCATGGCCATGTAGCCCCCGCATTCTCCATGCACCGGCCGCGTCTCGGCAAAGCGCCTGAGGCCCGCGCGGAATGTCCGTGCCGCGCTCAGGGCGGCGCCATGAAGTTCGGGATAGCCGCCGGGCAGCCAGCAGCAATCGGCGCTCGCGTCCGGAGCCCGATCGGCCAGGGGTGAAAAGGCCACGATTTCCGCCCCTGCCCGCCGCCAGCCTTCGAGAAGATGCGGATAGACGAAGGAAAAGGCCGCATCGCGCGCAAGTGCAATCCTTTGGCCGGGCGGACGCACCGCCAGAGGTGCGGTGATCGTGGTCCCCGTCGGGCGCGCGGCGGCCGCAATCGCCTCGAGGTCCAGATTGGCGGCGATGAACCGGCCTGCCTCGGTGATGATCCGGTCCAGTTCCGGCGTCTCCTCCGCCTGCACGAGGCCCAGATGCCGCTCCGGCATCTCGATCGTGGTCTGGCGCGGCAGGGCACCAAAGACCGGCAGGCCGATTTCCGCCATCCCCACGCGCACCAGCGCTGCGTGGCGTGGACTTGCGACCCGGTTCAGGACGACGCCGGCAATCGTCACATCGGGCCGCATCGCCCGAAATCCCAGCGCCACCGCCGCCGCCGACTGCGCCTGCCCGGACACGTCCAGAACCAGAACCACGGGCCAGCCGGTCAGCGCGGCGATGTCGGCGCTGGCACCCGTCCCGGTTTCTCCGGGCTGCGCAACCCCATCGAACAGACCCATCGACCCTTCGGCAAGGATCAGGTCCGCCCCTTCCCCAACCGCAATCAGCCCGGCGATCCGCTCTGCCGTCATCGCCCAGCTCTCAAGATTGACCGACGCCCGCCCCGAGGCGGCCCGATGAAAGGCCGGGTCGATGTAATCCGGCCCGCTCTTGAATGGCTGCACCACCATCCCCCGCGCCCGGAATGCCGCAAGCAGCCCCAGCATCAGCGTGGTCTTGCCCGTGCCCGAGGCGGGGGCCGAGATCAGGAGACCGGGGGGCAGGCTCACTTCCTTACCTCATTTTCTGTCCGCAAATATCCTCGGGGGAGCGCGAGGGGGCGGAAGGCCCCCTCGCCCCGGTCGGCCCGCCGCCGGCGGGACGAAATCGGCAGCCTGCTCATGCCGTCTCCGGGAAGCGCGGATCTGTGCCCACGGGCCGATAGCGGCGGTCATAATCGCCGGCATAGAGCCTGCTTTCGTCAAAATCCTCCGCGCCGATCGACGGCCCGACGAAGATCAGCGCCGTGCGCTCCATCTCCGGCCCGACCGCGGTTTCCAGTGTCGCGAGCGTGGCGCGCACCACACGTTCATCCGGCCAGCTCGCCCGCCAGATGATGGCGACGGGGCAGTCCGGCCCGTAATGGCGCGAAAGCTCGGCCACCACCTGATCCAGCACATGGATCGACAGATGGATGGCCAGGACCGCGCCGGTCCGGGCGAAATTCTCCAGGGTCTCGCCCGGCGGCATGCTGGTCGCCCGGCCCGATGTGCGGGTCAGTAC
The DNA here is from genome assembly GCA_964600685.1 of uncultured Frigidibacter sp. Classification (GTDB taxonomy): domain Bacteria; phylum Pseudomonadota; class Alphaproteobacteria; order Rhodobacterales; family Rhodobacteraceae; genus TMP-24. The sequence goes on along the minus strand of CAZRKU010000017.1, from coordinate 18,523 downwards.
TACGGACTGCACCACGCCGGGCAGCGTCAGTTCCGCCCCCAGCGCCGCGGCGGCGGCGGCAAAGGACGGAACCCCTGGCGTCACGTCATAGGGAATGTCCAACGCCCGCAAACGGCGCAATTGTTCGCCCATCGCCGACCAGATCGACAGATCGCCTGAATGCAGCCGCGCCACATCCTTGCCGTCCGCGTGCGCCGCCTGGATCTCGGCAACGATCTCGTCCAGCGACAGGGGTGCCGTGTTGATGATCCTCGCACCCGGCGGGCAATGGGCCAGGAGCGCTTCAGGCACCAGTGATCCGGCATAAAGACAGACAGGCGAAGCGGTGATCAGGTCACGTCCCCTCAGCGTCAGAAGGTCTGGCGCGCCCGGCCCGGCCCCGATGAAATGCACCGTCATTCTTCATCCCTTTCTGCAATCGCCGCCGTCGCCAGACCGTCGCCCGATGCAACCCGCGGCCCAAGAAGCCGTGCACCTGGCCCCGCCGCCGCCAACGCCGCCGCCTCGGCGACCGATCCGGTGCCGAATTGCGCTTCGACAAGCGAAGAATGGGTCAGGGTTTCCTCCGCCCCCAACCGCGCGCGGGAAATCGACAGAAGCGGCAGGCCGAGCGCCTTGGCCAGGATACGCACGGCGGGCTGGCCGGCCTTGATCTCTGCGGTCGCCAAAGCATCGACATTGCCGCCGGCGCGTTCCAGCGCGTCATTGAGCGATTCAAAGGTCGCCGCCCCGCGAAAGCCCAGTCCCGCGACCCTCATCGGATCACACTCCACTGCACCACGGGCCGGGCCGGGGCCCATCCCAGCATGCGCCCCAAAGGCAGGGCCTGCGCGATGTCATAGCGAAACAGGTCGCCGCCTTTTTGACCGTGCCAGTGGGCCAACAGCATCTCGGACTCGACGGTGACGGCATTCACCACCAGCCGCGCGCCGGTCGGCACTGCCGTCCAAACAGTGTCTAACCCGGCCTGATCCGCGCCACCGCCGATGAAGACCGCATCCGGGGCTGGCAATTCTGGCAACGCCTCGGTCCACCCGCCTTCCGCCACCGACAGCCGATGGGATAGGCCGAAGGCCGCCGCATTGCTACGGATGTTGGCGGCACGGTCGGTGCGTTGTTCCACTGCATGGGCCGTGGCGCCGGGCGCCGCGAGGCACCATTCGACCGACACCGATCCCGATCCGGCCCCAAGATCCCACAAAATTTCACCGGCGCGCGGCGCAAGCGCCGAAAGCGTCAGCGCCCGGATCGGACGTTTGGTCATCACCCCGTCCGAAGTGAATAGATCATCCGGCAGGCCGGAAGCGCGCGGCAGGCCCGCGGCCCCCTGCACCGCGATGGCGAGCGCCACCGGATGGGCCACATCGGTCAGGGCAAACTCGTCCGCCCTTGTCCGCCGCACCCGTTCCGCAGGGCCGCCCAAAGCCTCCAGCACCGTCAGGCCCGAAGCACCGAAGCCGCGCGCGGCCAGCCAGCTTGCCAGTGCCGCCGGTGCCGCCCCGCCGCGCATCAGGCACAGGATGCGCTGTCCACGCGTCAGCACCGGCAAAAGCCGCTCGAACGGCGCGGCGTGCAGGCCAAAACAATGAACATCCTCGATCCGCCAGCCCAGCTGCGCGGCGGCACGGGAAAAGGTGGACGGAGCCGGGTGGCAGATCCATTGATCGGGCGACAGGGCGCGTGACAGGCTGCCGCCCGCCCCGAACCAGAACGGATCGCCAGAGGCGAGCACGACCACTTTCCGGCCCTCTTCCGCCAGAACAGGGCCTACATCGAACGGCACCGGCCAGTCCCGGCCCCGCTGCCCGGCCGCGACCAGCGCCAGATGACGCGGCCCGCCGAAGATCACCTCGGCAGCATTGATCGCTGCACGGCTTGCCTCGGACAGGCCCGCCGGTCCATCTTCGCCCAGACCGATGATGATCAACCAGGGATCAGCCATGAACCGCATCCTTCTTCTGGGCGGCACCACCGAAGCCTCTACCCTGGCGCAAGCCCTGGCCGCCGCGGGCATGGATGCGGTCTTTTCCTACGCGGGCCGCACCGGCAACCCGATCGCGCAGCCTTTGCCGTCGCGGATTGGTGGTTTCGGCGGGGTGGAGGGGTTGGCCGATTATCTGCGCCACGAAAGGATCACCCATCTGATCGACGCCACCCACCCTTTCGCGGCCGCAATGAGTCACAATGCCATCGCCGCCGCTGTGCGGACCGGCGTTCCCCTGTGCGCATTCGAGCGAGCGCCGTGGGTCGCCGGTGACGGCGATGACTGGCGGACAGTGCCGGATATTCAGGGCGCGGTCGAAGCTTTGCCGACCGAACCATCCCGGATTTTTCTGGCGATCGGCAAGCAGACACTTGCCCCCTTCGCCGCCCGGTCTCAGCATCATTATCTTCTGCGCCTCGTCGATCCGCAGGACGGGCCTCTGCCCCTGGCAAGCGCGGATGCGGTCATCGCGCGCGGACCCTTCACCAAGGCGAACGACCTGGCGCTGCTCCGCGAGCATCGCATCACCCATATCGTCGCCAAGAACGCGGGCGGCGTTGGAGCCGAAGCCAAGCTGAAAGCGGCTCGAATCCTGCGGATTCCGGTCATTCTGATCGCCCGGCCCGCGCTGCCCGAACGGGAAGTGCTGGACAATGTCGACGCGGTGATGAGTTGGATAAAGGCTCATCCGGCGCGCCTTGGGCTGTAGACCCAGCGCCCGACCCGGCGCGTATCGGCGTTGCCGACGATGATCAGGGTGCGCATGTCCGCCATGTCGGGCGTCGCATCGGCCAGGCGGACGGTCAGCAGCTTCTCCTCGGCGGTGGTGACGGACCGCGCAAAGGAAATCAGCAGATCGCCCCCGCATTGCGCGCGCAGGATTTCCAGAACCCGCTCGAACCGTCCCGGCCGTGAGGCGGCGCGCGGATTGTAGAAAGCCATCGCGAAACCGCCCTCGGCCGCAAGGCGAAGCCGTTTTTCGATCAACTCCCAGGGTTTGAGATTGTCGGACAGATTGATCGCGCAGAAATCATGGCCCAGGGGGGCGCCCAGCCGGGCGGCGGCGGCCAGCATCGCGGTGATGCCGGGCAGGATCTCGATATCGAATGCATCAGGGTCGGCCCGCGCCTCAAGCGCCTCGAACAGCGCCGAAGCCATGGCGAATACGCCCGGATCTCCGGACGAGACCACCACCACCCGCCGTCCCGCCGCCGCCAGGTCCAGCGCATGACAGGCGCGGTCCAGTTCCACCCGGTTGTCGGACGGGTGCAGCGTCAGGCCCCGGCGTGCCGCGATCCGCGCCACGTAGGGAATATAGCCGACCACATCCGTCGCCTGGGCCAGCGCCGCGCGGACCTGATCGGTCACCATCGCCTCGTCGCCGGGGCCAAGCCCCGCCACTTTCACCCAGCCCGTCATGGCCGCCGCCCCTGCCCGTGGATGACGGCGATCGAGAAGTAGGGCACCTTTTCCGGCGCTTCGGTCAGGCGGTGAACCTTCTGGTCGGGCATTGTGCCGCGTTCGACCAGCCAGGCATCCTGCAAGCGCCCGGCCGCCGCCAGCGCCCGGCGCAGCTTTTCAAGATTGCGGCCGATCTTCATGACCACAAGGGCGTCGGTTTCCCGCGCCCGCGCGGTCAGGTCAGTCTCGCTCATCGTCGCGGTCACCACGGTCAGCACATCGTCACCCCAGGTGATCGGCTCACCCGTCGCGGTCCAGCAGCCCGACATGCCGGTGATGCCGGGCACCACCTCAACCGGCACCCGTTCACGCAGGCGGGTGTAAAGATGCATGAAGCTGCCGTAGAAGAAGGGATCGCCCTCACACAGAACCAGAACAGTGTCCGTTTCGGCCAAAATCGCCAGTTTTTGCGCCCAAGCCTCATAAAACTCGGCCATCTGACGGTTATATTCGGGGTGGGAGAAATGGATTTCGGTCGTGACCGGATAATCCATCGGATATTCGGTCGCGTCAGTGCGCAGCATCCCCTCGACGATGCGCCGGGCCTGCCCCTCATACCCTTTCTTGCGGAAATAGGCGACATGCGCGGCCCTCCGCACCAGCCGGTCGGACCGCACGCTCATCAGGTCGGGATCGCCCGGGCCAAGGCCGACGCAGATCACGCTGCCCATGGTCACTCCTTCCGGCTCGCCAGAGCGTTGACAGCGGCAACGGTAATTGCCGAACCGCCCAGGCGTCCCTCGACGATGACCGATGGCGCGGGCGGATCCTGCATCAGGGCGGCCTTCGATTCCGCGGCGCCGACGAACCCCACCGGGCAGCCGATGATCGCGGCGGGCCGGGGGCAGGCGGGATCTTCCAGCATGTTCAGCAGATGAAACAGTGCGGTCGGCGCATTGCCGATCGCCACGACCGAACCGGCCAGATAGGGTCGCCACAGGTCCAGCGCGGCGGCGGAACGGGTATTGCCCATCTCTCTCGCCATGCCGGGCACGCGCGGATCCTGCAGGGTGCAGATCACCTCATTGTTCGCGGGTAGCCGGGGCCGGGTGATTCCCTCGCTGACCATCCGCGCGTCGCACAGGATCGGCGCGCCATCTTCCAGCGCGGCGCGGGCGGCAATCGCCATGCCGGGGGAAAAGCGCACATGTCTCTCCAGCCCGACCATCCCGGCGGCATGGATCATGCGCACGACGACCACCTCCTCCTCGGGCGTGAAGCGGGCCAGGTCGGCCTCGGCCCGGATGGTGGCGAAGCTTTCCAGATAAATGGCGGCGCCGTCGGTTTGGTAACTGTGGGGCATGCGTTCATTCCGTCAGAAGGGCGGGATTTCGGATCAATACTTCGGCGCCGAGATCGCGGCGATGGGGCGGGTCGGCAGCGGTCCCGTCGCGGACCAGATCGAAGGTGCCGCCAGGGCGACCCACCAGCGAGAGCGGCGCGGGTCCGGGATGGGCGCAACCCTTGGCGCAGCCCGAGATGTGAAGGATCGCGCCCGGTGCAAGCAGGGGGGCAAGCATCCGCGCCAGCGGGCGCGTGCTGGCCAGCCCCTGCGGGCAGCCGGGGGCGCCCGTGCAGGCCACTATGCGCAGGCGCGGATCGGACGGTTCGGTGATCAGGCCGGGGATGGCGGGGAGCCCCGCCCTGTCCTCGATGAGGATCATGCGCCAGGGGGTGATCCGCAGATGGCCGGATTCGGCAAGGATAGACAAGGTTTCCGCCTGCATCTGGCCGAATTCAAGACCGACCAGAAAGCCGAGGCGGCATGGTCCCGGTGCTGGCGCTGGCATGTCGCGATGTTGGGCCCTGGCGGTGGAATATCCCGTCGGCAGGGACGCACCACCTGCCAGATGTGTCGCCATCCGTCCCCTGCCGTCCGGCGCACCGCCCGTGTCCAGGAACCAGCGTGCGAGCGCCAATGCCGTGGCGGCAGCGGTTTCGGTCGTGACCGGCGCGCCGTAGCCTGACCGGTCGGCGCGGACGATCAGGCCGCCTGCCGCGTCCCGTTCGATACGTATGTCTGCGGATGTGCCGCGCAGGACCGGTTCGGGGCCGCAGTCGACCGCGTAGCCGAACTTGCCCGGCGTTTGCGGTGCATCCGGCGCGGCAAGCGCTGCGGCCAGCGACGAGACGAGGGCGGCGGTGCCGTCGCCCCCGGCCCAGAAGGGCGTGACTACGATGTTCCGCCGCGCCTCCGCCTCCGTCGAAGCGTCGATCAGACCAAGGGTCTTGAGGCCCTCGATCAGCGCGCCGTGGCTTTCCGATCGGACGCCACGCAATTGCACGTTGGCGCGGGCGGAAAGGTCGATCAGGCCGTTGCCGAAGCGCGCCGACAGGTCGGCGATGCCCCGCGCCTGATCCTGTGTCAGCCGCCCGCCGCGCGGACGCACCCGTGCCACCAGACCGTCACCCGACATCATGGGTCTGAGCGCGCCGGGGCACCAGCCCTTGATTTCAGGCGCAACAGACACGGTTTCGCTCATCTCCGCACCTCCATCCCGGCTGCGATGGAATTGCGACGGGTGATCCAGAGGCCCGCGTCACGCAACGCGGCGAACCGGTCGCGCATCGCTTGCAGGGCGAGCGGATTTTCCCGATCCATGAAAGCCACCAGATCGTCGCGGCCCAATGTCGCCTCGTGGTAAAGGTCGAAAAGATGCGGCGGCACGGCGCGGGCCAGATGCGCGAAAGCCGCCAGATGGTCGAGCGTCGCGGCAATCTCCGCCGCGCCCCGGAAACCGTGCGCCATCATTCCCGTCGCCCAGCGCGGATCGGTCGCACGGGCGCGCACCACGCGGGCCAGTTCCTCGGGCAAGGTGCGGGCGCGCGGTCGGTCGGGTTGCGTGGCATCGAGATGGTAGAGTGCCTTTTCCGCGCCGCCCAGCCGCGCCACGGCCGCAGCAAAACCCCCTTCATGCGCGGCATAGTCGGAGGCGAGCAGCAGGTCGCTTTCGGGCAGATCCTGCACATGGACAAATCCGTCCGCGCCTTTGACCTTTGCCTCCAGCGCCGCACGATCGGGCCGCGCCCCGGTCTCGCCGACGGTCCATTCCGATCCCGACAGCCAGGCCTCCCCCGCTCGCGCCCGGCCATCTGCCGAGTAATCCTCGATCGCATCGCCCATCGACAGGCCGTACAGGCCGGGCTTCGGGCCAAAGACGCGCGGGCTGGCGGTCAGGTAGGGGTTGTCCTCCGCCGCTTCCTCACGACCGGCCAACGCCGTCGCAGCGGCTTCAAAAAGTTGTGCGAGACCGGGAAAAACGTCTCTGAACAAGCCAGAAACCCGCAATGTCACATCAATGCGCGGGCGACGGAGGAGCGCGAGGGGAATCACGTCGAAGCCTGAAACGCGCTCCGACCCTTCGTCCCATCTCGGCGCAAGTCCGGCGAGATGCAGAGCCAAGGCAAATTCTTCGCCGGCGGTGCGCATCGTGGCCGACCCCCAGAGGTCGATCACCAGCGCGCGTGGCCAGTCGCCGTGATCCTGCAGGTGCTTGCGCAGCAGTTCCTCGGCCAGTTTTACGCCCTGGGCATGGGCGGCGCGCGACGGAACCGCGCGCGGATCGGTGGTGTAAAGGTTTCGCCCGGTCGGCAGCACATCGGACCGCCCCCGCGCCGGCGAGCCGGAGGGGCCGGACGGCACACGCGCGCCGTTCAGACCGGCGCGCAGTCCAGCGCGTTCCTCGGCGCCGCATTGACCTTGTCCGAATACATGCAGCCCCGCGCCGAACTGGCTTTCCTTGATGTCGCAGACGAAACGGTCGATCCGGATGATCGCCTCGGCGGGCGAGGCGCCGGGTGGAATCCCCAGATCTTCCTCGACGCCCGAAGCCTGCGCCTCCTCCCGCACGGCCCGGATAAGCCGGTCGCGGCGGGCGGGGTCCAGCCCGTCGGCGGTGGAATATTCGTCGAGAAGCCGCTCGAGCCGCAATAGCCCCCCGGGCACGCTGCTTTCCACCATCGGCGGCGGCAGGTGGCCGATGGTCACCGCGCCGATCCGCCGTTTGGCCTGCGCGGCCTCGCCGGGATCGTTGACGATGAACGGGTACAGAACCGGCAGGGCGCCGGTCAGCGCCTCCGGCCAGCAGGTGTCGGACAGCGCCACCGATTTGCCGGGCAGCCATTCCAGCGTGCCGTGCGCGCCGATATGAATCAGGGCATGCAAGCCTTTCGTGCGGAGCCACAGATAGAAGGCGACGTAGGAATGGCGGGGCGTGCGGGCGAGGTCGTGATAATCGTCGCCGCGCGTCGAAACCTCGCCCCGTTCCGGTTGCAGCGCGATCAGGGCATGGCCGCGATGAAGGCAGGAAAAGCGGAAGCTGCCGTTCTGGACCAGCGGATCGTCTTCGGGGTCGCCCCAGGCGGCGAAAAGCGCGATGCGCAAAGCGTCCGGCAGGGTCGAAACAGTCTCTGAATAGGCCGAAACCGGCCATTCAAGCCGCTCGGTCAGAAGCGATTGCCCGAGATTGCCGCCAGCATCGACCATGTATCCGCCGCTGTGCAGATCGCCCAGGATCGCCTCGGCCGACGCCAGCGCATCCAGCCCCACGGCATGGGCCAACTGGTGCGCCTTGCCGGGATAGGTGGACAGGACCAGAGCCAGCCTGCGGTCCGCCGCCGGGGCACCCGCCAGCCGGAACCAGCCCGCCACCCGGTCGGCCACCGCCGCCACGCGCACCGGGTCGGCCCGGTGGACAAACCGGAAATATTGCAGGTCGGGATCGCGGCGCGAAGCCTGTTTGAAACTGACGACACCGGCGAAAATCCGGCCATCGACCTCAGGAAGGACCACATGCATCGCCAGATCGGCGGGCGAAAGACCCCGTTCCGACGCCTCCCAATCCTTGCGCCGCGCGGTCGACAGTGCCACCTGAAAGACCGGGCATCCAGGCGCGTCCAGAGGCGAAGGTTCGCCCCCTGCGCCCTTCGCGGAAAAGGCGGTGGCATTGAGGATGGCCGCGGGTCCGAGGCGGATCAGTTCGGCCGAAAGCCATGCCGCAGCCGAGGTGTCCTTGAGACTCGTGGCGAAGACGCCGATGGCCGTGAAGCCACGCTCCTCCAGCGCGGCGATCAGTCCATCGACGGGATCAGTGTCGGCGGAGGTGAGGTAGGAACGGTAGAAGGTGACAATGGCAAGCGGCCTTTCACCCGGCTGCGGCGGCGGTGCCACGCCCCGGTCGGGGACATAGAAGCCGAAAGCCGGCACCGACTTTTCGCCGATGACCGGTCCGGCGTAAAGCCCCGCTGCCAGCGACAGCTGCTGAAGCGCCGCCTGTGCCGCGACCGCCCCCCCCTGATCACAGAGATGTTGCAGGCGTCGCAGGGTCGAGACCGGCAGGGTAGACAATTGATCCAGCCGCTCATCCTCGCGCCCGTCGGCGGGAAGGACAGCCAGCGCGATCCCCTTGCGTCGGGCCAGATCCTGCACCTGCGCCAGACCATAGGGCCAGTAGCTCTCGCCGCCGATCAGCCGGATCAGGATGCCCTTCGCGCCGGCCAGCGTCTGTTCGGCATAGGTATCGACGGACAGGGGATGTTTCAGCGCGACAAGATTCGCGAGCCGCAGGGTGGGCAAGCCACCCGCCGCCCGGTGCCAGCCCGCCGCGAAAGCGCCCAGGTCACTGTCGGAAAACGAAAGCACCACCAGATCGGCCGGGCTTTGGCCCAGGTCGGTCGGGGTGTCCGTTTCCTCCAGCCCGTGGCTTTCGCGGAAGACGACATGCATGGCGGATCAGGCCTCCACGGCTTCCGGCGACAGGATCGCGCGGATCGCGTCGAGATTCACATCCTCATGCTCACCGATCACCACCAGTTGCGAGCGGCGGACCATGGCGCCCCAGGGCCGGTCATATTGCGTGCGCACCCGCTCTCCCACCGCCTGCACCAGCAGCCGCATCGGCTTGCCCGTGACCGCGACATAACCCTTCACCCGCAGGATGTTCTGTTCGCGCGCCAGCCGGATGATCGCAGCCTTCAGGGCCTCCGGGTCATCGACCTCGCCCAACTCCACGACCACCGTGTCGAAATCGTCATGCTCATGATCGTCATGCCCGTCATGGTGCGACGGGCGGGCGGCCAGATCATCCTCCGCCGCCGCGTTGAGGCCAAGGATCAGGCGCGGGTCGATCCGCCCTTCTTCCATCGCCAGGATCGGCAGCTTGCGCGGGGCTTCCGCCTCGATGACCTTGCGGGCCGCAGCAAGGCCTGCCTCACCGGCCAGATCGGCCTTGGACAAAAGAACGATGTCGGCGCAGGCAATCTGATCCTCGAATACCTCCGACAGGGGGGTTTCGTGATCCAGCGACGGGTCCGCCGTGCGCTGGGCCTGAACCGCGTCCTCGTCCGGCGCGAACCGGCCCGCCGCCACCGCCTCGGCATCGGCCAGCGCCACCACGCCGTCGACGGTGATCTTCGAGCGGATCGCCGGCCAGTCGAAGGCCTTCAGCAGCGGCTTCGGCAAGGCAAGGCCCGAGGTTTCGATCAGGATATGGTCGGGCCGCTGCGGCAAGGCCATCAGCGCCTCGATCGTCGGGATGAAATCGTCCGCGACCGTGCAGCAGATGCAGCCGTTGGCCAGTTCGACGATATTCTCGACCGGGCAATTTTCGTCGGCGCAAGACTTCAGGATGTCGCCGTCGACGCCCACGCTGCCGAATTCGTTGACCAGAACCGCCAGCCGCTTGCCCTGCGGATTGGCCATCAGGTGACGGATCAGCGTTGTCTTTCCCGCGCCGAGAAAGCCGGTGATGACGGTGACGGGGATCTTGTTCAGGTCGCTCATTTGGCGGGCTCCAGTGGGGGAATGCGGGCAAGCGATTGCTTGCGGAAGATCTGCGGGCGTTCGCGCCAGGGCACGATCCCGTCCGGCGCGGCGGCATAGGCGGAAGCCCCGGCCAGAATGTCGGGAACATGATGGGCGGGGTCCATATGGCCATAGACATAGGACCAGCGGCCGGGGGCGGAAAGGGCGATGTTGCAGCCGCTGTCGCAGGCCGACAGGCATTCGGCCGGCGCGATCCGCACGCCCTCGGGCGCCCCTGCCGCAACCAATGCCTCGTGCAGTGCGGCACCGGGGCGCGGCCCGTCGCCCGCATCGGGCAAGCCCCGGCGACAGGTGATACAGACATGGAGCGTGACAGTCACGCGGGCCTTCCTTTCCACCCGGGCGGCGGGAATGACCCTGCGGGGACGGAAAGCCCGCCCGAGCCGGTCGCGGAACACCCCGTCCGCCCTAACATCCTTCACGCGCTGGCAGGTCTCCCGGCTTGCGGAGCGGGGATCTCTCCCCCCGGTTCCCGCCTTCCCGGCATCGGCCAGTGGCTAAAGGAACCTCTCCGGTCACGGTCGCGGGGGCGGCTGCGCTTCGGGATCGGGCGAGCGATCGTCGCAATCCCTGTCGCATTCCCTCTTCGCCTGTCATAGGACAGGAACCAGCACACCCACCCTGTGGGCCAAGCCGATGACCCTGTCAAGCAACGGAAGGGACCATGACCGAACCGAAAACGACCGAAGCGCCCGACGATGCCGCCCGCCATGCCCAGAAGATGGCCAGGAAGAAGGCTGCGCGCGACAGGATCATGGCGACGAAAGCGGGCGAAAAGGGCCTGATCATCGTCCATACCGGCGCGGGCAAGGGCAAAAGCTCCTCGGCCTTCGGGATGATTCTGCGTTGCATCGCCCATGAAATGCCCTGCGCCGTCGTGCAGTTCATCAAAGGCGCTTGGTCGACCGGTGAGCGCACGCTGATCGAGGCGAATTTCGCCCATCTCTGCCAGTTTCACGCGATGGGCGAGGGCTTCACCTGGGAAACGCAGGACAAGGAGCGCGACATCGCCGCCGCCCGCAAGGGCTGGGAGAAAGCCAAGGAACTGATCCGGGACGAGCGCAACCGCATGGTGCTGCTCGACGAGATCAACATCGCGCTGCGCTACGATTATCTGCCGATCGAGGAGGTGGTGGCGTTCCTGGCCACCGAGAAACCCGCAATGACCCATGTGGTACTGACCGGGCGCAACGCCAAGGAAGAGCTGATTGCCATCGCCGATCTGGTGACCGAGATGACACTGGTGAAACATCCGTTCCGGTCGGGGATCAAGGGCCAGAAGGGCGTGGAATTCTGAGGCGAACGCCGGTGGGCTCCGCCCCCCGAACCCCCCGGGATATTTTAACCAGAATGAAAGATATTCATGGTGAAAAAGATCTTACGGTACAGGCGGGGACGCCGATGACCGTCCAGAGTGAAAGCATCCCGTCTCCCCGGATCATCCGCCCGAGGCGGGATGCCGCGCTGCTCTTTCATTCTGGTCACAAATATCCTGGGGGTCCGGGGGCAAGGCCCCCGGCACCAGATCGGGCGGCTGCGTAATGCGGCCAGCCTTCGATCTGGTCGTCTGGGATGTCGGCGGGGTTCTGAACCGGAACCTGCCCCAGGAAATCTGTGCCGGTGTGGCCCCGGTCGCGGCGGACCGGGGCCATGACCAGATGAGTTTCAAGGAGGCAGTGTTCGGGTCTGGCCGGGTTTCCGAAATCATGCCCGGCCGGACCGACGGCCTTGAAGTCGTCGCCGAAGGGGTGGACAAGGAGGGGGCCGAAGCGGCGCCCCATCAGTTTCTCCGCGATTGGTTCGAGCATGAGGCAACGCCGGACCCGGAGGTCGGGCAGTGGCTCGATGGCTGCCCTCACCGCAAGGTGATTGCCACGAAAAACGGGCCGCGCCGCGCGGCCTGTATCGACCAGGTGATGGGGTTCGGGACGCGGGCCGAGACGATCTTCTCCTCCGGCCGGATCGGCACGAGCGAACCCGATCCGGCCTTCTATCCGGCGATCGAACACTGGTCCGGTCTGCCGGGCGGGCGCATCCTGCTGGTTGATGACAATGAGAAACATATCGCCGGTGCCCGGTCGCGCGGCTGGAGCGCCTTCCATTTCGCCGACGGAAACCGGCACCGTCTGCCGGGGCTTCTGGGGATCGACTGATGGGCAAGGCTTTGATGATCCAGGGCTGCGGCTCGAACGTCGGCAAGTCGATGCTGGTGGCGGGTCTCGGCCGGGCTGCCGTCCGGCGCGGTCTGAAGGTCGCGCCCTTCAAGCCGCAGAACATGTCGAACAATGCCGCCGTGACGGTGGACGGAGGCGAGATCGGCCGGGCGCAGGCCCTGCAGGCCCTGGCCTGCGGTCTGGAGCCGCATACCGACATGAACCCGGTGCTGCTGAAGCCAGAGACGGATGTGGGCGCGCAGGTTGTCATTCAGGGGCGGCGGCTGACAACGGTGAAGGCGCGCGATTATGCCAGGCTGAAGCCCACTCTGCTCGGTGCGGTTCTGGACAGTTTCGCACGGCTTCGGGCGGCGCATGATCTGGTGATCGTCGAAGGGGCCGGCAGCCCGGCCGAAGTGAACCTGCGCGCCGGCGACATCGCCAACATGGGTTTTGCCAGGGCGGCCGATGTGCCTGTCCTTCTGGCGGGCGATATCGACCGGGGCGGCGTGATCGCCCAGATCGTGGGTACTCAGGCGGTGCTCGACCCTGCCGATGCGGCACTGGTCGCGGGGTTCCTGATCAACAAGTTTCGCGGCGACCCCCGGCTTTTTGACGAAGGCTACCGGCTGATCGAAACCCGCACTGGCTGGCGCGGTTTTGGGGTTCTGCCCTGGTTCGCCGAAGCGGGGAGCCTGCCGGCAGAAGATGCGCTGGATCTCCGGTCGGGCAGGGCGGGCGGAACCTTCAGGATCGCTTGCCTGGCCCTGTCGCGCATTGCGAATTTCGATGACCTCGATCCGCTGAAACTCGAACCCGCGGTCTGTCTGACCATGGTGCAGGCGGGGCAGGCGGTGCCGGGCGACACGGATCTTCTGATCATCCCCGGCTCGAAATCGACCCGCGGCGACCTGGCCTTCCTGCGCGCCCAGGGCTGGGACGTGGATATCTTGGCCCATGTGCGGCGGGGTGGTCATGTGCTGGGCATCTGCGGCGGCTATCAGATGCTGGGCCGGATGGTCCGCGACCCCGAAGGGATCGAGGGCGCGCCGGGCGAGACGGCGGGGCTTGGCCTGCTGGACGTCGAAACGCTGATGACCCAAGACAAACGCCTGACCCGCACCAGCGCCGTTCATGCGGCAACCGGCACGGCGATGGAGGGGTATGAGATCCATATCGGCCGGACCGACGGGCCGGACCGCGCCCGCCCCTTTGCCCTTGTGCAGGGCCAGGCCGAAGGGGCCATGTCGACCGACGGCCGGATCATGGGATCTTACCTGCACGGGATGTTCTCGGGCGATGGCTTCCGCGCGGATTTTCTGAGGGGATTCGGTGCGGCGTCCAGCCAGTCCTACGGCGCGGGGGTGGAGGCGGTGCTCGACCGGCTTGCCGACCACATCGAACAGCATCTGGATGTGAACGGGCTTCTGGCGCTGGCCCGGTGATCAGCCACGCAGCGCATGCGCCAGGGCGCCGATCATGTCGGTGCGGGTGACAAGGCCGCGCAAATGCCCGTCCTCGAGTACCGGGACCGATTGCTGCCCACCGTCGGCGAGAAGCGTCAGAAGCGGCGCGAGCGGGGTCTTGACCGTGACCGTCCGATAATCGCCCGACAGGATCTGCCCGGCCTCCGTCCGCCCCTCCGGCAGGCCGAGAAGATCGGTCTGCGACACCAGCCCAAGATAGCGCCCGTCCGCTGCCACGACCGGCAGGGTCTTGAACCGCCGGGCGCGGAACAGGGTGGCCAGCGCATCCGCAGGAGTGTCTGGGGCCACGGTCACCAGATCGCGCGACATCACGTCGCCCGCCGTCAGCCCGCCCAGATGACGGGCGGTCGCTTCCGCCTCTGCCGCGCCGATCAGGCGGGCAAGGTCTTCGGTCCCGATGTTGGCGGCCAGGTTCATCTGGCGGAGGATCGTGGCCAGGTCATCGGCGGACAGACCAAGCCGGCGATCAGGGCTTGGGTCGTGCGTGCCGTGCGTGCTTTCCTCCGGCGGCTGGCGGAACGGATATTTCCGCCCCGTGGCGCGGTTGAAGGCAATCGCCAGCAGGACCAGCACAAAGGTGTCCAGGAACACCGGCATCAGCGCGAAATCAAACTCGAGGGGCGCGCCGGGCCGCGCGGTCAGCGCGATCAGCAGGGCGACGGCCCCCCCGGGAGGATGCATCGCCCGCACCGCCGTCATCGCCAGGACCGCGCCCGCGACCGACAGGGGTGCCGCGAGCCGCACATCCGGGAAAAGCCGGATCAGGCACAGCGCCACCAGTGCCGACAGCGTGTTGCCGACGATCGCCGACCAAGGCTGCGCCAGCGGACTGTTCGGCACGGCGAAGAGGAGAAAGGCCGTCGCGCCGAGGGGCGCGATCAGAAACGGCATTGCCCCGGCGCCGCCAAAAGGCACAGTCCGGGCCAGCAGTCCGGTGGCCAACAGGCCGATGCCCGCGCCAAGCGCCGCCCGCACGATCTCGGTCGGCCTGGGGCGGGCAACCACCGGGCCGAAGGCCCGCGCAATCTGGTGAAGGACCGTCACTGTTTCATCATCGCCAGCCGGATCAGCGTCCGCTCCACCACCGCCATCCCCGGCGCGCGCGAGGTGGAGCGGAGCGTCAGGTCCGTCTCGATCAGCATCTGCAGTGCGGTTTCCAGCCGGTGCATCCCCCAGCCCTGCGCCTGTTTCAGCATCCGGTCGCGGCGCGGGCCGAAGACCGGCGGTCGCATCCGCGCAATCCCCGAAGACGGCCCGCCGGGGTCGGACGCCGCCGCGTGCAGCGCCCGGAAGTGCCTGAGCGCGCCGATGCAAAGCGTCACGGGATTGACGCCCTGCCCCTCCAACCGCCGCATCAGCAAGCCAACCGTTGCCGCCTGCCGTTCGGCCACCGCATTCAGCACATCATCCACCTCGGCCTCGATGGTCTGGGGCGCGCAGGCGGCCACGTCTTCGGGCGCGAGGGGTGCGCTGTCGCCCCATTTGTAAAGCGCGATCTTTTCGACGGTCTGCCGGAAGTCGCCGGGATCAAGGTCGCGCGACAGGGCGATCAGGTCGGCCATCGCCGCGCCGCCGATGTCCTTCAGGCCGGCTTTCCGCAGGGTCGCCTCGATCTCCTCGCGACTGGGCGGATCATCGTAGATGCCCGCCGCATAGGCATTCGGATGATCCTCGAAGAGTTTCTTCAGGGCCGAGGCCTTGGTCAGGTTGCCCGCCGTGACGATCAGGCTGGCGTCACCCTTGCGCCAGTCGGCCAGCGCCGCGGTCAGGATCGGGGCCAGCCCGTCATTGGCCTCCTCGACGAAGGCCACGCGCGGGCCGGGGAAGAACCCCTGCGCCTTCAAGGCATCCTGCACCAGCGCCGGATCCTTGCGCAAATCGCCGCCCGGAATCCGGGTCAGCCGCATCTCGGCCTCGCCCTCCGGCCCGACCAATGCGGCGATCACCTCCTGACGTTTCAGCGCGACCCGCATGGCGTCCGCGCCGAAAATCAGCAGTCCGGCGCGATCCGGCTCGGGCTTGGCAAAATACCGGCTCGCCGCGGCGCCCGACAGTTTCACGGAGTGGCCCAGTCGGCCGAACCCGCCACGAGATCGGTGACGATCTGGTCAGCCAGAATCCGCATCAGCCGCGCATAGGCGTCCCGCTCCGACGCTGCCGTCGACACGACGGTGCCCGACGCGGAATAGGAGGTGAAGTTCTGCACTTTCCCCGACGCCACCGCTGCACCCGTGTCGATACGTTTCAGCGCATAGCTGGCCGTGCCCAAGATATTGTAGCGCGTGATGGTGTTCGAGGAGGTGATGCCAAGCGCCACACTCTCGGTCGTTATCGAGAAGCCCAGTCGCCAGACGGGGGCCGCGGCCCGGCCCAGCCGCTCCTCCAGCCGGCCGACCAGATCGAAGGCCGTCTTGCTGCCCGGATCGTCGATGGCGACCCGGCCCATCATCGCCCGCGCCGGACCTGCTGGCCCATAGGCCGGGGTGAAGCCGCAGGCCGCAGGCAGCGCTGCGGCCAGAAGCATCAGGAAGGCGCGACGGTCAGATGACGACATTGATGATGCGACCCGGAACCACGATCAGTTTCCTGACCGGCTGGCCGGCCAGGAATTTCACCACAGCTTCGTCGGCCAGCGCGATCTTTTCAACCTCGGATGCGGGCATGTCTTTCGGGACGCTGATTTCCGCCCGCCGCTTGCCGTTGATCTGGATCGGCAGCGTCACCGTATCATCGATGAGCCAGGCCGGATCGGCCCTGGGCCAGGCCACTCGCGCAATCAGACCCTCTCCGCCCTGATGCGCCCAGATATCCTCGGCCAGATGCGGGGTCATCGGCGACATGAGCTGTGCCAGAACCATCACCGCCTGGCGCTGCACTGCCTTCGATGCGTCCGACTTCTGGATCGCATTGGCGAACTCGTAAAGCTTCGCAATCGCCTTGTTGAAGGCGAAACCTTCGATGGACCTGGTCACGTCGGCGATCGCCCGGTGCATGGCGCGCAGAAGATCCTCGTCGCCCTTGCCAGGCCGGTCGTCGGGCAGACTGCCGATCCGGTCGCACAGCAGCCAGACACGGTTCAGGTGCTTGAACGCGGCTTCGGCGCCGCTGGCCGTCCATTCCACATCCCGTTCGGGCGGGCTGTCGGACATCACGAACCAGCGCGCCGTATCGGCACCGAAGGCGGCGATGATGTTCGCCGGATCGACGACATTCTTCTTCGATTTCGACATCTTGGCCGACGGGATCACTTTAACCGCCGTGCCGTCCTTGAGCTTTCCTTCGACCACATCTTCGGGCAGGTGATAGACCGGGCGACCCTGCCCGTCGCGCGTCATGTAGATCTCGTGGGTCACCATCCCCTGCGTGAACAGCGCATTGAACGGCTCGATCGCCTTCCTGGGCAGGTGCCCGGTCTCGTGCATCGCCCGCGCGAAGAAGCGGGAATAGAGGAGGTGCAGGATCGCATGTTCGATCCCGCCGATATACTGGTCGTCGTTCATCCAGTAGTCGGCGTCGGGCAGCGAAGTCGGCGTCTTGGCATGCGGCGCGGTGAAGCGCGCGAAATACCAGCTGGAATCGACGAACGTGTCCATCGTGTCGGTTTCCCGCCGCGCGGGCGCGCCGCAGTTCGGACAGGCGCAGTTCCGCCAGGTCGGGTGGCGGTCGAGCGGATTGCCGGGCACGTCGAAGGTGACGTCGTAGGGCAGTTCGACCGGCAGGTTCGCCTTCTTCTCCGCCACCACGCCGCAGGTTCCGCAATGGACGACCGGAATCGGGCAGCCCCAGTAGCGCTGGCGGCTGATCCCCCAGTCGCGCAGGCGATATTTGGTGACACCTTCGCCCCAGCCGCCGGCCTCGGCCTGGGCAATGGCGGCGGCGACGCCCTCGTCGCCGGTCTGCAGCGGCGCGCCGGCAAAGCCGCGCACATAGGTCACGCGTTCGGATTTCATCGGCGTGAACGCCTGCGCCAGGCACGTATCGGCGGCCCCTTCGGCCACGAAGACCGCCTCGATCGGCAGGCCGTATTTCGTGGCAAAGTCGAAGTCGCGCTGATCATGCGCCGGGCAGCCGAAGATCGCGCCCGTGCCATAGTCCATCAGGATGAAGTTCGCGATCCAGACCGGCAGCTCCCGACCGGGATCGAGCGGATGTTTCACCCTGATGCCGGTGTCATGGCCGATCTTCTCGGCCGTCTCGATCTCCTCGGCGCTCGTGCCGCCCTTGCGGCATTCGGCGATGAAGGCCGCGACCTTCGGATCGCCTTCCAGTGCCTTCGCCAGCGGATGATCCGGGCTGATTGCGGCGAAAGAGGCGCCCATCAGCGTGTCGGGCCGTGTGGTGTAAACCTCAAGCTTTTCAAAACCTTCGGGCGCCCCCGCGGTTTCAAAGGCGAACTGCAGGCCGCGTGACTGGCCGATCCAGTTGGCCTGCATCAGCCGCACCTTCTCGGGCCAGTCCGTCAGCCCGTGGAGCGCCTCCAGCAACTCCTCGGAATAGTCGGAAATCCTGAAGAACCACTGGGTCAGCTCGCGCCGCTCGACCGTCGCGCCCGACCGCCAGCCGCGCCCGTCGATCACCTGTTCGTTGGCCAGCACGGTCATGTCGACCGGATCCC
>CAZRKU010000016.1:25382-41513 GCA_964600685.1 uncultured Frigidibacter sp. | reverse complement strand
GATGTTCTTCTTCTTGTAGCCGTCGATGGCGTCGGCGTTCACCTCGGGCACGATCAGCGGCACGTCGGGGTCGTAGCGGTAGAGCGAGGAGTTGTCGATCACGACACAGCCCGCCGCCGCCGCTTTCGGCGCGTAGATTTTCGTGGCTTCGGACCCCACCGCGAAAAGCGCGATGTCCCAGCCGGTGAAGTCGAACGTATCCAGATTCTTGGTCTTGAGGGTCTTGTCGCCAAAGCTGACTTCGGTGCCAAGCGACTTGCGCGAGGCAAGCACGGCAATCTCGTCCACCGGGAACGCACGTTCCGCGAGGATGTTCAGCATTTCACGGCCCACATTCCCCGTGGCGCCGGCGACAACGACCTTGTAGCCCATCTGGGGTTCTCCTTCATCAAACGTTGGCCCCTTAGCCGATCATTTCCCGCAATAAAAGCGAAAGATGCGGCGGCGCGGCATTTGTGAAATTGCGTGTTACCGCCCGACAATCGTAACGCGGCGGTCGCGGGCGACCAGCGCGTCGGCAAAGGCGCGTTCCGCCGCGAAGTCATGCGGCACCTGATCGGCTCTGCGGCTGCCGGTCAGGGACAGGGACTGAAAGAAATCAAAGCCATAAAGTCGCAGTTCCGCCAGACCGCTTGCGGCGCAGAGGTCGATCAGCATCGCGCCGGTGGTCGGCGGGGCGTTCAGCGTCTCACGCAGGCGTTGATGGTCGGGCAGCGGGTGCAGGTAGAAGCCGGGCGAGGCGGCATCGCGCCAGGAGAGCCGCTTGCGCTTGTGCGACATCCAGAGGATTCGTTTCGGCCCGATCCGCCGCAGGTCATCGGCACCTATCGAAGTGGCAAGCGCCAGCCAGTCGGTGCGCCTCCCGTGCGACGCGGGATCGGGCATCGGCGCGCGGTTGATGCGGATGACCAGGTCGGCCGCGTCGATCTCTGCCCCATGGGTTTGTTCGGCAAGCGCGCGGGCATTGCCGACCAGCGCGACCCTTTTGCCCGCCAGTTCCGCCAGCAGGCTTTCGCGCGGTGCGGAAAGCGCGGCCAGCGGTGCCTCTTGCCGCAATGTCCGGGCCAGAAGGAACGACAGGCGGTTCATCGCTCGTCCAGCATTTCGCAGTAGATCGCGACCAAACGTTCGGCCTCGCCCTCGATCCTGTGGTTGGTCTCGACATGTGCGCGGGCCTTGGGACCGGCCGCAGCCAGCTTTGCCCGGTTGTCGATCCAGCCCCGGATCGCCTCCGTCAATGCGGCCGCATCACCCGGCGGCACGAGCGATCCGACTTCGCCGTCACGGATCAACGCCTCGAACGCGCCGACGCGGGTGGCGACAACGGGAATGCCCGAGGCCATCGCCTCAAGCGGGGTGAGGCCGAACCCCTCCCACCGGGCCGGCGCGCAGAACAGGTCGAGGGCCTGGTAGTGGCGCACCACGTCCTCCCAGCCGAGCTCGCCCGGAAAATGCACCCGCTCCTGCAATCCCGCCGCGGCCAGCCGGGCCTGCTGTTCGGCGAAGAAGCCCTTCTGATCGTCCGTCACCCGGCCGGTAAGGACCATCTGCACATCGGGCCGCGACGGCAGGAGCGCAAGGGCGGCGTCGACCATCAGGTCCACGCCCTTCTGCGCCCGGATGCGCCCGAAACAGCCGATCAGGCAAGCCTCCTCCGGCAGGTGCAGCGCCCGGCGCAGGGCGCGCCTGTCTTCCGCCGGACGGAACACGGTGCAATCGACGCCATGCATCACCACTGTCGCCGGACCCTCCAGATAGGACGCGGCCTGCGGCGAGGTTGCCACGACCCTGTCCATCTGGCGGATCAGCCATTTGGTGAAGGGTTTGTGATGGCGCTGGGCAGCGGAGGTGAAGAGCAGTTTCAGCCGTCGCCGAAACAGGCGGTGCAGGATCAGGCCGAGCGCCATCTCCGTATTGCGCCGCGCGTGCCAGATGCGCCAGTGGCGGCGGGGCAGGGTAAAGCAGCGCCAAAGCGGCAGGTGCGGCAATTCCGGCGGCAGGCCCGGTCCGGTCGTCACGATGCCGATCCTCCGGGCCTGCAGCGGGATCAGGCGCACAACCGTCGTCGTCACCCCCGAAAGGCGGCGTTTGAGGTTGGGGGCGATGACCTCGATCCGGTCTGTGGCGGGCGGTGCGCTCATGTCCCCTGACTAGACCCGATTGTCGCGGCTGAAAAGGTAGATGACCAACCCGACCAGCAGCGGCGCGAGAAAGAACAGGAACAGCCAGCGAAAGGTCTCCTCGGGTGAGGTGGTGTCGGCCAGCGCCCGGTAGACGGGACGTGAGGCGAACTGCATCAGCCCCGCGCCGCCGATGGAAAACATGTTGATGAAACTGACGCCCCGTCCGATCAGGTGCGGGGGCAGGAAACTGCGCCCGTGCGCCATGATCGCGGGATAGGTCGCGCCGAAGAACCCATGCGCGGCCAGCAGCAGGGTCGAAGTCCAGAATCCCGCCGCCGGAATCGCCACAAGCGCCGCGAGGCAGGCGGCCGACAGGCCCGCGCCGGCCACCACGCCCCATTTGCGCGACCCGGTGATGCGGTCGATCGGCCCCAGAAGGAAGTTGCCCGCGACCATGGCCAGCCCCATCACCAATGTCGCCCGCCCGATCGCACCCACGTCCGCGCCATAGACGCCCGACAGGAAGGGTCCGGCCCAGAGGCCGCGGATGACGGCAGCGGGGGCATAGGCCACAAGCATCAGCGCCAGAACCGGCCAGAGCGCGCGGATGGCCAGAACCTCTGCCAGGCTTCCCTTGTTCTCGGCCTGCGGCGCAATTCGCGCCGGATCACGGACGAAACAGTAGAGGCCAGCTGACACCACGACGGCGAGCGCCGCGAGGGTTCCCATCGTTGCCCGCCAGCCGACCTGTTCGACAAACCAGGCGAGGGGAGTGGCCCCCGCAATGTTGCCCAGCGATCCCACGCCGACCATCACGCCGGCCAGCGTGCCGAAGACCTGCGGAGAATAGAGGCGCGCGAAGATGAAATAGGCGGCCATCAGCACCGGCGCACAGCCGATGCCGATCAGGATCATCGCCAGATGCAAAGCCATCGGCCCCTGCGCCATCGCAAAGATCAGCGCCCCGCCGCCGCCGCCTGCCGCCAGAAGCGCCGCCGCCGTGCGCCGTGGTCCGACCCGGTCAAGCAGCGCCCCCACGGGAATCTGCATCACGGCGAAGGACAGGAACCACAGGCCGGAGGAGGTGGCCAGATCGGCCGGGCTTGCGCCGATTTCGGCGGACAGGACCGGCGACAGGACGGCGAGGAAAGCCCGATAGAACTGGCTGAGCACATAGGCCGCGACCAGACATGCCAGACCTGCTTTCATTTTGCCCGCGCCCCATTCTCGACCGCGCGCACCCTGCGCGAAGCGGCGGGCAGGGACAAGCCTGTCTAGGCCGCGTCGGGTGTCTGACCGGCCGTCAACCTGGCAAGCCCGGTGAGGAAATGGTCCTTCGAGGCCGCGTAACTGGCCAGGATGGCGCCCATGTCAACGGCCGATGGAGTGCCCCGCGCGGACCGCCGTTCGCCATCCTGGCAAAGCGCGCCAAAAGCGGAAAAGCCGAGGTTCCAGGCACTGCCTTTCAGAAAATGCAGGTCCTGCTCGAAACATCGCGGATCAGGGGCATGGCCGAGTCGCACCACCACTTCCTCGACTTCGTCCAGAAACAGTTCGACCACTTCGGCAAACCCGTCTTCGCCGATTTCGTCGCGAAGTTCGTTCACGCGCATCCAGTCAATCATGACCACCACCTCGTCTCACCCGGATCCAGAATAGGCAGGGTGTGTTTCCGCGGAGTTAAGGTGGAATCTGGTTGGCGAAAGCATTCAACCTATCTTAACCGGCCCCGGACTAGTCAGGATCAAGGCGGCATATCCCGGGGGTTCTGTGGCAGCGGTTCAGCCAATTTGGCCCGAGGCGGGGCCGACGCGGGCGGCGGGCGCGCTGCGGCTGATCATGGTCGTGGACGACAGCCGGGTGCAGCGCAAGATCCTCGGCTCGCAACTCGCGCGAGCCGGATATGAAGTGATCGAAAGCGCCTCGGCGGAGGAGGCGCTTGAACTTCTGGTCACCCATCAGCCCGACATGATCATATCCGACTGGATGATGACCGGGATGACCGGGCTCGACTTCTGCCGGGCGCTCAGGGCGCTGGGTCGGGAAAGTTATACCTATTTCATCCTTCTGACCTCGAAGAACGAAACGGCGGAGATCGCGCAGGGTCTCGATGTGGGGGCCGACGATTTCCTGACCAAGCCGGTCAGCGGCGACGAGTTGCGGGCACGCATCGCGGCGGGGCAGCGCATCCTGAGCATGGAACGCGTGATGAAGGAAAGGAACCGGCTTCTGTCGGCGACGCTTTCCGAATTGCAGGGTCTATATGATTCGATCGACCGCGACCTGATGGAGGCGCGCAAACTCCAGCAAAGCCTTGTCCGCGAACGCAGCCGCAACTTCGGCAATTCCGAGGTCAACCTGCTGCTCAGGCCATCGGGGCATGTCGGCGGTGATCTTGTGGGGTTCTTTCCGATCACCGCCCGGCGGGTCGGGTTCTTTTCCATCGACGTTTCCGGCCATGGAATCACTTCGGCCCTCATGACCGCCCGGCTTGCGGGCTATCTTTCCGGCAATTCTCCCGAACAGAATATCGCGCTCGTCCTGACCGAGTTTGGCATCTATGACGCCCGCCCGCCCGCCGAACTGGCCGAGGCGCTGAACAGCGTCGTCCTGAAGGAGATGCAGACGGAGAATTACTTCACGCTCGCTTACGCGGACGTCGACCTGATCTCGGGCAAAGTGTCGATGGTGCAGGCTGGCCATCCCCATCCGGCGATCATCCGCGCGGATGGGGAGGTTGAGTATCTGGGCGCAGGTGGCTTGCCCGTGGGGTTGCTTGAAACGGCGACATATGAAGGGATCGAGGCCAGGTTGCTGCCCGGTGATCGTCTGTTTCTGATGTCGGATGGTATTACCGAGGCCGCGGACGGTGCCGGTAATCTGCTGGGACAGGAGGGGCTGAGCCGGATCATTTCCGCCTGCGCCGGACTGGGCGGGGCCGTCTTTCTGGAGGGGCTTAGCCGGCACCTGAACGACTATACCGGCGGCAATTTCGGGGACGACGTGTCGGGCGTCTATTTCGAATATCACGGGCCGAAGGATACCAGCGGCTGACGGGCCGGGGTTTCAGGTCAGCCGCAGCACCTGATGCAGGAAATGGGCATCCCCGCTGTTGCCGACCAGCCTGACGGCATCCTGCGCCGTCACCCAGACCGCAGCGTGACCGGGTTCGCTTGGCGGACCCCGGCGCCGGACGGGACGTGCAAGAAAGATATGGCACAGCTTTTCCGCCCAGCGGTCATACTCGGGCATATAGGCAAAGCGACGGAACGCGCCCACATGGCGCGGCGCGGCAATCGACCAGCCGGTTTCCTCGTAAACTTCCCGGTGCAGCGCGCGGATCGGCGATTCGCCGGGATCAATGCCGCCGCCCGGCAGCTGGAACTCGGGAGCGGGCTCCTCTTGATAGGTCAGCAACACATCCCTACCTAGGGCGAGAACCGCATAGGCCCCCGGTCTGAGGCGGTATTTCCGCCCAGCCACCACCGGTTCGCCGAACCTCCTGATCATCTCTGTCCGCCCCGGTTGCCCAATTTGCCCCAAAACGGTATGCCAAGGCCCGCGCCGTAAGGAAACCCCATGACCTCGACCTCCAAAATCGCCTGGGACGATACTGTCCTGCCCTTCCAGCTTGACCTCAGCGACATACGCGGGCGGGTCGCGCGGCTGGACGGGGCGCTGGACCGGATTCTCAGCCAGCATTCCTATCCTGCAGCGGTCGAGGCACTGGTGGCCGAAGCCGCCCTTCTGACCGCACTGATCGGGCAGACGGTCAAGCTGCGCTGGAAACTCTCGCTGCAGATCCGCGGCAACGGGCCGGTGCGCATCATCGCGACCGACTATTTCGCCCCGGCTGAGGAAGGCGCTCCCGCGCAGATCCGCGCCTGGGCGTCGTTTGATGCCGGGCGGATCGATCCGGCCACGAAGCCCTTCCAGCAGATCGGACAGGGCTACTTCGCCGTGCTCATTGACCAGGGGGAAGGGAATTTGCCCTATCAGGGCATCACCCCCATCGCCGGCGCATCGCTTTCGGACTGTGCCGAAACCTATTTCGCCCAATCCGAACAATTGCCGACGCGTTTTCAGCTTTCCTTCGGCAAATCGCGGCTGAAGGGCGAGGGGGAACGCTGGCGCGCCGGGGGCGTGATGCTGCAGCACATGCCCAAGGCCTCCGCTTCCGTTGCAAGCGAGGAAGGTTCGGGCGAGGGCGGGCTTCTGACCCACGCCGACATTCTGGACGGCAAGGAAAGCGAAAACTGGACGCGCGCCAATCTGCTTCTGGGCACGGTCGAGGAGCTGGAACTGATCGGGCCGAGCGTGCAGCCGACCGACCTGCTGATCCGGCTTTTCCACGAGGAAGGCCCGCGGGTTTTTGATGCCCAGCCGGTGCGGTTCGGCTGTACCTGTTCGCCCGACAAGGTGCGTCAGAGCCTGTCGATCTATTCGGCCAAGGACATCGCCACGATGACCACGGACGCAGGTATCGTCACCGCCGACTGCCAGTTCTGTGGCGCGCATTATGAATTCGACCCGGCGACGCTGGGTTTTCAAGCCAAGGAGGAAAAGGGTGCCCGCGCCTGACGCGCGCACCCTTCTGACCGCCGCGCTGGCCCGCCGGGGGCGCGATACCTCGGATTATGACCTGAATCCGGGGGTCAACCTGGCGGAAGGCCGCATTCTGCGACCCGCCGCCGTGCTGGTCGGGTTTCAGGCGACCGGGCATGGCGCGTTCCTGATCCTGACCAAACGCGCCTCGCATCTGAAACATCATCCCGGCCAGATCGCCTTTCCCGGCGGCAAGGTCGATCGGGCGGACCCCGATGCCGTGGCCGCCGCCCTGCGCGAGGCACGCGAGGAAATCGGGCTGCAAACCGGTCAGGTGCGGCCCCTCGGCACGCTTGATCCGCATGAGACGGTAACGGGTTTCAGCGTCACCCCGGTTCTGGCGTTGATCGATCAGGCCTTTCGCGCCACCCGGCAGGAGGAGGAGGTCGAGGAAGTCTTTCGCGTGCCCTTCGCCTTCATCACCGATCCGGCGAACTTCCGCATCGAGGGCCGGATGTGGCGCGGCACCTACCGACGCTATTTCATCGTGCCTTACGGACCCTATTACATCTGGGGGGCGACCGCGCGTATCCTGAAGGCGCTGGCGGATCGGATGGCGGCATGAAACTCTCGGATCACTGGATCAAGGATCCGTTCTTGCAGCAGGTTCTGGCCTGCCTGGCGGCGGGCGGTCATCGCGCCTATCTGGTCGGCGGCTGTGTGCGCAACGCGCTGATGGGGCTGCCGGTCTCCGATATCGACATTGCCACCGACGCGCGGCCCGACCGCGTGGTGACACTGGCCCGGGGGGCGGGGCTGAAGGTCGTGCCGACCGGGATCGACCATGGCACGGTCACGGTCGTCGCAGGCGGCGTTCCGCATGAAGTGACGACCTTCCGCCGCGATGTGGAAACCGATGGCCGCCGCGCCGTCGTGGCCTATTCCGACCGGCTGGAGGAGGACGCGGCGCGGCGCGACTTCACCATGAATGCGCTTTATGCCGATGCGCGCGGTCAGGTGATCGACCCGCTGGGTGGCCTGCCCGACCTTCGCGCCCGCCGCATCCGGTTCGTGGGTGAGCCTCAGGCCCGTATCCGCGAGGATTATCTGCGTATCCTGCGGTTTTTCCGTTTTTACGCCGTCTATGGTGATCCGGGCGAAGGCCCCGATGCCGAAGGCCTGGCCGCCTGTGCGGCCCATGCCGAAGGTCTGGGGCAGTTGTCGCGCGAACGGATCGGGCATGAGATGCGCAGGCTTCTGGCCGCCCGCGACCCCGCGCCCGCCGTGGCGACCATGCAGGCGGCGGGGATATTGACCCTTGTGTTGCCCGGTGCCGACGCCCGCGCCCTCGCGCCGCTGATCTTCCTGGAGGCGGGGCTGGAGCCGGACTGGCTGCGCCGCCTGGCCAGTCTCGGCGGCCCTGATCCGGCTGCCGCGCTCAGACTGTCGCGCGATGAGGCGCGGCGGCTTGAGGTAATCTCTGGCCTGACCGGCGCGGCCAGCGGTCCGGCCGAGATGGCCTTCCGCCACGGCGCCGATCCGGCGCGGGATGTGCTGCTGCTCAGGGCGGCGATGCTGGAGGTGCCCTTGCCGCCGGACTGGCAGGCGGCAGTGGCAAAGGGGGCGCGGGCGGTCTTCCCCGTCCGGGCGGCGGATCTGCCGGATTTGACCGGGCCGGTGCTGGGCAGGCGCCTGAAGGAGCTGGAGGCGCGCTGGATCGCTTCGGGCTTTGAATTGTCACGGGCACAATTACTGGCTTGAACCGGTCCTTCCGCACCGGAATAGTCGCGCGCGACACAGGAACAGAACCATGATCATGCAGACCCTGCCAGCGCTAGTCGCGCTGGCCATCGCCACCCTGTTCACGCCCGGGCCGAACAATGCCATGCTGGCGGCCTCCGGTGCCCGTTTCGGCTTTCGCCCGACCGTGCCCCATGCGCTGGGCGTGGCGCTGGGCTTTCCGATCATGCTCCTGATCGTCGGGCTTGTTCTGGGCGAACTGTTCCGGTCCAGCGCGCTCTTGCGCGAGACCCTGCGCTGGGGCGGCGCCGTGCTTCTGTTCTGGATCGCCTGGAAGGTGGCGACCGCAGGCGAAGCCCATGCGAAACAGGCGGGTGACCGGCCGATGACGTTTCTGGGTGCGACCGCCTTCCAGTGGATCAACCCCAAAGGCTGGTCGATGGCGATTGCTGCCACGGCCCAGTTCATCCTGCCGCAGGATCCGATGCGCACGGCCTTGATGGTCGCGCTGGTGTTCGCCGGTTTCGGGCTTCTCTCCTCGGCCACCTGGGTTGGCCTCGGGCAGGCCATATCCGGCTGGCTGACGACACCCGCCCGCCGTCGGGCCTTCAATCTGACGATGGCCGCGCTTATCGTGCTTTCGACGATCGAATTGTTGCGGCGCTGACCGGCCCCGCGGGCCTGGCCGGACCATCGCCGTTCAAGGGATAGTGCCATGTTCAGGTTCTTTGAGAACCTCGTCGACCCCTTCTCCCGCTATGAGGAGAACGACACGCCGCCCGACCGGCTCTGGCCGTTCCTGCTGACCTACGTGCGCCCGTTTCGCCGGGTGCTGACGGTGGCTGTCCTGCTCAAGGTCATCGTGGCAGGTTTCGAGGTTGCGCTGATCTGGTATGTCGGGCGGATGGTCGATCTGCTGTCCACCGGCACGCCCGAGGCGGTATGGCGCGATTACGGGACCGAATTCCTGCTGGCGGCCTTTGTGGTGCTGATCCTGCGCACGATCCTGTCCGGCGTCGATGTCGCGCTTTTGCACAATACGATCCTGACCAACCTCGGGGCGTTGATCCGCTGGCGTGCGCATCGGCATGTCCTGCGCCAGCCGGTCGGCTGGTTCGAGAATGACTTTGCCGGTCGCATCGCCAACCGTCTGGTGCAGACCCCGCCCGCCATCGGCGACGCGGTCTTTCAACTTGTCGATGCCGCCGCTTTTGCCGTCACGACGCTGGTCGGTTCCCTTCTTCTGCTCTCGCAGGCGGATTTGCGGCTGATGCTGCCGCTGGCGGTCTGGACGCTTCTCTATGTGTGGCTGCTGGTGTGGACGGCCCGGCGGGTCGGGCCGGCGGCCATGGCCTCCTCCAGCGCGCGGTCGCGGGTCACGGGACGGATCGTCGACAGCTACACCAACATCCATTCGGTCAAGATGTTCGCGACCGACGACCGTGAATTTGACTATGCGCGCGAGGCCATCGTCGATCTGCGCGCCACCTTCGCGCGCGAAATGCGCATCGTGACGCGCATGGATGTGGTGCTGACCGCGCTGAACGGCGCGCTGATCGTCGCGGTCACCGGCCTGGCGATCTGGCTTTGGTATCACGGTCAGGCCACGGTCGGGGTGGTGGCTGCGGCAACCACGCTCGTCCTCAGGCTCAACAACATGACCTACTGGATCATGTGGGCCACCACGAGCCTGATGGAGGCGCTGGGGGTCGTTGCCGAGGGGATGCAGACCATCGCCCAGCCGATTGCGCTGCGCGATGCCAAGGATGCCCGGCCTTTGCGCCTGACCGAAGGGCGGATCGAACTGGGCGACCTGTCGCATCACTACGGTCGCGAGACGGGTGGGCTTGACCGGCTGTCGCTGTCCGTCCGGCCGGGCGAAAAGATCGGGCTGGTGGGGCGCTCCGGGTCCGGCAAGACGACCCTGGTAAAGCTGCTTTTGCGCTTCTACGATAGCGAAGGCGGCGTGATCCGCATCGACGGTCAGGACATTTCGCAGGTCACGCAGGCGAGCCTGCGCGCCGGGATCGGCATGGTGCAACAGGATTCGAGCCTTCTGCACCGGTCCGTCCGCGACAACATCCTTTATGGTCGCCCCGACGCGAGCGAGGAAGAAATGGTCGCCGCCGCCAAACGGGCGGAAGCGCAAGATTTCATCCTCGCGCTTCGCGATCCCGACGGGCGCACCGGCTATGACGCGCAGGTGGGCGAGCGCGGCGTGAAACTGTCGGGCGGACAGCGCCAGCGGATCGCGCTGGCCCGAGTGATCCTGAAGGACGCGCCGATCCTGGTGCTGGACGAGGCGACATCGGCGCTGGACAGCGAGGTGGAGGGCGCGATCCAGGAAACGCTTTACGGCGTGATGGAGGGCAAGACGGTGATCGCCATCGCCCATCGCCTGTCGACCATCGCCCGCATGGACCGGATCGTGGTTCTCGACGATGGCAAGGTCGCGGAAGACGGCACCCATGCCGATCTGCTGGCGAAAGGCGGGCTTTACGCGCGTTTCTGGGAACGTCAGTCGGGCGGATTCCTCGGATCGGAGGATCGCTGAATGGCCATCGGTCCGACCATCGCCCCTTTCCGTCCGGCCGACGGGCCGCCGCCCGGCCAGACCTGGCCATTCCTCGGCTGGGCCTTGCGCGGGGCCTGGCCCGGTGTGCTGTGGGCGACCTTCTGGTCGGCCGCCGCCGGATCGCTTGAGGCCGTGTCCGCGACGATCCTCGGCCTTGTGATCGACGCGGCGAACACATCCTCGCCCGCGACGGTATTCGCCGACCACCGGTGGCTTTTTGCCGGTTTCCTCTTCTTCTACCTTGTCGCGCGACCGTTGATCTTCGGCCTGTCGACTGCCTCGCAAAGCATCATCATCGAACCGGGCCTGTTTCCGCTGATCCTGTCGCGCCTGCATCGCTGGACCATCGGGCAGGCGGTCACTTTCTTTGACAATGATTTCGCCGGACGCATCGCCCAGAAACAGATGCAGACCGCCCGCGCGGCAACCGATGTTGTCTCTGGCGCCATCGAAACCATGGCTTTCTCGGCGGCCTCGGTCATCGGCTCGATGATCCTGCTTCTCGCCATCGACGGCTGGGTGTCGGTGCTGCTGCTTGTGTGGGTCGTGGGTTATGTGGCGCTGATCCGGGGCTTCCTGAAACGCATCCGCAAGGCCAGCGCCGAACGGGCAGGGGCGCGGGCGATGGTCACGGGTCAGATCGTCGACACCGTCACCAACATGAAGACCGTGAAGCTTTTCGCCCATGCGCGCCACGAAGACCGCGTGGCGCTGGAAGCCATGGCGAACTTCCGCGAACGGGCGATCTCCTATGGCGTCATCTCCTCCTGGTTCCGGTTGACGCTCATGGCGCTGGCGGGCGTCCTGCCGGTGTTGCTCGTGGGGGGGACGGTCTGGCTTTGGGCGCAGGGGCAGGCGACGGCGGGCGGCATCGCGGCGGCGGGGGCGATTTCGTTCCGGCTGGCGCAGATGACCGGCTGGGTCAGCTTCAGCCTCATGTCGATCTTCGGCAATCTGGGCGAGGTGGAGGATGGAATCCGCACCCTCAGCCCCGCCTACACGCTGACCGATCCGCCGGGCGCGGGCGAAATGGGCCGCGTGACGGGCGACGTGCGGATGGAGGATGTGACCTTCTCCTACGGCCGCAAGACGGCGGACGGGCGCGGCGGCATCGCCGCCGTGAGGCTGCACATAAAGCCCGGTGAAAAGATCGGCGTCGTCGGCGCCTCGGGCGCGGGGAAATCCACGCTCGTGGCGCTTCTCCTCAGGCTATACGATACGGAAAGGGGCAGGGTGCTGATCGACGGAACCGACGTGCGCAGCGTAACCCAGGAAAGCCTGCGCCGCCAGATCGGCATGGTCACGCAGGAAACCGCGATGTTCAATCGCACCGCGCGCGAGAATATCCTCTATGGCCGACCGGAGGCGACCGAGGAAGAGATGTTCGCCGCCGCCCGCGCCGCCGAGGCGCACGATTTCATCCTTGGCCTGCGCGATGCGACGGGGCGGACGGGTTATGACGCCTATCTGGGCGAACGGGGGGTGAAACTTTCCGGCGGCCAGCGCCAGCGCATCGCCCTTGCCCGCGCCTTCCTGAAGGACGCGCCGGTGCTGGTGCTGGATGAAGCCACATCGGCCCTTGACAGCGAGGTCGAGGCGGCGATCCAGGGGGCGTTGCGTCGGATCATGCAGGGCAAGACGGTGCTGGCTATCGCCCACCGCCTGTCGACCATCGCCGAAATGGACCGGATCATCGTGATGGATCAGGGCCGGATCGTCGAAGAAGGCAGCCACGCCACCCTTCTGGCTAAGAACGGGCTTTACGCGCGCTACTGGAACCGGCAATCGGGGGGCTTCATCGGCACCGAGGACGAGGCGGCGGAGTGAGGCTGACAATCGAACGGCTGGGCCATCAGGGCGACGGCGTCGCCGCCGGCCCGGTTTTCGCCCCGCGCACCCTGCCCGGCGAGGTGGTGGAAGGCGACGTGACCGGTGGCCGGATGGAGATCCCGTCCATCGTTACCCCCTCGCCCGACCGCCGCCGCGCGCCCTGTCCGCATTATGCCGCCTGCGGGGGCTGCGCCCTGCAACATGCCAATGATGGCTTTGTCGCGGCGTGGAAGGGCGGGGTGGTCGCCACGGCGCTGGCCGCACAGGGGCTGGACGCTCCGCAGCGTCCGGTCGCGACCTCTCCCGAACGCTCGCGCCGCCGTGCAAGCCTGTCGGGGCGGCGCACGAAATCCGGTGCGATTGTCGGCTTTCATGGCCGCGCCTCGGGCACTCTCGTCGATCTGAAGGACTGCGCCCTGCTCCGCCCGCGCCTGCAAGAGACGCTGCCAATGTTGCGCGCGATCACCATGGCGGGCGGATCGCGCAAGGGTGAACTGACGCTGACGATCAGCGAGAGCGAAAGCGGTGTCGATCTGGCCGTGACCGGCGGCAAGCCGATGGAACCCGCGCTGTTCGCCGCCCTTGCGGCTGTGGCCGAAAGGGCGGACCTGTCGCGGCTGACCTGGGAGGGTGAACCCGTCGCGACCCGTCGCCCGTCCCTGCAGCGCTTTGGTCGCGCGCTGGTCGCGCCGCCCGCCGGCGCTTTCCTGCAGGCCACGAAGGAAGGGGAGGCTGCCCTTCTGTCCGCGGTGCGCGAGGCCGTGGGCGGTGCCCGGCGCATCGCTGATCTGTTCGCGGGCGCAGGCACCTTCAGCCTGCCGCTTGCGGAGCGGGCCGAAGTTCATGCGGTCGAATCGGAAAAACCGATGCTGGCGGCGCTCGATCAGGCCTTTCGCCAGACGCCCGGCCTGCATCGGGTGACAATCGAGGCGCGCGACCTGTTCCGCCGCCCGCTCTTGCCGGACGAGCTGAATCGCTTTGATGCCGTCGTGCTCGACCCGCCCCGTGCCGGGGCGGAGGCCCAATGCCGCGAACTGGCGCAATCCGTCGTGCCGGTGATCGCCTATGTCTCCTGCAATCCGGTCACGTTTGCCCGCGATGCCCGCGTCCTGTCCGACGCGGGCTGGCGGTTGGACTGGGCGCAGGTGGTCGATCAGTTCCGCTGGTCGCCCCACATCGAGCTTGCCGCCCGCTTTGCCCGAGGGTGAAATCACGAAAGACTGACCCCGGCCCCACTTCCGTCCGCATGGATGCGCGTGTATGACGCAGGAAACCAATGAATGGGTGGGCGGTGATGCGGGCAGGAATGAAACGGCGCAGTCTTTTGATCACGGGCGCGGCAGCGGCGGTCCTGACCGCCTGTGGCAGGAAATTCCAGACCTATGAGGGACCGCGCGTGACCTCGATCGTCGTGCAGAAGGCCGCGCGGCGCATGTATCTCATGAACAACAACGAAGTGCTGAGGGAATACAAGATCGGCCTTGGCGGCAATCCGGTTGGTGACAAGAAATACGAGGGCGACCTCAAGACGCCCGAGGGTGCCTATTTCATCGACCGCCGCAATCCCCGCAGCGCCTATTATCTGTCGATCGGCATCTCCTATCCCAATGACCAGGACCGGGCCGAGGCCGCCGCGATGGGCAAGAAGCCGGGGGGCGACATTTTCATTCATGGCCAGGCGGGCAAGAACCGCGGCAAGCCCAAGGACTGGACGGCGGGCTGCATCGCGGTGAAGGATGCCGAGATCGCCGAAATCTACGCGATGGTCGAAATCGGCACGCCGATCTTCATCAAACCCTGAGTGCGAAAACCGAAAGCTAAAAAGGGCGGCCGCGAAAACCGCCCTTTGCGTGCAAGACTTCGCTCAGTTCCCGGTAACGAGCGTCCACCAGATCTTGCCCGAGGGTTCCTGATACCAGGAAAATCCGACCCGGGCCGCGGCGGGATCAAGGATGACGGCGCGGGTATCGGGCACCTGCATCCAGGCCGCGAGCGTTTCGACCTCGTTCTCGAACGTCTCGGAGATGTTCTCGCCCAGCATCTTTCCCGGATAACCGGTGCGCTGGACCCTGAGCAGTGGCGAAGATCCGTCGGAGCCGAAATGCCAGGGGCGGTTCTGCACCGACATGTCGCGCGAATGGGTTGCGGCGGCGGCGGTCAGTTGGGCGTCCGGTTGCAGGGGCACCAGGGATTTGGCCGTGCGCAACGCATTGATCGAATCGACCATCGAATAGGTGACGCGGCTCACGTCGCCAGGCCCGATGATATAGGCTTCAGGCAGCGGCCGACCATCCGGGCCAAGCTGGGGTTCGGATGTCGCGCAGGCAGACAGGAGAAGTGCTGCGGCCAGAGCCGCGCTGGTCAGTTTCATCATCGGCGGGAAGCCCTCAATTTCGTCACGCAGTGCTTTACAGTTTCGTCAAACAGTGTTCAAACACCAAATCAACTTGGCCGGCACGGTCGCGCAGGTGTGACTTGTTCCCGCGCGGCGCCTTGCGGCGGGCAGGGCGGATTCGCGAAATCGGGCGGCATGACCCGGAGCGGAATTCAACCCGGAACGGAAACTTGAGGCAATGAGTTCTGAGAAAATGCGCACCGTCAGCCGCCGCGCGCTTCTGGGCGGGGCGGCCGCTCTTGCGTCCACCGCCGCCGCGCCGCCCGCCTGGGCGCAAGCGACGATGGACAACAGCACCGAGGTCGAGAACGATCTGGGCCATAATATCCGCCGCAACGTGTCGAGCTTCCGCGCGCTCGAATGGCAACCCTATTTCACCACGCTGAAGAAGGGTGCCATCCTGGTCGACATCACTGCGCGCGCGCTTCACTACTGGAGCGAGGATCAGGCGACCTACAAGCTTTACCCCTGCTCCGTCGCGCTGACCGAAGATCTGACCCGGCGCGGCCGGACCGAAGTTGTCGACAAGGTGGTCAAGCCCACCTGGCGCCCGACGCCCGACATGCGCAAGCGCTATCCCGATTGGCCAGAGGTCGTGCCGGGTGGCGATCCGATGAACCCGCTCGGCCCGCTGGCGCTCTATCTCAGCTGGCAATATTACCGCATTCACGGCACCCAGGACACACGCAAGATCGGGCGGCGGTCGTCGAACGGCTGTGTCGGACTGTACAACGAACATATCACCGAACTGTTCGCGCTGGCGCAGGTCGGTACGCAGGTGTTGCTGATTTGACCAGGCTTTGCGGCGCTTTGCTCGCCGCAAAGAAAACGCTGGAAAAAATCTCCTGACCGAAGCACCCTTCATCCGAAGGGAAAGATGTTGCCCCGGTCATCCCCTGCCAGAGAGTCAGTCGGGGCACGGA
>CAZRKU010000016.1:444-25282 GCA_964600685.1 uncultured Frigidibacter sp. | reverse complement strand
GTGGCATGAAGCAGCGCCGCATCGGCTTCTGCGGACCTTCTCTGAGCTAACATGTTGATCGCGGACATCTTCGCGCCGGATTTTGGCCCGCGAAGTGTTGCTTATTTGACGAAATAGCTGAAACCTTTGCTTTGGCCACACATGGGGTGTTGCATATATCTCACCCTTCGGGCTAGTCGACGCTACGAGGTAACGATAATTGCCCCAGTTATCCTCACTTGAATCCTTTGCTGGGGCGCGGATGGAGACATACTCAAATGAAGAAAATCGCGCTTGCTGCCGCTCTGACGCTTTCCGCCACGACCGCTTTCGCTGGCGGCATGGCCGAGCCCGTGACCGAGCCGGAAGTTGTTGAAGCGAAAGCGGCTTCGACGTCGGCTGGCGGCATCGTCGTTCCGCTGCTGGTTCTGCTGCTCGTTGCGGCTGCTGCCAGCAACTAATTTTCTGAGAGATCAGACGGAAAAGGCGACGGGTTTCCGTCGCCTTTTCTTTTGCCGGATCGCTTTTCCGGCCTGACGGCACGACAAGGGCTGATGACCCCCGATCAGACCCAGCCGGACAGATTCTGCGCCACAACTTCCATCAGCGCTTCGACATGGGCCTCGTCATCGTTCAGGCAGGGGATATAGGTGAAGCTCTCGCCTCCCGCATGCAGGAACGCCTCGCGAATCTCGCCTTGAATCTCCTCCAGCGTCTCGATGCAGTCCGCCGAAAAAGCCGGAGATATAACGGCGATCCTCCGCTTTCCGGCCCTGGCCAGTTCGGCCACATGTTTCACCGTATAGGGTTTCAGCCACTCCTCCGGCCCGAAGACCGACTGGAAGGTGGTGTCGATCGTGCCCTTCTCCCAGCCCAGACGTTCCCGCAGAAGGCGCGAGGTCTTCTGGCACTGGCAATGGTAGGGATCTCCCTCCATCAGATACCGTTTGGGCATCCCGTGGTAGGAGGCCACCAACATATCGGGCCGGTGGTCGAGCGCCCCGTAGGTCCGTTCGACCGATTGGGCGAGCGCGTCGATATAGAGCGGCGCGTCGAAATATTCCGGCACCGTGCGGGCCGCCGGCTGACGCTTTTCCTTCATCAGCGCCCGGAAGAACTGATCGTTCGCGGTGGCCGACGTTGCCCCCGCATATTGCGGATAAAGCGGGAAGAAGAGGATCTTCTCGCAGCCTGCCGCCACCATCCGCCGCACCACGCTGTCGGTCGACGGGTTGCCGTAGCGCATGCAGAAATCGACCATGACATCCGCGCCCCAGCGCGCCGTCGCCCCGGCCCTGAGCTTGTCGACCTGACGCCGGGTGATCGTCAGAAGCGGGCTTTCGTTCAGCTCGTGGTTCCAGATCGATCGGTAGTCGCGCCCTTTGGCTCTGGGCCGTCTGGTCAGGATGACCAGTTGCAGGATCGGCTGCCATTTCCACGACGGATAGTCGATCACCCGCTTGTCGGACAGGAATTCCGACAGATAGCGCCGCATGGGCCAGTAGCCGTAGCCGTCAGGCGTGCCGAGATTGGCGAAAAGAATGCCGATCTTCGGGCGGGGCAGGCCCGGATGGTCGGCGGGCGCATCGGGCAAGGGGCGGGTGTCGGCGGTCATCTGGCGTCCTGAAATCGGGGGCTGGGGCCGGTCAGTCGTTGGTGCGGTCGCGCAGCGCATCGGCAAGACGGGTTACTGCCGAGCCGGGGCGCAGGGGTTTTTGCTGGTCAGGATGGGGGGCCCAGCCGGTCAGGAAAATGAGTTCGAATGTCGCACAAATCCGGTTGCCGTCGGCGGGGTAGTTGTCGCGATAGATCCGGCCCGCTTCCTCAAACAGCGCGCGGGCATATCGGCGGGACCGGTCGGCAAGGGCGTTGCCTTCGCCCATCGCCCGCAGGTCCTGCGCCAGATGGGCAAGGTCGCGGTAACTGGTCTGAAGCGCGAAGGCGTCGGCTACCGGCAATGCCAGGCCCGCCCGCCCCAGAAGCCCGCCCAGATCGCGGATCTCGCCCATCGGCAGCACCCGCGGCGAAAGACCGCCGCAGAGCGCGCTTTCCGCCTCGGCCAGACTGGCGCGCAGTTCCGCCAGGGTCCGCCCGCCGGGCAGGACCGCGATCAGCAAGCCGTCGGGCAGCAGGGCCCTGCGGCACTGGATGAGCTGGCCCAGTGGGTCATCGGCCCAATGCAGCGCCATCACGTGAATGATCAGATCATGGGTCTCCGGGGCGAGGTCCAGCCAATCCCCGTCCGCCAAGACCCGCGCGCCGGGCAGGACATCGGCCCAGACCTCGGGCCATGCCGTCACGACGGCAGGCCGCGTAAACCTTCTGTTAACCTGATTCAGTCTTTCCTGAACTTCAAGAACGGCCTCTTCGTGCAGAAACAGCACGGCCCTCCCCCGGCGGGCGCGGGCGCGATTGCGCGCAAGGGCGGCTGGATCGGTCAGTTTCGGCGGTGCGGACATGGCGCGGGACCATATAGGCGGGTGATGAATTTAGAAAGCGCACTGCAGGTGATATTTCCGCCCGCCTGCGTCGGTTGCGGCGCGCAGGTCGCCAGCGATTTCGGTCTCTGTGGCAGCTGCTGGCGCGAGATGGGCTTCATTGCCGGGCTCGTCTGCGACCGCTGCGGTACCCCCCTGCCGGGCGCGGATGAGGGGCGCGTCGAACAGTGCGATGATTGCCTGACACTGGCCCGACCGTGGGAGAGGGGGCGCGCGGTCTGCACCTATGGCGGCAAGGGGCGTGACCTCGTGCTGGCGCTGAAACATGCCGACCGGCTGGATCTGGTGCCTCCCCTGTCGCAATGGATGGCGCGTGCCGCGGCGCCGATCCTGACGCCCGACATGATCGTGGCCCCCGTCCCCCTGCACTGGACGCGGCTCTTTCGCCGCCGCTACAATCAGTCGGCCCTGCTGTCGCGGGCCGTGGCGCGGCTCGCCCGGCTCGACCATTGTCCCGATCTGCTGGTGCGCCACCGGAAAACCGGAACCCAGGACGGCAAGGGGCGGGACGACCGTTTCGCCAACATCGCCGGGGCGATTCGCGCCCATCCGCGCCGCGCGGCGCGGATGACGGGCCGACATGTGCTTCTGGTCGATGATGTGATGACGTCGGGCGCGACGCTTGGGGCTGCGGCAGATGCCTGCCTTGCGGCTGGCGCAACCCGGGTTTCCGTTCTGGTCATGGCACGCGTTGCGAAGGATGCCTAAATCCCTATAGTTACGCCAACTTCGGGAAAGGCCTGCGATGCACCGCGTGGAAATCTTTACAACGCCGATCTGCCCCTACTGTCTGGCAGCCAAGCGTCTGTTGACGAGAAAGGGCGTCAGCTTCGAGGAAACCGATGTCTCGCGCGATCCGGCGCTGCGACAGACAATGACACAGCGCGCGGGCGGCCGCCGCACGGTTCCGCAGATCT
This sequence comes from uncultured Frigidibacter sp., assembly GCA_964600685.1. GTDB lineage: Bacteria > Pseudomonadota > Alphaproteobacteria > Rhodobacterales > Rhodobacteraceae > TMP-24. Next base: position 21,888 of record CAZRKU010000016.1, on the reverse strand, counting down.
TCATCGCCGGAAAACACGTTGGCGGATCGGACGAACTGCACGCGCTGGACCACGCAGGCCGGCTTGACGCGCTGTTGGCGGGTTGATCATGCGGGTCGGACTTGTCCAGCTTTCGGTGACCGACGATCCGCTGGCGAACCTGCCGGTGACGGTCGATCTGGTGCGGCAGGCCATCGCGGGCGGGGCCGGGTTCGTCCTGACGCCCGAGGTGACGAACTGCCTGTCGTCCGACCGCGCCCATCAGCGCGCCGTCCTGCGGCACGAGGAGGACGACCCGACCCTGGCCGCGCTTCGGGCCGAGGCGGCCGAGGCCGGCATCTGGCTCCTGATCGGTTCGCTCGGCCTGCTGACCCACGACGCCGACGGGCGGTTTGCCAACCGGTCGTTCCTGATCGGGCCGGATGGCGGCATCCGGGCACGGTACGACAAGATCCATATGTTCGACGTGACCGTGTCAGAAACGGAAAAGTATCTGGAATCATCTCGTTATCGCCCCGGCAATCGCGCGGTTCTGGCCGATACCCCATTTGGCCAGATCGGCATGAGCGTTTGCTATGATGTGCGCTTCCCGCATCTTTATCGCCATCTGGCGCAGGCGGGCGCCACGATCCTGACCGTGCCCGCCGCCTTCAACGACACGACCGGGGCGGCCCATTGGGAAAGCCTGCTGCGCGCCCGCGCCATCGAAAACGGGGCTTTCGTCCTGGCACCCGCGCAATGCGGCAGCCACGCCAACCACAATGGCCGCCCGCGCCGCACCCATGGCCATTCGCTGGCCGTGGCGCCCTGGGGCGAAATTCTGGCCGACGGCGGCACGGCGGTGGGTGTGGCGCTGGTTGATCTTGATCTTGCCGCCGTGGAGCGCGCACGCGGGCGCGTGCCCTCACTGTCCCACGATCGCCCGTTCGAGGGGCCGTGATGTCGAGCGAGGCGACCGACGCGCTGGCCGTGGCGCTTTTTTCCGAAGTGTTCACCGCCGATCAGCTGGCGCGGAACCTGATTTCCCGTTTCCTGCCGCGCGGCATGGAATTGTCGCATTTTTCGGTTCTGAATCACCTTGCCCATCTGAACGACGAACGCACGCCTGCACAGCTTGCCGATGCATTCCACGTCACGCGCGGCGCGATGACCAATACGCTGTCGAAACTCGAATGGGCGGGACATGTCCATATCCGGCCCGACTGGGATGACGCCCGGCGCAAGTTCGTCTCGATCAGCCCGGCGGGACGGTCGGCGCGCGATGCGGCGCTGGCGGCCGTCGCGCCGGTCATCGGGGATGTCGTGCGGGCCATCGGCACCGAGAAGGTCAAGGCCATGCTGCCCGTCCTGCGTGATCTGCGGGTGCGGCTGGGTGACAGTCAGGATTGAAAACCGCATCTGTCTGGGCGGCAAGTCGCCGGTTTGCCGGCCCGTGCCAGAAACCCTGTGCTTGCCAAGCGGGATTGGCTTGCCGCATGCAACTGGATAGTTATGTGCAGCAACCGGGCGCGCGACCGGCACGGTTGGCGTGGCGGGTCTGACGGAAACGCGCCGCCCGCATGGTCCTTGGTCGAAAAGTGATGTCGTGATCGGAAACTTCCTGCCCAACCTGCGTGAAAGCAACATCGGCCGCCTGATTTCGGAGAATGTCCGCGCGCAACTGCCACTCTATCTTGTCGCCGTTGCGGCGATGATTGCCGTGGCGATGACGACTTCGCTTACGGCCTGGATGATGCAGGACATCGTTGACTCCATGACCAAGCCCGACAACCGGGCGCGGGTCTTCCTGGTGGCGGGCGCGGTGGCGCTGATCTTCTTTCTGAAGGGTGTGGCGACTTACATTCAGGTGGTTGCGCTGACGCGCGCCGGCAACCGGATCGTGGCGACCCAGCAGCGGCGGCTTTACAGCAAGCTTCTGCGGCAGGGCGTTGCCTTCTTCAACGTCAACGAATCCTCCGCCCTCCTGTTGCGGATCACCCAGTCGGCCCAGGCGGCGCGGGCGATCATCGACATTCTGGTGACCGGTTTTGTTCGCGACGTGATGACGCTGATCGGCCTCGTCGCGGTGATGATCTATCAGCAGCCGACACTGTCGGTCATTTCGCTGGTGGTCGGGCCGCTGGCGTTGCTCGGGGTCAGGCTGATCCTGCGCAAGGTGCGCACGATCATGGCGATGGAGTTGGCCTCGCTGGGGGAAATCATCAAGGTCATCCAGGAGACTTCGGGTGGCATTCTGGTGGTCAAGGCCTTCTCGCTTGAGGAGCGCATGACGGGCCGGATGAATTCCGCGATCGGCCAGGTGGAAAAGCGCGCCAACGCGATTGCACGTCTCGAAGCGGTGACAAGCCCGATGATGGACACGCTGTCGGGCCTTGCCATCGCTGCCGTGGTCGCCCTGAGCGCGGTCAGCCTCTTCGGCGAAAAGGCCACTTCCGCCGGCCAGCTCATGTCCTTCGTGACCGCGCTCCTGATGGCCTATGAACCCGCCAAGCGGCTGTCGCGCATGCGGATCAGCGTCGAGGCGAACCTCGTGGCCGTGGGGATGATGTTCGACCTGCTCGACACGCCCGAAACGATGGTCGAGGCTGCTGATCCGGTCGACCTGCCCGGCGGTGCCGGCCGGGTGGAATTTCGCGGCGTCAGCTTTTCCTATGGGGTTGCGGGCCAGCCTGTCCTGCGGGACATGAACATCCTCTGCGAAGCAGGCAAGACCACCGCGCTTGTCGGCCCGTCGGGTGGGGGCAAGTCCACCATCCTCAACCTGATCCTCAGGCTTTATGATCCGATCGAAGGCACCGTGATGATCGACGGGATTGATCTGCGCACCTCGTCCTTCCGGTCGCTTCGCGACAGGATCTCCTTCGTGGGGCAGGGGACGTTTCTCTTTTCGGCGAGCGTGTCGGACAATATCCGCATCGGCCGGCCCGGCGCGAGCGAGGCGGAAGTCATCGCGGCGGCAAAGGCTGCGAACGCGCACGAATTCATCGAAGGTCTGTCACAGGGCTATGACACGCCCGTCGGTGAAAACGGCGTCTTCCTTTCCGGTGGCCAGAAACAGAGGCTCGCCATCGCGCGTGCCATCCTCAAGGACAGCCCGATCCTGCTGCTGGACGAAGCGACAAGCGCGCTCGACGCCCGGTCCGAGGCGCTGGTGCAAGAGGCGCTGCATCGCCTGACGCGCGGCCGCACCACCATCGTCATCGCGCACCGCCTGACGACGGTGCTGGAAGCCGATCAGATCTGCGTCATCAACGAGGGCGCGGTCGTCGAACATGGCTCAACCCGGGAACTCCTCGCCCGGGATGGCATGTTCAAGACCCTCTATGATCAGCAATTCCGCGCGGTGAACTGACGACGGGGTCGATATGTCCGGCCCCTGTTCCGTTTCCGGCGCTTTTGACCTATATGAACGGGTCTGATCCGAAGGACGAAACGATGACCCACCCGCAAACCCCGGCACCACTGGTGCCCGAAGTGCACGCCATCCCCCGCAAGGCTGACGCGGGCGGCAAGGTCAACCTCGTCGGCCTGACCCGCGAGGCACTGCGCGAGGCGCTGGTCGCGGCGGGCACGCCCGAGCGTCAGGCAAAGATGCGCGTGGGCCAGGTCTGGCAATGGGTCTATCACTGGGGCGTCCGCGACTTTGCCCTGATGACCAATCTGGCCAAGGACTACCGCCAGCTTCTGGCCGACAATTTCACCATCAGCCTGCCGGAAGTGGTGCAAAAACAGGTGTCGGCCGATGGCACGCGCAAGTATCTGGTGCGGATCGCCGGGGGGCACGAGGTGGAGGTCGTCTATATCCCTGAAGACGATCGCGGCACGCTCTGCATCTCAAGCCAGGTCGGCTGCACGCTGACCTGCTCCTTCTGCCACACCGGCACGCAAAAGCTGGTGCGCAACCTGACGGCCGGCGAAATCGTCGGTCAGGTGATGCTGGCGCGCGACGATCTGGGCGAATGGCCGGAGCAGGGCGCACCGAAGGACGAAACCCGGCTGATCTCCAACATCGTGCTGATGGGCATGGGCGAGCCGCTCTATAATCTCGACAACGTCCGCGACGGCATGAAGATCGTGATGGACAACGAAGGCATCGCCCTTGGCCGCCGTCGCATCACCTTGTCCACCAGCGGCGTGGTGCCTGAGATTGCCCGGACGGCGACCGAAATCGGCTGCCTGCTGGCGGTGTCCTTCCATGCCACCACCGACGAGGTGCGCGACCAGCTGGTGCCGATCAACAGGAAGTGGAACATCGCCACGCTGCTGGACGCGCTGCGCGCCTATCCCGGCCTGTCCAATTCCGAACGCATCACCTTTGAATATGTGATGCTGCAAGGCGTGAACGACACCAAGGAAGATGCCTACCGGCTGGTCGAACTGCTGAAGGGCATCCCGGCCAAGGTCAACCTGATCCCCTTCAACGAATGGCCGGGCGCGCCTTACAAACGCTCAAGCGGCAACCGCATCCACGCCTTCGCCGACATCATCTACAACGCCGGTTACGCCAGCCCGATTCGCACCCCGCGCGGCGAGGATATCATGGCCGCCTGTGGCCAGTTGAAATCGGCGACCGAACGGGCACGGAAAAGCCGGGCGGCAATTCAAGCCGAAGCGGGCCTTTGACGGCAACGACGGATCACTGACCGTCGCCACTCCGGTCCTGGTCATCACCGTAAAAGCCGGTGATCAGCGCCACCGCTTCCTCGGCCGTTTCGACATAGCGGAACAGGTCGAGGTCGGCGGCAGAGATCGTTCCCGCCTCGGCCAGCCCTTGCCAGTTGATGATCTTCTCCCAGAAGTCCTTCCCGAACAGCAGGAACGGCACTTTCGCCATGCGTCCGGTCTGGATCAGGGTCAGCGCCTCGAACATTTCGTCCAGCGTGCCGAACCCGCCGGGGAAAATGCAGATAGCCTTCGCCCGCATCAGGAAATGCATCTTGCGGATCGCGAAATAGTGGAAATTGAAGCAGAGGTCCGGGGTCACATATTCGTTCGGCGCCTGTTCGTGCGGCAGAACGATGTTCAGCCCGATGGAATAGCCACCCGCCTCGTGCGCTCCGCGGTTTCCGGCCTCCATCACCCCCGGCCCGCCGCCGGTCATGATGACATTTTCCCGCCCGTAACTTTCCAGACTGCGCGCGGTCATCAGCCGGGCAAAGCGGCGTGCTTCGTCATAATACCGCGACAGATCGGCCAGTGCCGGGGTCTTTGCGCTGTCCTTCCGGGTGGGCTCCGGGATGCGCGCACCCCCGAACAGCACGATCGTCGATCTGATCCCGCGTTCGTCCAGCATCATCTGCGGTTTCAAGAGTTCCAGCTGAAGCCGCACGGGCCGCAGTTCTTCGCGGCACATGAATTCGTGGTCGGCAAAGGCCAGCCGGTAGGCGGGCGCCCGGGTCTGCGGCGTATCGGGGATACGGTCGGCGGCGGCCACATCCTGATGGCTGTCGCGGAACGGATGGATGCGGGGATCTTCTTTCATCATGCGGTCCTTGTTCGCTCGTGCTCCTAGACCTATAGATTCCGGCACAAGAGGGCTAGGGAGGCTATACTGGACTGGAATTCCGCCATATCCGAGGCCAGATTGCGGATTGCGCCCCATGTTCGCCGGACGCCGGTGATCGAGGCGACGCTCGCGGGCTTTCCCCTGGAACTGAAACTCGAACAGATGCAGCATACCGGCTCCTTCAAGGCGCGCGGGGCGTTCAACTCGCTTCTGTCGATGCCGGTGCCCGAGGCCGGGGTCGTCGCGGCGTCAGGTGGCAACCACGGCGCGGCGGTTGCCTTTGCCGCTCACCGGCTGGGACACCGGGCCAAAGTGTTCGTTCCCGAATTTGCCGGACCCGCCAAGATCGGTCTTATCCGCCGCTCGGGGGCCGATCTGACAGTGGTGCCCGGCGTCTATGACAACGCCCTGGCCGCGGCGCGCGCCTATGAGGCGGAGACCGGCGCGATGCAGATCCATGCCTATGACGCGCCCGCGACCGTGGCCGGACAGGGGACGCTGTTCGCCGAATGGGAAGATCAGGGCCATTCTGCCGACACGGTGCTGATTGCGGTGGGCGGTGGCGGGCTGATCGGCGGCGCGCTGGCCTGGTTCGCCGGGCGCCGCAGGGTTGTTGCGGTCGAACCCGTCCTCGCGCCCACCCTCCATCTCGCGCTGAAGCAGGGACCGGAAACGGTGGTCGAGGTCTCGGGCATCGCAGCCAATGCCCTTGGCGCAAAGAAGATCGGCCGGATCGGGTTCGAACTGGCGCAGGCGGCGGGCATCTCCTCGGTTCTGGTCGAGGATGCCGACATCCTGGCGGCCCAGGCCCTCCTTTGGCGCGAATTGCGCCAATGGGTTGAACCGGGCGGGGCCACCGCCCTTGCCGCCCTGCTTTCGGGCGCCTACCTGCCCGAACCCGGTGAGCGCGTCGCCGTGCTGGTCTGCGGTGGCAATCCCGCGCCGGAACCTTTGCCTGAAACGTCGCATTGAACTGACGGGCCGCGCCCACTATAGGCCAGTTTGCCGGACAAACCGCCGCCACCTCACACGCCAGGGAGTGATCCATGTCCAACGCCGCGCTGGAAGCCGCCGTCGAAACCGCCTGGGAGGGCCGCGAAGCCATCAGCCCCGCGACGAAGGGCGAGGCCCGCGATGCGATCGAGGCGACGTTGAGCGCGCTGGACAGCGGCAGGCTGCGGGTGGCCGAACGTCAGGCCGACGGCAGGTGGCATGTGAACCAATGGGCGAAGAAGGCGGTTCTCCTGTCCTTCCGCCTGACCGACATGTATCCGATTTCGGGCGGCAACGGCGGCACGACCTGGTGGGACAAGGTGCCCTCGAAGTTCGACGGCTGGGGCGACAGCCAATGGCGCGCGGCGGGTTTTCGTGCCGTGCCCGGCTCGATCGTCCGCCGCTCCGCCTATATCGCCAAGGGCGTGGTGCTGATGCCGTCTTTCGTCAACATCGGTGCCTATGTCGATGAGGGCTCGATGGTGGATGGCTGGGCGACGGTCGGCTCCTGCGCGCAGATCGGCAAGAACGTGCACCTGTCGGGCGGCGTCGGCATCGGCGGCGTGCTGGAGCCGATGCAGGCCGGGCCGACGATCATCGAGGACAACTGCTTCATCGGTGCGCGGTCCGAGGTCGTCGAAGGCTGCATCGTGCGCGAAGGTTCGGTCCTTGGCATGGGCGTCTTTATCGGCCAGTCGACCAAGATCGTCGACCGGGAAACCGGGGCGGTGATGTATGGCGAAGTGCCCGCCGGATCGGTCGTCGTGGCCGGCTCCATGCCGTCGAAGAACGGGATCAACCTCTACTGCGCGGTCATCGTGAAGAAGGTCGATGCGCAGACGCGGTCCAAGACCTCGATCAACGAACTGCTGCGCGACTGAGACCCATCGCCCTGCGAAAGCCCTGCCATGACCGACGACACCGAGAAACCAGAAAAACCGAAGCGCCTCCAGAAGGTCTATACCCTGCTGGTCGAGGTCGGCCGCAAGGAGGGCGACGGGCTGCCGAAGGGGGCCACCGGGGCGGCCCTTCTGTGCTATTCCACCGGCGTTTCCGAAGAAGAGGCCGTGCGCGAATGCGTGGCGGTCCTGAAACAGGCCGACATGGCCCCCCTTGACGTGACCGGCTATGGCACCGCCGAGGAGCGCATCGCCCAAGGCCACGAGATCGACGCGGATGAGCGGGATCTCATGGCGCAGGCCCTGGCCGAAAATGCCGTGATCGTGGTGCAGGCCACGCCGTTTTTCGGCGACGAAGACCGCGCCCGCACGCTGCACTGACCGAGGAGCCGCCATGAACCGTTCGCCCGTCGATCCCGTCGCGCTGACCGCCGATCTGATCCGCTGCCCTTCGGTCACGCCTGCGGAGGGCGGCGCGCTGCAGCTTCTGGAAAAGCTCCTCTCCGGCGCCGGGTTCGACTGCCGCCGCGTCGACCGCAACGGCATCGCCAACCTTTTCGCCCGCTGGGGCCGTCAGGGCGCGAACCGGACCTTCGGATTCAACGGCCATACCGATGTGGTGCCGGTGGGCGATCTTGCCGCCTGGACCCATGACCCCTTCTGCGGCGCGGTGATCGACGGCTGGCTCTGGGGCCGCGGCGCGACCGACATGAAATCCGGCGTGGCGGCTTTCGTGGCGGCGGCGGTCGATTTCGTGCGCCAGACCCCGCCCGACGGCGCGATCATCCTGACGATCACCGGCGACGAGGAAGCAGCCGGCACCGACGGCACCATCGCGATCCTCGACGACATGAAGGCGCGCGGCGAGGCCATGTCGGTCTGTCTGGTGGGTGAACCGACCTGCCCAGAGGAACTGGGCGACATGATGAAGATCGGGCGGCGCGGCTCGCTCACCTGTCATTTCGAAGCCAAGGGCGTGCAGGGCCATTCCGCCTATCCGCACCGCGCCAGGAACCCGCTTCACGCCATGGTGCGGCTGCTGGACCGGCTGGCAAGCCACAGGCTGGACGAAGGCACCGATCATTTCGATGCCTCGACCTTGCAGATCACCACGATCGACACCGGCAACCCGGCGGGCAACGTCATCCCCGCGCGCGCCAAGGCCACGGTGAACATCCGCTTCAACGATGCCCACAGCGGCGCGGGCCTTTCCGACTGGCTCAGGGCCGAGGCGGGCCGGGTCGAGGTGGAAACCGGCGTGACCTTCGCCCTGTCCATCGACATCGCGGGCGAAAGCTTCGTCACTCCGCCCGGCGACTTCGTGCGGCTGGTCGCGGGCGCGGTGACGGCGGAAACCGGCCGCGATCCGGCCCTCTCGACCTCGGGCGGCACGTCGGACGCGCGCTTCGTGAAAGATCATTGTCCGGTCGTCGAATTCGGTCTGGTCGGCAAGACCATGCATCAGGTCGACGAGCGCGTCGAAGTGGCGCAGATCGCAAAGCTGAAAACAATCTACAGCCGTATCCTGAAAGACTATTTCGGCTGATCGCGGCCCTGTGCGGGGCGAGGGCGCTGCCCTCGCGCTCCCGGAGTATTCGGGCAAAGAAGAAGTCCTGCATTTTCTTCTTTGCCCGAATACTCACGACAGAACCTGCGGGCCAGGCGCGCGCTTTCCACATGACGCGCTCGGCGGTCCATGGTAGGGCGGCGGCATGGGACGCATACCTTCAAAGGACGAAGTGCTTCAGTGGATCGCCGACAATCCCGGCCTGTCGGCCAAGCGCGACATTGCCAAGGCGTTCGGCATCAAAGGGGCCGAACGGATCGAGCTGAAGCGCCTGCTCAAGGAACTGGAAGGCGACGGCGCGCTGGAGCGACGGCGGAAAAGTTACCGTGACGCGGCAGAACTGCCTCCGGTCGCTGTTCTTCTGATCCTTTCGCCCGATGCTCACGGCGATCAGTTTGCCCGCGCGCTCGAATGGCAGGGCGAGGGGCCGGAGCCGCGCATCCTCTTTCAGCCGCGCAAGTCCGATGCGCCCGTGGCCGAAGGCGACCGTATCCTCGCCCGGCTCAACCCGGTCAGGGGCGACGGCCATGACTATGAGGCGCGCCTGATCCGCAAGATCGGCGCCAACCCGATCCGCATCGTCGGCATCTTCCGCAAGACGACCGAAGGCGGGCGGATCGTGGCGATCGACAAGGGCTCCGACAAGGAATGGCAGGTCGCCGCCGACGCGACCCAGGGCGCCAGGGACGGCGAACTGGTCGAGGCGGAACTGGCCGGGCCGAAGGCGCGCCTTGGCCTGCCGCGCGCGCGCATCGTCGAACGTCTGGGCGACCCGTCCGCGCCAAAGGCCGTGTCGCTGATCGCCATTCATCAGCACGGCATCCCCGACCAGTTTCCCGATGCGGTGATCGCCGAGGCCGACGCGATGGCGCCGGCACCGCTTGGTGACCGCGAGGACCTGCGGGCACTGCCGTTCCTGACCATCGACCCGGCGGACGCCCGCGACCGCGACGATGCCGTCTATGCCCATGCGGACGAGGACCCGGCCAATGAGGGCGGCCATGTGATCTGGGTCGCCATCGCCGACGTGGCCCATTATGTGACGCCCCAGTCCGCGCTCGACCGCGAGGCGCGGTTGCGGGGCAACTCGACCTATTTCCCCGATCGTGTCGTGCCGATGCTGCCCGACCGGCTGTCGGGCGATCTGTGCTCACTGCATGAACATGTGGACCGCGCGGTCCTTGCCGTCCGTATGAGGATCGACGCGGCCGGCAACAAGCTGTCGCACCGCTTCACCCGCGGCCTGATCCGCTCGCAGGGGGCGCTGGCCTATGAGGAGGTGCAGGCCGCCCGCGACGGGAACCCCAGCGACCGCACTGCGCCGCTGCTGCAGGATGTGATCGCACCCCTCTATGCAGCCTACGAAGCCTGCATCAAGGCCCGCGCCGCGCGCCAGCCGCTCGACCTCGACCTGCCCGAACGCAAGATCGAACTGACGCCCGACGGGCGGGTCCGGTCGGTCGCTTTCAAGGAACGGCTTGATGCGCACCGGCTGATCGAGGAATTCATGATCCTTGCGAATGTCGCCGCCGCCGAGGAACTGATCCGGCTTCGCCGTCCGCTTCTCTACCGCGTCCACGAGGAGCCCAGCCCCGAGAAGATCGACGCGCTGCGCATGGTGGCCGAGGCGTCGGGCTTTACCCTGGCCAAGGGTCAGGTGCTGAAGACCGCCTCGCTCAACCGGCTCCTGCAGCAATCGGAAGGCACCGACTTTGACGAGCTGATGAACATCACCACGCTGCGTTCGATGACCCAGGCCTACTACCACCCGCAGAACTTTGGCCATTTCGGGCTGGCGCTGAAGAATTACGCCCACTTCACCTCGCCCATCCGCCGCTATTCCGACCTGATCGTGCATCGGGCGCTGATTTCGGGTCATGGCTGGGGCAAGGACGGCCTCAGCCCGCAGGACGTGGAGATGCTGGAGGACACCGCCCAGCAGATCTCGGATTCCGAACGCCGCTCGATGGCGGCAGAGCGCGATACGACCGACCGCTATCTGGCTGCCTATCTTTCCGACCGGGTCGGCGCGGAATTTGCCGGCCGGATCAGCGGTGTGGCAAAGTTTGGCCTTTTCGTGAAGCTCGATGAAACCGGCGCCGACGGGTTGATCCCGATCCGCACGCTCGGGCGCGAGTTCTTCCACCACGACGCCGACAGCCAGACCCTGATGGGGGCCGATACCGGCCGACTGATCCGGCTCGGCCAGCGCGTCACCGTGCGCCTCGCCGAGGCGGTTCCAACGACCGGCGGGCTGATGCTGGAACTGCTGGAGATCGACGGCGATCCGATCGCCATCGGGGCCAGCGCCCGACGCGGGGGGCGCATCCCGCGCAAACCGGCACTGGCCAAGGCCAGGGCGGCGAAACTCAGTCGCAAGGTCGAACGCCGTCGGCGCTGAGCCGCCGCACCCACGAGGCCGGTCCACCGCCCACCTTTTCCGGGGGTTGAAAGACGGCTAGGATACGAAAAACGAACGACAGGCGGTTCCCATGCAGATTCTTCCAGCCGGGCTGATGCTTGCGCTTTTGGCAACACCCCCCTTGCCGGATGATCCGGCCGTATTCCCCCAGCTTTCAGGATCGACCATGCCCGCAGGCCCCGAACAGCTTGTCACCGTCGGATCGGAGGCGGGCTTTGACCGCTGGGTGAATGACTTCGTGGGGCGGGCGGCAGCACGTGGTATCGACCCCGACGTGCTGCGATCGGCCTTCGCGGGGGTGACCTACGACCCTACCGTGATCGAGAAGGACCGCAATCAGGGCGAATTCGTCAGGCCGATCTGGGACTATCTCGACAAGGCCGTATCGGAGGAACGGGTGGCGAACGGCCGGAAGGCGCTGAAACGCCACCGCAAGCTGCTCGACCAGATCGAGGCGACCTATGGCGTCGAGAAGGAGGTGGTGGTTGCCGTCTGGGGGCTGGAAAGCTCCTATGGTGCCAACCGCGGCGACCGGCCGCTGATCCGGTCGCTGGCGACACTCGCCTATGACGGGCGTCGCGGCCGGTTCTTTGAACAGCAGCTTCTGGCCGCGCTCGAAATCATTCAGGCCGGCAACGTCACGCCCGCCAACATGACCGGCAGCTGGGCAGGGGCGATGGGCCATACCCAGTTCATCCCGACCTCCTATCTTGCGTTTGCGGTCGATTTCACCGGCGACGGGCGGCGCGATATCTGGTCGGACGATCCGGCGGACGCGCTTGCCTCGACCGCCGCCTATCTCGCCCGCTCCGGCTGGGCGCCGGGGCGTCTTTGGGGGGCCGAGGTGCAGCTTCCCGCCGATTTCGACGTGGATCTCACCGGAGATGGCGTGCGCAAGTCGGCGGCCGACTGGGCCGCGCTCGGGGTCCGCGACATGGCAGGCCGCAAGCTGCCCGATCACGGGCCTGCCTCGATCCTCCTGCCCGCAGGCGCGCGGGGCGCCGCCTTCATGATCTTCCCGAACTTCCGCGCGATCGAGAAATACAATGCCGCCGACGCCTATGTGATTGCCGTCGGGCATCTCGCCGACCAACTGAAGGGCGGTGCGCCCATTCAGGCCGCCTGGCCACGCGAAGACCGCGCCTTGCAACTGGATGAACGGATCGAGTTGCAGGAACGCCTGACATCGGCCGGGTTTGATACGGGCGGCGCCGACGGCAAGGTCGGCCCCAGGACCATCGCCGCCGTCAAGGCCTTCCAGCGATCGATCGGCCTGATCCCCGACGGGTATGCGAGCTTCGATATCCTGAAACGCCTGCGCGGCTGAATGCGCCGGGGGTTTCACACCCCCGGACCCCTGTGGGATATTTGCGGACAGAAAATGGCGGGCTCATTTTCTGTCTGAAAATATCCCCGCCGGAGGCACAAGCGCCGCAGGCCTCAGGCCTGCGGCGCAAATGTATCGGCTTGACGCCGCAGGCGTCGCCTCTGGATCACTCAGGCCGCGCGGGCGGCGCGGATGGACGCGTCGAGCTTGCCCAGCGCCTCGGTGAAAACCTCGTCCTGGATGGTGATCGGCGCCAGGAAGCGGATCACATTGCCATGCACCCCGCAGGTCAGAAGGATCAGGCCGCGGTTCAGCGCCTCGGCCCGGACCCTGTTGGCAAAATCGGCGGAAGGCTTGCCGCCCACATTGAACTCGACCGCGTTCATGAAGCCGGGGCCGCGGATATCGGCGATCTCCGGCACCTCGTCGCGCAGCATTTCCAGATGCTGCTTCAGGCGCGAGCCAAGCTGGTTGGCACGGTCGCAGAGCCTTTCCTCCTCGATCACATCCAGAACCGCATTCGCCGCCGCGATTCCCATGGGCGAGCCGCCATAGGTGCCGCCGAGGCCGCCCGGGCCGGGGGCGTCCATGATCTCGGCCCGGCCGGTGACGGCGGCCAGCGGGAAACCGCCCGCCAGCGCCTTGGCCATCGTGATCAGGTCGGGCTGCACGTCATGATGTTCCATCGCGAACATCTTGCCGGTGCGGGCAAAGCCGGTCTGCACCTCGTCGGCGATCAGCAGGATGCCGTGCTCATCGCAGATCGCGCGCAGAGCCTTGAAGAAGGCGCGCGGCGCCTCGTAGAAGCCGCCTTCGCCCTGCACGGGTTCCAGGATGATCGCGGCCACCCGCTTGGGGTCGACATCGGCCTTGAAAAGATAGTTCAGCGTTTCCAGTGACTGTTCGACGCTGACGCCATGCAGCGGCACCGGGAAGGGCACATGGAACACATCGTTCGGCATCGCACCGAAACCGACCTTGTAGGGCACGACCTTGCCGGTCAGGGCCATGCCCATGAAGGTCCGGCCATGGAAGGCGCCGGAAAAGGCGACGACCGCCTGACGCCCGGTCGCGGCGCGGGCGATCTTGATCGCGTTCTCGACCGCCTCGGCGCCGGTGGTGACGAAGATCGACTTCTTCTCGCCCTTGATCGGGACGATGGCATTCAGCCGTTCGGCCAGCCGCACGTAGTTTTCATAGGGCACGACCTGATGGCAGGTGTGGGTGAAGTGATCCAGTTGATCCTTCACCGCCGCGATGACCTTGGGATGACGGTGGCCGGTGTTCACCACCGCGATGCCGGCGGCAAAGTCGATGTAACGGTTGCCTTCCTTGTCCCAGATCTCGGCATTTTCGGCGCGGTCGACGAAGATCTGGGTCAGAACGCCCACGCCGCGCGACATGGCGGCCTTGCGGCGGGTTTCGATTTCGGCGTTGCTCATGGCGCTCCTCATGGTAGGGCAGAAAACGAATCCCGGCCCGTTGCTAATTCTGCTTAATATACTATGCTGTCGACAAATAAATTTATCAATCACCGCCGCCTGCGGCAAGCGTTTTCCGGGGGCCAAAAGGGGAAGAGATGAGTTTCGATACGGGTGCGCGGCTGAAAGCCGAACGCGAGGCGCGCAAGATGTCGCAGCGCCAGCTTGCCGTGGCAGCCGGCGTGACCGGCGCGATGATCTCGATGATCGAGCAGAACCGCACCAGCCCCTCGATCGCGACGCTGAAGAAGATCATGTCCGGCCTGAACATGCCGCTCAGCGCCTTCTTCGCCGAAGATGAGGGATCGGAGGCCAAATGGCATTTCACCCCCGACGAGTTCCGCGAGATCATCCCGCCCGGCGCGGAATCCGACCGGCTGATCCGCTTCCTGCGCATCGGCCATGCCGCCGACAGCGACCTTCTCATGCTCTATGAACGCTACGCGCCGGGCGCCGACACCGGCCCGGATGTCTATAGCCACGAAGGCGAGGAAGCGGGCATCGTGATCACCGGCCAGATCGAATTGACGGTGGCCGGCGAAACCCGCCAGCTGCGCGAAGGCGATGCCTATCACTTCAACAGCCGCCTGGCGCATCGGTTCCGCAATCCGGGGCCGGGGGAATGCGTGATCGTCAGCGCCGCGACGCCGCCGACCTTCTGAGGATCAGGCCAGATAGGCGCGGAAAGCCTGCACCACTTCCTGATAGACCGCGCGTTTGAAGGGGACGATGGCGCCGACCATTTCCTCGGCGGTCACCCATTTCCAACGTGAAAATTCGGGATGGGCCGTGGCGATGTTCACCTGATCGTCCCGCCCGAGATAGCGATAGAGGAACCATTTCTGCTTCTGCCCGCGATATCTGCCGCCCCAGACCTTGCCCAGTAGCTCGGGCGGCAGATCGTAGGTGACCCAATGGTGGGTCTTGCCGATGAAATCGACCAGATCGGCGGTGACGCCGGTTTCTTCCCGGAGTTCGCGCAACGCCGCCTGGCGGGGCTTTTCGCCCTCGTCGATCCCGCCCTGCGGCATCTGCCAGGCCGGGCTGTCGCTGTCGCGGCGCTGCGCGGCAAAGATCAGCCCTTCGGCATTGATCAGCATGACCCCCACGCAGGGGCGGTAGGGCAGGCTTTCGTCGGCCATCGTATCTTTCCATGCAGGCGGTCGGGGGCCGGCACACCCGCCCCCCCCCGGCCTCAGTTTGCGGCCTCAGTTTGCGGCCTGCGCCACCGTCAGGCCTTTGATGATGTCGATCGCATAGGCCATCTGATAATCGTCCTTGCGGCGCTTGGCGGCCTCTTCAGCCTGTTTCTGTTCTGCTTCGAAGACCTTCCTTTCATCGTCGGTCATCGAATCATTGGACAGCGCGCCGCGCAGGTCGGCTTCCGACCGGGTCTGGCGGGCGGCGCTTTCCTCCGGCGTCTCTACCGGCGCGTTCGGATCGACCGGCGGCGGCGCGGGCTGTTCGACCACGATGTCGGGCGAAATCCCGAGCGACTGGATCGACCGGCCTGACGGCGTGTAATAGCGCGCTGTCGTCAGGCGCATGGCCGCATCACCCTTCAGCGGGATCACCGTCTGGACCGAGCCCTTGCCGAAGCTCTTGGTGCCAACGACGATGGCGCGGCGATGGTCCTGCAGCGCCCCCGTCACGATCTCGGACGCCGAGGCGGAGCCGCCGTTGATCAGCACCACGACCGGCTTGCCCTGGGCCAGATCGCCGGGTTCGGCGTTGAACCGCTCGCTGTCCTCCGGCTTGCGGCCGCGGGTGGAGACGATCTCGCCCTTTTCCAGGAAGGCATCCGACACGGCGATCGCCTGGGTCAGGAGGCCGCCGGGATTGTTGCGCAGGTCAAGGACGAAGCCGTTCACCTTGTCGATGCCGCCCAGCTCGTCGATGGATTTCCTGATACCTTCCTCAAGACCGCTGAAGGTCTGGTCGCTGAAGGTCGTCACCCGCAGGATGACCGTGCTTTGATCGGTGCGCGCCTTCACCGCAGCGATCTTGATCGTTTCGCGCACGATGGTCACGTCGAACGGCTCGTCCGTCCCCTCCCGGGCGATGGTCACGATGATCTCCGACCCGATCGGCCCGCGCATCATGTTGACCGCCTCGTCCAGCGTCAGCCCCATCAGGCTTTCGCCATTCACCTGGGTGATGAAATCGCCCGACCTGATCCCGGCTTTCGCGGCCGGTGTCCCGTCGATGGGCGACACGACCTTCACGAACCCCTCTTCCTGCGTCACCTCGATTCCGAGGCCGCCGAACTCACCGCGGGTCTGTTCGCGCATTTCCGAATAGTCTTCGGGCGGCATATAGCTCGAATGCGGGTCGAGCGAGGTGAGCATCCCGTTGATTGCGGCCTGGATCAGCTCGCGTTCGTCGACCTGCTCGACATATTGCGCGCGGATCCGTTCGAAGATGTCGCCAAAGAGGTCGAGCTGCTCATAGACCGAGGCGGGCTTTTCGGCCTCCTGCGCGACCAGAGGGCCCGCCACCTGCGTGGTCAGGACCACGCCCGCCACCGTGCCCAGCAAGGCCGAATAGATAAACTTCTTCATCGTCTACTTGTCCTTCGTTTCCACGAACCAGGGACCGGGGTCGATGGTCGCGCCATCCAGTCTCAGTTCGATATAAAGCGTTTCTGTGCCGCCTGCACCACTACCTTCTTTACCTGCCCCGCCCGAGGGGGCGGCCAATTCCTCGCCGCCCATCAGGCCGACGGGCGCGCCCGCCGCCAGAACATCGCCGGTGTTGCCGAAGACGCTGCCCATGCCCGCCAGAACCAGAAGATAGCCGCGCGCGGGTTCGAGTATCATCACATTTCCGTAGTCCAGAAGCGGGCCGCGATAGCGGATGGTCGCCGGCCAGGGTGTCGTGACCAAAGCCGCCGGCCGTGCGGCCACCAGAAGGCCGGGCCGCACGATCCCGGCGGCGTCGGCCTCGCCCGCCTTGCGCAGAAGCTGGCCGAACACCGGCAACGGCAGGGCACCCTCAGCCGAGGCGAAATCCTCAAGCGGCGCGCCGATGTCGGTCTCCATATCGCTGAGGCCGGTGGCGAACGCATCGAGCGTATCGGCATTGTCGAGCAGCTGTGTCAGCTCCGCCGGGTCTTCCAGATAGCGGCGCGGCAGGTCCGTGCGGTCCTGAATGGCCTGGGCCAGCGTGGTGCGGGCGGTCTGCACCGCCTGAAGCCCGCGTTCCAGCATCGCCGCCGTTTCCTGTTGAAGCGCGCGGATATTGCGCATCTCGGTCAGTTCGGCCTTCAGCCTGTCCGCCTCGCCCTGAAGCGCGGGTGCGACGGCCGACAGGATCATCTCGGAGCGCGCGGTGCCCAAGGGCCCGGACGGATGCAGCAGCAGAAGCGGCGCGGGCGCGCGTTCCATCGTCGACATGATGCCAAGAAGCTGGCCGATCTGCTCGCGCCGCGCTTCGAAGCCGGCGGCGATCTCGGCCTCTCGCACCACTGCGCTGCGCATGGCATCGCGCAGCGCCGCAAACCCGGTTTCATAGGCGCGGATGGTGGCGGTCAGCGCCGCAATCCGGTCCTTGCCGCTCTCGGCGGTCTTCAGGGTCTCGATGGCGGTGCGCAGATCGGCCGCCGCCTGTTCGGCGGCCCTGGCCGCCGGGGCCTGCGCGCCGGCGGGTTGGGCAAGCCCGACCAGAAGCAGCAAAAGGGCCGCAGACGGGCACCTCATGCGCGGGTCCGCTCGATCAGGGTTTTGCCGGTCATTTCCGGGGGCAGCGGCAGTTCCATCAGGTCCAGAAGGGTGGGCGCAAGATCCGAGAGCCGCCCGTTTCGCAGCCGCGCGCCCTCCGGGCCGCCGACCAGCACCACCGGCACCGGATTGGTCGTGTGCGCCGTATGCGGCCCGCCCGTCACCGGGTCGATCATCAGTTCGGCATTGCCGTGATCGGCGGTCACGATCATCGCGCCCCCGGCTGCATCGAGCGCGGCCAGAACCCGCGCCAGCCTGCGGTCGACCGCCTCGCAGGCGGCGATGGCGGCGGGCAGGCTGCCGGTATGGCCCACCATATCGGGGTTGGCGTAATTCACCACGATCAGGTCATAGCCTGCCTCGATTGCCTTCACCAACTGGTCCGTCACCTCGACCGACGACATTTCCGGTTGCAGGTCATAGGTCGCGACCTTGGGCGAGGAGGCCATGTAGCGTTCCTCCCCCGCCTCCGGCACTTCGCGGCCCCCGTTCAGGAAGAAGGTGACATGAGGATATTTCTCCGTCTCAGCCAGCCGGAACTGACGCAGACCCCTCGCGGCCACCCAGGCCCCGAGCGTATTGACGACGGGGCGCTTGGGATAGGCCGCCGCCATGAACGCATCATGGGTCTTGGAATAATCGACCAGCCCCAGAAGGGCGGCCCAGTGCGGGCGCACGCCGCGCTCGAACCCGGCAAAGGCATCCTCGCCCACGGCCAGCAGAATCTCCCGCGCCCGGTCGGCGCGGAAGTTCAGGCAGAAGAAGCCGTCGCCATCGCGCGCGCCGGGATAGTCGCCAACCACCGTGGGCTGGATGAATTCGTCCGTCTCGCCGCGCCCGTAAGCCTCGGCCACGGCACTCGACGCGTCAGGAACGCGCGGCCCTTCGGCCTTCACCATCGCCGCGTAGGCTTTCGCCACCCGTTCCCAGCGGTTGTCGCGGTCCATCGCGTAAAACCGCCCGCTGACCGTGACCACCCGCGCGCCCTTCGGCAGGCGGCGCACCAGATCGGGGATGAACCGGTCCGCGGACGACGGCGCCACATCGCGCCCGTCCGTCACCGCATGCAGCGCGACCGCCACACCCATGGCGGTGATTGCCTCCGCAGCAGAAATCACATGTTCGACATGGCCATGCACCCCCCCGTCGGAGATCACGCCCATCAGATGCGCGGTCCCGCCGGTGCCTTTCAGCGTCTGGGCGAAGGCCGTCATCGCCTCGTTGGAAAAGAAGCTCCGGTCCTCGATCGCCAGGTCGATCTGGCCCAGGTCCATCGCCACCACGCGCCCCGCGCCGATGTTGGTATGGCCGACCTCGGAATTGCCCATTTGCCCGCTGGGCAGACCGACATCCGGCCCGTGCGTGATCAGTTGCGCTTTGGGGCAGCTCGCCAGAAGCCCGTCCCAGGCGGGTGTCGCGGCCAGTGCCACCGCATTCCCCACCCGATCCGCGCGCAATCCCCAGCCGTCGAGAATGCACAGAACGACGGGTTTCGGGCGGGTCATCGGCGGCTCCTTCGCGGCGGTCGGCCCCTTCTAAGCCGGGACGGGCCGGGCGGCAACCGGGCGCGCGGAACTTGCCCAACCGCGCAGTCGCGCGCTCGCGCGCTCACACCCGGTGATAAGGCGCGCCGGCAAGGATCGAGGCCGCGCGGTAAAGTTGCTCGCTCAGCATCACCCGGACCAGCAGATGCGGCCAGACCATGCGCCCGAAACTCAGCGCCGCGTCCGCGCGGTCCCGCAGGGCGGGCAGGAGGCCGTCCGCGCCACCGATGACAAAGGCCAGATCCTGCCGCCTCGCATCACGCCAGCCGGCCAGATCGGCGGCAAATTCCGGCGAGGATTGCACCCGGCCCCGTTCATCCAGCGCCACGACCAGCGCGCCCGAGGGGATCGCCCGCGCCAGCAGGTCGGCCTCGGCGGCCATCCCGCCGCCCTTCCGGTCTTCAACCTCGATGACCTTTGCCGGACCAAGGCCCAAGGCCCGCCCGGTTCTGTCAAACCTTTGCAGATAGTCCGAAATCAGCGCGTGCTCGGGCCCGGCCCTCAGGCGGCCCACCGCACAGATGGAAACCCGCATGCGCCCGCCCGATCAGGCCGACGGCGCCGCGCTGTCCGCGCCCAGATGCCCGGACGCACCCGGCATCCACATCTTTTCCAACTGATAGAAATCGCGCACTTCCGGGCGGAAGACATGCACGATCACGTCCTGGGTGTCGATCAGCACCCAGTCGCCCTGCTCCTTGCCCTCGATCTTGGAGCCGCGGCCGGTTTCCTCTTTCAGACGCTCGACCAGCTTCTCGGCGATGGCCGCGACCTGACGCGAGGACCGGCCCGAGGCGATGACCATGAAATCGGCAACCGACGACCGCCCGCGCAGGTCGATCGTGACCACGTTTTCGGCCTTGTCGTCATCGAGGGAGGCGAGAATGCGGGCCAGCAACGCTTCGCTTTGCCCATCGGAAGACCGCGCCGTCATCGGCGCCGTCCGTGCAGCCGGGGGTTCGGCTGCGGTATGAAGACTGGACAGAACATTGCCCTCCTGTGTTGCGCGCCGATCCAAGCCCCGGCGCAGGGCATGTCTTCAAGGTAACATCGGAATTGCGAAAGCTCAATGAAGGAAGGCCCGACCGCGGGTCGACTGTGACTTCCGGCCCCTTTTTCGCACCAGTATCGCCCAAGCCATGCGTTCTGTGCATGGCAAGGCTACCGAATCGTCTCTGGAATTTACGCCGCAGCGCAGCATCTTTGAGAGAGGGGAGGGCAAAGGAGTAAAAGACATGAAACGTTATCTTGCCCGTCTGTTCCGCCGGCCCGACCGGCGCGAGCTTGAACAGACCTATCTGAACCAGGCCGTCAGCCTTTACGATCTGGAGCGGCGTGAACGCGAAATCGACCAGGGCCTCTTCGCGGGCTGCTGACCTGCCATGACACGCATCGCCAGCGACAGAACCGGCGCATCCCGACGCCGGTTCTGTCGCATCTGGCGATGAATGCCCGATTGCCCAGCCTGGAAAATAGGCGTAAAAGCCCGGCCCATGATGCGTTTCTTCGACATGGACGACCGCGCGCGCCTGCCTTGGCGCTTCTACGGGGCCACTGTCTCGATTCTGGCGCGCAGCTGACCGGCGTTTCGCGCCCGCTTCGCCATTCCTCCTTTTCCAAGCTGAGAGATAGCCATGACCGGCCCCCACGAATCTCGCGCTGCCAAATCTGGCCCGAAAACCCTCTATGACAAGATCTGGGATGCCCATGTCGCGCATGAAGATGCCGACGGCACCTGCCTGCTCTACATCGACCGTCACCTCGTTCATGAAGTGACCAGCCCGCAGGCCTTCGAGGGCCTGCGCCTGGCGGGCCGCAAGGTCCATGCCCCGGACAAGACCATCGCCGTGCCCGATCACAACGTGCCGACCACCGAAGGCCGCGACAAGCACATCGACAACCAGGAAAGCCGCATCCAGGTCGAGGCGCTCGACCGGAATGCCCGCGACTTCGGCATCAACTATTATCCCGTCTCCGACATCCGCCAGGGCATCGTCCACATCGTCG